>NZ_JBHXFL010000002.1:0-180919 GCF_042724095.1 Streptomyces sp. NPDC127100
GGCGCCGCAGTGGCGTGAAGGCGCCCCGGGTCCTCGGGACCCGGGGCGCCTTCACGTGTGCCGGCCGCCTACCGGGTCGTGAACTTCTCGTACTCCTTCAGCACCTCGTCCGTCGGCCCGTCCAGGCGCAGCTCACCGCGCTCCAGCCACAGCACCCGGTCGCAGGTGTCGCGGATGGACTTGTTGCTGTGGCTGACCAGGAACACCGTGCCGGCGTGCTTGCGCAGCTCCCGGATGCGTTCCTCGGAGCGCTTCTGGAAGGAGCGGTCGCCGGTGGCCAGGGCCTCGTCGACGAGGAGGACGTCGTGGTCCTTGGCGGCGGCGATGGAGAAGCGCAGCCGGGCCGCCATGCCGGAGGAGTAGGTGCGCATCGGCAGGGTGATGAAGTCGCCCTTGTCGTTGATGCCGGAGAAGTCGACGATCTCCTGGTACCGCTCCTTGATCTGGGGGCGGGACATGCCCATCGCCAGGCCGCCGAGGTACACGTTGCGCTCGCCGGTGAGGTCGTTCATCAGGGCCGCGTTGACGCCGAGCAGGGAGGGCTGGCCGTCCGTGAAGATGCGGCCGTTCTCCACCGGGAGGAGGCCGGCGACGGCCTTGAGGAGGGTCGACTTGCCGGATCCGTTGGTGCCGATGAGCCCGATCGCCTCGCCGCGGTACGCCACGAAGGACACGTTCTTCACCGCGTGCACCCGGCGCACGCCCGCGGCCTTCTCGGCGGTGCCGCGCCGCAGGATGCGGTTGAGGGCGGCGGTCGCCGAGCCCCGCCCGGCACCGGTGCCGTTGACCCGGTAGACGATGTCGACGCCGTCGGCGACGACGGTGGGGACGCGTTCGTCCGCCTGCTGGATGGTGCCGGTGCTGTCAGCCACGACCGTACGTCTCCTCGGCCTTCCAGAAGTAGATGAAGCCGCCGATCCCGGCGGCCAGTGCCCAGGCCGCCGCGAGCGCCCACACGTGGGGCGGCAGGTGGCTGCCGTCGAAACTGTCGATCAGCGCGAAGCGCATCAGGTCGATGTAGACGACGGCGGGGTTGAGCTGGAGCACCGTGCCGACCCAGGACGGCAGGCCGCTGTCCGGGCCGGTCATGTGGTCGATGCTGAACATGACGCCCGAGCCGTACATCCAGGTGCGCAGCAGGAACGGCATCAGCTGGGCGATGTCGGGGATCTTGGCACCCACCCGGGCCATGACCATCGACAGCCCGGTGTTGAACACGAACTGCAGCACGAGGACCGGCACCGTCAGCACCCAGGAGACGCCCGGCGGCACACCGAAGGCGAGCAGGATGACGGCCAGGGCGGCCATCGAGAACAGCAGCTGCTGGAGCTGCTGGAGGCAGAAGGAGACCGGCAGCGCGGCCCGCGGGAAGTGCAGGGCCCGCACCAGGCCGAGGTTGCCGGAGATGGCCCGGGTGCCCGCCATCAGCGAACTCTGCGTGAACGTCCACACGAACACGCCGGTGACCAGGAACGGGACGTAGTCCTCCACGCCCTGCTTGGTGTCCATGAGCACGCCGAAGATGAAGTAGTACACCGCCGCGTTCAGCAACGGCGTCATCACCTGCCACAGCTGGCCCAGCTTCGCCTGGCTGTACTGGGCGGTGAGCTTGGCGGTGGCGAAGGCGCCGATGAAGTGCCGGCGCGCCCACAGCTGCCGGACGTACGCGGGCAGGGAGGGGCGTGCGCCGCTGACCGCCAGACCGTGGCGGGCGGCGAGGTCCGCGAGGTCGTGGGGTGCGGCGGGGGTGGCCCTGGCCGGTGTCGGGGGCGGTGTGTCGAGGACCTGGCTCACATCCGCTGCTTTCGCTCGGGGGAGGGGGTGCGGCGATTCCCGGTGTTTCCCTGCGGGACGCCGGCCGTTCTTTTACGTCGGGACGGCACCGTATCGTCGTGACGTGAGCGTAGGCCCGCAGGACGTCGGAACGCAACCGTTTCGTCGTAACGCCCCTATGCTTGGCCCGTATGACGACCAACGCCGATGCCGACGCCGTCGCCGACGAGCCCCAGCCGCGTCCGCGCCGCCGGGCCCCCGCCGGGGCGGCCGTGCTGCGCGAGGACGTGACGGAGGCGATCCGGGCGGCCGTCTTCGAGGAGCTCGCGGCGGTCGGCTACGCGAGGATGTCCATCGAGGGGATCGCGCGCCGGGCCGGGGTCGGCAAGACGGCGGTGTACCGGCGCTGGCGCTCCAAGCTGCACCTGGTGCTCGACATCGTGTCGGCGCTCGCGGTGCAGGGTCTGCCCGCGCCGGACACCGGGTCGCTCGAGGGGGACCTGCGGCTGCTGTACGAGGTGACGTCCCGGGCCCTGCGGCATCCGGTGGCCTCGCAGATCATCCCGGACCTCCAGGCGGAGGCCGCCCGCAGTCCCGAGATCGCCGAGGCGTTGCAGAAGACGCTGCGGGAGGGGCAGGACGGGGTCGCCAGCAGGATCCTGGCGGCGGCGGAGGAGCGGGGCGAGCTGCGCGCGGGGTTCGACGCGGACCTGGCGCTGGACCTGATCTCGGGGCCGCTGTACTGGCGTGCGGTGGTGGTGCGCAGCGCGAAGCTGCCGAAGGGGTACCTGGGGGCGCTGGCGCGGGCCACGGCGGAGGGCTTGAAGGCGTTGTGAGGCGCTCGCCCCTCGCGTGGCCGGCCCTGTCGTGCCGGCCCCGGGGGCACGGCCGCCCGCAGTCCTAGAGGGGGTAGGTGTCCAGGGCCGTCGTGAGGCGGTCGAGACGGGTGCGGAGGTCCTGGACCTCCGCGAGCTCCAGACCCGTCGCCGCGGCGATCCGGCGCGGCACCTCGGCGGCCCGCTCGCGCAGCGCGACGCCCTCCTCCGTCAGCCGCACCCGCACCGACCGCTCGTCCTGCGCGCTGCGCTCCCGGTGGACCAGGCCGGCCGCCTCCAACCGCTTGAGCAGGGGCGACAGCGTGCCCGAGTCGAGCCGCAGGTGCTCGCCGAGCTTCTTGACGGGCAGCTCGCCGTGCTCCCACAGCACCAGCATCACCAGGTACTGCGGGTAGGTGAGCCCCAGCTCCTTGAGCAGCACGCGGTACACGCCGCCGAAGGCGCGCGAGGCGGCGTTCAGGGAGAAGCAGATCTGCTGGTCGAGGCGGAGCCAGTCCGTCGCGGCGGGGGGCGGTGGCGTGGTCATGGGTCCAGGGTAGCCGTGTAGGGCAATTAGTTGTGCGCAACTTAATTGTGTGCTTCACTTCAGTGGTCGGAAACGCTTCAGCTCTCAGAGGGACGGGTTTTTCATGGACGCGCTCTACACCGCCGCCGCCACCGCCACGCACGGCCGTGACGGCCGCGCCGTCAGCTCCGACGGCAAGCTGGACCTCGCTCTCAGCGCCCCCGTCGAGATGGGCGGCGACGGGTCGGGCACCAACCCGGAGCAGCTCTTCGCCGCCGGGTACGCCGCCTGCTTCGGCAGCGCCCTCGGCCTCGTCGGCCGGCAGGCCAAGGTCGACGTCACCGACGCCGCGGTGACCGCCGAGGTCGGCATCGGCAAGCAGGGCGAGGGCTTCGGCCTCGCCGTCACCCTCCGCGTCGAACTGCCCGAGGGCGTGGACGAGGAGACCGGCCGCAAGCTGGTCGAGCAGGCGCACCAGGTCTGCCCCTACTCCAACGCCACCCGCGGCAACATCCCGGTCGAGCTCGTCATCGAGTAGTCCCCGGCGTCCGGGTCATCCCCCGACCCGCGCCAGCACCTCCCCCGTGCGCTCGCTCCACGCCCTGACCACCGCTTCCTCGGGCAGCGGGTGCCAGCGCGTCAGCAGCAGCCAGCGGACGTGGTAGCGGCGCACGACGGCGGCGCGCAGGGCGCGGGTCGAGCCGGGGGCGAGGTACGCCTTCACGTCGGCCACGCGCCGCCTGCGCTCCCGCTCGTCCAGGGACGGGTCCGGCCAGGCGGGCGCCGCGAGGTTCGGCCCGTACCCGGCGATGGCGTGAGCGGCGTAGTAGCCGTCGGTGATCACGACCTCGCCGGGCCCGATGTGCCGGGCGGCCCACGCGTACGTCGGCCAGTCGGGCGGCTGCTCGAAGCCGACCGGATCCAGCGGGCGCGGCACCACCGCCCCCGCCTGGACCGTGAGGAAGCCCAGCAGGGCCCCCGCGGCCACCACCGTGCCCAGCAGCCGCCGCCACCACCCCCACGGCCGGGGAGCGGCCAGCTCGATCGCCACGGCGAACTGCGACGGCACCAGCGTGAGCCCGAGGATCCGGCCGTAGGTGTAGTGGCCGCTGAACCAGCCGAACGCCACCACCGCGCAGTCCAGCACGAACATCAGCACCAGCGGGTCCCGCGCCGAGCGCCGCCCGCGCAGCCACAGCGCCGGAAGCCCGAGCAGCGCCAGCCAGAACTCCCCGGGCAGGTCCAGGTACAGGACGCGGTGCATGCCGTCCACGCTGTCGTCACCGGCCAGCGCGAACACGTCGAAGTACGGCCAGCAGGCCGCCGACGCCAGCGCCACCGCCCCCGTCAGCGCCCACCGGCCGAGGACCGCCCCGTGCCGCCCCCGCTGCCACCCGGCCACCAGCGCCACGCCGCCCAGGGCCGCCGCCACCGCCGTGATCGGGTGGACCAGCATGATCAGCCCGTACAGGACACCCAGCCCCGCGTACCCGCCGAAGCCGTGCAGCCCGCTGGGCCCCACGTACCGCACCCGGCGCCCGTCGCGGGCGCGGGCCCCGGTCAGCGCCCAGGCCCAGAAGGTGAGGCCGATCGCGAACGCCGACGGGTAGCCGAGGTTGCCGGTCATCGACATCAGCCCCAGGTAGCCGCTCCACCAGGCCCGCTCGGTGCCCCACAGCAGCGTCATCGCGCCCAGCGCCAGCACGGGCGCCCACGGCCGCGGGCTCAGCACCCGCACGAAGCGGTTCAGCCCGGTCAGCACCACCACCAGGTTCAGCGGCCCGGCGAGCCGCACTACCTCCCAGCCGCCCAGCCCCGCGAACCGGGCGAAGGCGCCCTGCGCCACCGCGTACGGCGAGTAGTAGGCGCTGCCCGCGCCCGGCAGGTCGGCCATCGGGTGGCGCGGACGCAGGAGGCCGGCCTTCAGGCGCTCCACCACCGCCGCGTGCTGGCCGGCGTCGCAGCACAGCGGCACCCGCCAGTACGCCAGCGACATCACCAGGAAGAACAGGAAGCCCGCGGCCTGGAAGGGGGTGGGGCGCCAGGAGCGGCCGCCGCGCAGCGCCGTCGCGCCGCGCACGGCCCCCCGGGCGAGGACGCCGGCGCTCACTGGAGAACGGGGAAGCGGGACATTCGAGGCATTTGCCGTATGTTCCCGCCGACGTCAACGGTCTGACGTCACTTCACCTCAACGGGTGAGGGTCGGGGTCAGCCGAGCGCGCGCGCCCGGTCGGCGTGTCCCTGCGCGGGCAGCGCCACCCGGTCCCGCAGCACCGGCTCCAGCAGCAGCGGAACGCCCAGCACGGGCAGCAGCCAGGCCAGCACGATCAGCCGCTCGCCCCAGATGTCGATGTCCGGGTGCGCGGCCTGGGTGAGGACGCCGGTGAACGCCGCCGCGACCACGAAGACGCCGGCCGTGCGCCCCCGTCGCAGCGCGCCCCACGCCCCGGCGCCCAGGGCCGCGGCGAACAGCGGCTCCCACGCCTGCCGGCGCAGCCACTCCACCCAGAAGTTGCCCTGCAACTGCCAGAACTCCGGCCACGGATCCTCCCGGTCCGGCCGCGCGAAGTGCCCGGTGAGCAGGTCCTGGAGGCTGTCGGACTCGGACGGGTAGTGCAGCAGCCGGGCCAGCGCCACCGTGACCAGCGCCCCGGCCAGGCCCACGGACGCGAGCGCCAGCACGTCCCGGCCCGGAGGCCGGCCCCGCCGGTGCCGCCGCAGGGCGGTCGCCGCGCCGGCCGCCGCCAGGCACAGCCCGAGGAACAGCGCCTGCGAGTGCTTGACGGCGAACAGCGCGATCAGGGACCCGGCGACCAGACCGAGTCCCGCCCGCTCGCGCCCCGCCCGCAGCACCAGCGCGCAGCCCCACACCGCCGCCAGGGTCAGCGCCATCAGCAGCCCCTCGGTCATCGGGCGCATGGCGGTCGTCCCGCTCGGCAGCACGTAGTACAGGGCCTGCCCGGCCAGCGCGAGCGGCACCGGCACGGACAGCGTGCGCAGGACCAGGAAGGCGAGGACGCCGCCCGCGCACGCGACGACCACGCTCGCCGCCCACAGCCCCCAGGTCACCCCGAACGCGGTGACGAACGGCACCAGGAACACCGGGTATCCGGGCCGCGCCTCGAAGATCCGCATGAAGCGCTCCGGCATGTAGGGCACGGTGTGCCCGCCGGTCTGCCCGGCCGCCAGCCGGGGTTCCACCTGCCCCCACTCCCGCGCCCGGCAGTCCGCCACGACCCGGTCGGTCGGGTCGGGGCGGTGGAAGCGGACCACGTGCACGCTCTGGTCACGGCGGGCCACCGACGCCCGGCTCGCGCACACGTAGTCGATGGTGGCCGCCGCCGCCCCGCGCTTGCTCTCGCCGGACAGGCTCAGCGCGTACGCCAGGTAGTTCTTGGTGTCGGGCGTGTCCCGGCCGGAGACGTTCGCGAGCTGGAGCAGCGCGAACAGCGCGGCCAGCACCAGCACCCAGGTGCGCGGCCTCACGAGGAGGTCAGCAGGTCGCGGTCGGCCGCGGGGACGGCGCGGGCGGCCGGGACGGTGGCCGTCGGCTCCGTCGCTGGCATCGCCTCGCCCAGCAACAGCGTCCGGACGACCCGCTCGGCGGCCCGCCCGTCGTCGTACTCGCCGAACCGCGCCCGGAAGGCGGACCGCAGCCGCGTGGCCTCCTCGTCCCGCCACGCCCCCGACTCCAGCAGCCACGCCAGCTCCCGGTAGGAGCGCGCCACGTGGCCCGGTGCCTCGGCGGTGATGTCGAAGTAGGCGCCGCGGCTCGCCGCGTAGGCACCCCAGTCGTCGGCGTGGACGACGATCGGCCGGTCCAGGAGCGCGTAGTCGAACATCAGGGCGGAGTAGTCGGTGATCAGCAGGTCGGAGGCGAGCATCACGTCCTCGACGTGCGGTTCGTCCGTCACGTCGACGACCACGCCCCGCCGGTGCAGCTCGGACAGGCCCATGCCGCGGGCGTGGCCGGTGGCGAGCGCGGGGTGCAGCCGGACCATCAGCGTGTGGTCCTCGCCGAGGTCGGCGGCGAGGCGGGCCAGGTCGATCCGGTCCACGTGCCCGCCCCGCCGGTAGTCGCGGCGGGTCGGCGCGTACAGCACCACCGTGTGGCCCTCGGGCACCCCGAGCCGCTCGCGGACCCGGCGGCCGTGCTCGGGAGAGGCACCGACCAGGACGTCGTTGCGCGGACTGCCGGTACGCACCGACGTGAAGTGGCAGGGGTACGCCCGCTCCCACACCAGCTCCGAGTGCCGGTTGGCGACCAGGCTGTAGTCCCAGCGGTCGGCGCGGCGCAGCATCTGCGGCACGTCCAGGCCGTGCCGGGCGCCCGGCTTGCCCAGCAGGTCGGCGCCCATGTACTTGAGCGGGGTGCCCTGGTGGGTGTGGATGTGGACGCTGCCGGGGCGCTTGACCAGGGCGCCGGGCCAGTTGACGTTGTTGACGAAGTACGTGGCCCGCTCGGTCACCCGGCGGTAGGCCCCACTGCCCAGGAGCACGTGCTCCGTGCCCGGCGGCAGCAGCCGCGCGTCCTCCTCGTCGCGCACCACCCACACCCCGCGCAGGTGCGGCGCGATCTCGCGGGCCTTGCGGTAGACCGCCGCGGGGTCGCCGAGCACGCCCCGGTGGGAGAACGCCGAGTACACGACGAGGTGCGGGTCCAGGGGGCGGAGGGCGTTCACCGCGGAGCGGACCCGGCCCAGGCGCCCGGCGGCCGCGCCGCCCGCCTGCCGCGTCCGCCGCACCAGCACCCGGCCCGCCCGCCCGGACTGCCGGCGCAGCCGGTACGCCGTCCAGCTCCCCTCCAGCACCCGCAGCCCGGCCGGGGTGCGGGCGCCCTCGGGCCGGTGGGCGCGGAACATCTCGGCGGTGCGGCGGAAGAACTCGGCCTTGTCGGCGGGGGGCAGCCGGTCCGGCTTGGACAGGATGTCCAGGCAGTGCTCGCCCATCTTGGCGTGCAGGAACGGCCGCCAGCCGGCCAGTGCCGGCCGGGCGTCGACGAACGCGAAGACCCGCTCGTACTGCGCGTGGATGTCGAAGTGCTTGCGGCTGGTGGTGGACAGGATGTTGCCGCTGCGCCGCTGCCGGTAGTTGAGGCAGATGCGGTCCAGCGCGGCGATCCGCCCGGCGCTGAGCATCACCGGGAACGTCCAGGGCGTGTCCTCGTAGTAGCCCGGCGGGAAGGTGAAGCCCTCCCGCTCGGTGAAGTCGCGCCGGTAGACCTTGTTCCACACCACCATCAGCAGGTCGAGGATCTCCGGGTGCTCGGCGGCCGTGAAGGTGCCGTCGCCGGCCTCCGCGAGGACCCGGGCGAGCGCGTTGCGGCGGGTGCCGCCCCACCAGTAGGTGCGCGCGTAGTCGAAGACCAGGACGTCCGGGTCGTCCGTCTCCGCGAGCCGGTCGGCCATCGCCCGCAGGGCCCCCGGGGTGAGGGTGTCGTCGCTGTCCAGGAAGAACAGGTAGTCGCCGGTGGCGTGCGGCATCCCCGCGTTGCGGGCGCGGCCGAGGCCGACGTTCTCCTCCAGGTGCAGCACGCGCAGCCGGTCGTCACGGGCCGCGTACTCGTCGAGGATCGCGCCGCAGCCGTCCGGCGAGCAGTCGTTCACGGCGATGACCTCGAGGTCCCGGTAGGACTGGTCCAGGACCGAGTCGAGGCACTCGCGCAGGAAGCCCTGCACCTTGAAGCAGGGGATGATGACGCTGAAGCGGGGCACTGCGGGGTCAGCTCCTTACGAGGGGGGCGGCGGCGGGGGCCGGGACGCGCTGCGCGAGCGGGGTCACGGGCGCGATCGCCTCCGGCGGCTCGCCGAGCAGCACCCGGCGCACCACGCGCTCGGCGGCCCGGCCGTCGTCGAACTCGCAGAACCGCTCCCGGAACGCCGCCCGCAGCGTCGCGGACCCGGCGTCCGCGTACGAGCCGTCGCGGAAGACGCGGGCCAGCTCCTCGGGCGTGTGCACCACCGGACCGGGCGGCGCCGCGGTCAGGTCGAAGTAGACGCCGCGGGTCTCCCGGTACACGTCCCAGTCGTCGGCGTACACGACGATCGGCCGGTCGAGGTTGGCGTAGTCGAACATGATCGACGAGTAGTCGGTGACCAGCGCGTCGGCGGCCAGGCACACGTCCTCGGAGGAGCGGTGCCCGGTGACGTCGATGATCCGGCCCCGGCCCTCCCGCCGGCCGCCCCGGTCGTAGTAGTAGTGGGCGCGCAGCAGCACCACCACGTCCTCGCCGGCCGCCTCGCAGAACGCCTCCAGGTCCAGGCCGCCCGCGCCGAACCCGCTCTCGTGGTCGCGGTGCGTGGGCGCGTACAGGACGGCCGTGCTCCCCTCCGGCACGCCCAGCTCGCGCCGGACGCGGGCGACGTCGTCGGCGGTCGCCGTGTAGAAGACGTCGTTGCGCGGATAGCCGTACTCCAGGTGCTCGTACGAGCCGGGGAAGGCGCGCTCCCACATCTGGGTGGAGTGGCGGTTGGAGGAGAGGTTGTAGTCCCACCGGTCCACGCGGCCCAGCAGCTTGGCGAAGCTGCCGCTGGCCGCCGCCACGACCGGGTACGTCGACTGGTCCACGCCCATCGTCTTCAGCGGGGTGCCGTGCTGGGTCTGCACGTGCACGCTGCCGGGGCGCTTGACCACGCCCTCGGCGAAGTTGGCGTTGTTCACCAGGTACGCGGCGCCGGCCAGCACCTCCCAGTAGCGCCGGCTGCCGATGACGGCGTGTTCGACGCCCTTCGGCACGGTGTGCGCCTGGTCGGGCTCGACCAGGAACACCCCGCGCAGGTGCGGGGCGAGTTCGCGGGCCTTGGCGTGGATCGCGGCCGGGTTGCAGGCGTAGCCGCGGCCCCAGTACGCGCAGTACACGACGAGGTTCGGGTCCAGCGGGCGGCGCAGCCGGCGCCGGTACCGCAGGCGGGTGCGCAGCCCGTGCGGACGGGGCAGGCGGCCGAGGATCCCGGACGCCGCCCGGTTGACGCCCCGCAGGGCGCGGAACGCGGTGTACGCCCCGGACGCCAGCAACCGGTGCTGCACGCCGAGCCGGCCGCCCGGCGCCCGGAAGCCTGCGGGACGGTGACGCCGGTACAGGCGGCCCGCCCGGCGGAAGAAGGCGCGGCGCCCCCGCGTCAGCCGCCTCGGGTGGGCCGCCGTCTTCAGGATCAGGGCGAAGAGCTGCTCGAACAGCGGCCCGCGCCGCTCGGCCGGCAGTCCCCGTCCGGCGGCGTACGCGAGCGCCAGCTCGGCCTGGTCCAGCAGCTCGGCGTGGTGCTCGCCGGGCTGGTTCAGCCGGCTGCCCTGGCGCCGCACCAGGTGCCGTACGACGACGGAGCGCAGCACCGTCATGCGGTCGGCGTCCGCGGCGGCCCGGGTGGCGAAGCCGATGTCCGTGTAGTGCCCGGCGGGGAACTCCAGCCGCCGTTCGGCGAGGAAGGCGCGGCGGTAGACGGCGCTCCACGCGGGCAGCTGCACCCCGGTCAGGTGCGGGGCGAGGCCGGGGGAGAAGGCCCCGTCCGGCGCCTTCGCCAGCAGCGGGGCGGCCGGGTTGGCCGGCTCGCCCTCCCACCAGGGGACGCGCTCGTGCTCGAAGTACAACACGTCGACGCAGGTGCCGCCGGTCTCGGCCAGCCGCGCGTCCAGCGCCGCCAGCGCGCCCGGCACCAGGACGTCGTCGCCGTCGAGGAACAGCAGATAGGCGCCGGTCGCCGCCCGCGCCCCGGTGTTGCGCGCCCCGGCCGGGCCCGCCGACGGCGGCGAGTGCACGGGAGCCACCCGGGAGTCCCGAGCGGCCCGGTCGGCGGCGATGTCCGCCGCGGCGCAGTCGGGGGCGTCGCAGACGGGGATCAGCTCGAAGTCGCCGAAGGACTGGGCGAGGACCGAGTCCAGCGCCTGGGACAGCCGCCCTGCGACCCCATGGGACGGGACGATGATGCTGAAGCGGGGCATACTGCTCTTTCTTTCGTTGTCCTGGTCCGACGGGAGGCCCCCGCCGCTCGGGCCGTCCGGCGGGCCGGCCGTCCGGCCGGCCGCCGGGTGGGCGGCCGGCTGGGAGTGGGCCGTGACGGGCTGCGGGGCATGCGAACTCCCACTGGACAAACGGCGGTCAGAGGCTGTCGGTGACGGTGCGCGGCCCGGCGGGTTGCGGCACGGTGGCGAGCGGGGGCCGGGAGAGGGCCGCCGCGGCGGACGGGGCGGGGCGCCGTTCGGCGAGCGGTACGACCGGCGGGAGGTCCGCCTCCCCCAGTACGACGCGGCGTACGACGCGCTCGGCGACGCGGCCGTCGTCGTGCGGGCAGAACCGCTCCCGGAAGGCGGCCCTGAGCTGGGCGGACCGCGGGCCGCACCAGTCGCCGCCGGAGAAGACGCCGATCAGCTCGTCCTCGTCGCGCGCCATCGTGCCCGGCGGGCAGGAACGCAGGTCGACGTAGGTGCCGCAGGCCGCCTCGAAGGCCTCCCGCTCGTCGGTGTGGACCACGATCGGCCGGTCCAGGCCCGCGTAGTCGAACATCAGTGCCGAGTAGTCGGTGACGAGCGCGTCCGAGGCGAGGCACAGCGCCTCCACGCTCGGGTGGCCGGTGACGTCGACGATCCGGTCGTGGCGCGCGGTGGTGAGCGGGCCGCCGTGCCGGGGGTGGGCGCGGGCCAGCACCATGTAGCGGGGGCCGAGACGGGTGACGAGGCGCTCCAGGTCGAGGCCCGCGCGCTGGGTGCGGCGGTAGTCGCGGTACGCGGGCGCGTACAGGAGTGCGACGGTGCCCTCCGGGATGCCGAGCGTCTCGCGCAGCCGGGTCACGTCCGCCGCCGTCGCCCGCTGGAGCACGTCGCTGCGCGGCTGGCCGAACTCCAGCGTGGCGTAGCGGCCCGGGAAGACGCGCTCCCAGGTCAGGGTGGAGTGGCGGTTCGGCGAGACCAGGTGGTCCCAGGAGTCCACGTCGTCCAGGAGTCGGCCGAAGTCGGTGCCGCGGGCGGCGGCCGGGTGCTCCCGGAGGTCGAGGCCGGTGTGCTTGAGGGGTGTTCCGGCGGGCGTCCGGACCAGCACCTGGCCCCGGCGCTTCACCAGGCCGGCGTCGAGACCGGTGTGGTGCACCAGGTACCGGGAGCGGGCCAGCGCCGTCCAGTAGGCGGCCGTGTCCGGGGCCAGCCGGCGGGTGCCGGGCGGGACGGTGTGGTGGTGCGCGGGGTCGGCGGCCCACGCGGTGCGGACGTGCGGTGCGAAGGTGCGGAACGCCTCCTCCAGCGCGCCCGGGTTGCCGCCGTACCCCCGGCCGCCGGCGTCGGCGAAGAGGGCCCGGTCGGCCCGCAGGGGGAGCCGGCGCTGGACCCGGTAGTGCAGCCGCAGGGCGGCGGTGCGCGTCCTCCCCAGCAGCTTGGCGCAGCCCTTCAGCGTCCGGCGGCGCAGCGCCGACGCCAGCCGCAGGGCCTCGTAGGTGCGGCGCAGGCCCAGGCGGAGCAGGCCGTGACGCAGCCGGACGGCCGGCGGGACGTGGGTGCCGGGGACGCGGTAGCGGCGGCAGTGGACGCCGGCCCGGCGCAGGAACTCCGCGCGCACGGAGCGCGGCAGGCGGCCGGGGGCGAGCACCGTCGTCAGGTGGTCGGCCATGCGGCGGAACAGCACCGGCCGCCAGCGGGCCAGCTCCGGGTCGGACTCGACGTAGGCGAAGACCCGGTCGTACTGGGCGAAGACGTCGAGGTGGCGTTCGTCCGGGGTGGCCGGGCCGCCGCCCCGCCGGCGCTGCCGGTGGTGGACGCAGACCCGGTCCAGGGTGGCGAGGGACCGCGCGGCCATCAGCAGCGGGTACGACCACGGGGTGTGCTCGTGGCCGCCGGGCGGAAAGACGATGCCCTCGCGCTCGGCGAACTCCCGCCGCACGGCCTTGTTCCAGGCCACCGCCGGCAGCGTCAGCAGCCCCGGCCGGCCGGTCAGCGGGAACGGCGCCGGGCCCTGCTCGGTGAGGTGCGCCGCGGCCCGGTCGGGAACCGTCTCGCCGGTCCAGTAGGCGCGGGCGTGGCCGTAGACCACGACGTCCGGCTCCCCGGTCTCCTTGATCCGGTCGGCGATGCCGCGCAGCGCGTCCGGGGCGAGGGTGTCGTCGCCGTCGAGGAAGACCAGGTAGTCGCCGGCCGCCCGCTCCATCCCGGCGTTGCGGGCCGGGCCCGGGCCCTCGGTGCGGGGCAGGTGCACGGGCCGCACCCGGGCGTCGCGCTCCGCGCACTCGTCGGCGATCTCGCCGCAGGCGTCCGGCGAGCAGTCGTCGACCACGACGAGCTCGAGATCCGGGTACGACTGGGACAGCACCGAGGCCAGGCACTCGTGCAGATACGCCTGGACCTGGTACGCGGGGACGATGACACTGAACCGGGGCACGGGGACATCCATGGGTCGGCACGGGCGCTCGGCCCGGCAACGGCCGGCGGGGCGACTTGGTTACGGCCGCCGGGGCATTCGGGGGACCCCGCGCACGCGAAGGAGGGGGCGGACCGTTCCCGGCCCGCCCCCTCCAAGGGTGATGCGACGGCGACTACTTGACGGCGCCCGCCATGACGCCGGAGACGAACTGCCGCTGGAACGCGAAGAACACGGCCAGCGGGATCACCATGGAGATGAACGCGCCGGGCGCCAGCACGTCGATGTTGTTGCCGAACTGCCGTACCTGCGTCTGGAGGGCGACCGTGATCGGCTGGCTCCCGGAGTCCGAGAAGATCAGCGCGACCAGCATGTCGTTCCACACCCACAGGAACTGGAAGATGCCGAGGCTCGCGATCGCGGGCCCGCCGAGCGGCATCACGACCCGTGCGAACAGCCGCAGTTCACCCGCTCCGTCGAGCCGGGCGGCCTCCAGCAGCTCCCTCGGGATCTCCGCGAAGAAGTTCCGCAGCAGGAACACCGCGAACGGCAGCCCGAAGCCGACGTGGAACAGG
Organism: Streptomyces sp. NPDC127100; assembly: GCF_042724095.1. Lineage (NCBI taxonomy): Bacteria > Bacillati > Actinomycetota > Actinomycetes > Kitasatosporales > Streptomycetaceae > Streptomyces > Streptomyces sp. NPDC127100. The sequence continues at coordinate 14,023 of NZ_JBHXFL010000002.1, forward strand.
ATGACACCCACGATCGAACCGAACAGGCCGATCTTGCCGAAGAGTTCGGCGATCGGGATCAGCGCCACCTGCACGGGGACGACCAGCAGCCCGACCACGGCCAGGAACCACCAGTCGCGGCCGGGGAAGTCCATCCACGCGAAGGCGTACCCCGCGAGCGAGCCGATCACGACGACCAGCACCGTCGCCGGGACCGTGATCAGCACGGTGTTGACCAGGGAGGAGGTGATGTCGCCGTTCTTCAGCAGCTCCTCGTAGCTCTGGAAGGTGAGCTGCGAGGGCTCGGTGAAGACCTTCCACCAGCCACTGGCCGCCATGTCCTTCGGGGTGCGCAGCGAGGACAGCAGCAGTCCGATCGTCGGGACGAGCCAGAACAGGCCCACGACGATCAGGAACACCCGGACGAAACCGCCGCTCACGCCCTCGGCGAGCCGCGCGCCCAGCGACGGCCTCGCCTTCACCGCGGTCCCGGACGGCTCGGCGGCCGTCCCGGTGAGAGAACCCGCGTCCGCGGTCATCGCCGCACCTCCCGCCGCAGCCGCCGTACGTTGAACCACATCACCGGGATGACCAGGAGCAGCAGGAACACCGCGATGGCGCTCGCGATGCCCGGCTGGTCCGAGGCGAAGCCCTTCCGGTACAGCTCCAGGGCGAGGACGTTCGCGTCGTCCTGGGAGGAGCCGGGCGCGATGATGAAGACCAGGTCGAAGACCTTCAGCACGTTGATCATCAGGGTGACGGCCACGACCGCGAGGACCGGCGCCAGGAGCGGCACCGTGACCCGCCGGAAGACCTGCCACTCGTTGGCGCCGTCCACCCGGGCGGCCTCCAGCAGCTCCCGGGGGACGCCCGCCAGCCCGGCCGCGATCAGCACCATCGCGAAGCCCGCCCACATCCACACGTACGACCCGATGATGGCCGGGGTGACGAGCGAGGGGCCGAGCCAGTTCAGGCCGTTGTAGGCCTCCTTGAAGTTGTCGGCGGGCAGCCTGAGCAGCGCCCCGTCGGCCGCGGCGGGCAGCGTGAACGTGCCGTCGCCGGCGGCCTTCGTCGACGCGACGACCTTGCCGTCCTTGACGGCCTCGATCTTCATCCCGGCGTAGCCCAGCTCGGCGGCGTCAACGCCGTTCAGCTTGCCGACGCCCTTGCCGCGGGTGAAGTCCTGCCAGGCGGTGCCGGTGATCTTCCCGTCCTCGGGCCGGGCGGGCACCGCCTTCTCCGCACCGTCCGGCATCTGGTCGGGGGCGACGCCGACGAGCGGGAGCGTGACGACCTGCCCGGCGCCGACCGGCTCCTTGGTGACGAACGCGCCCCCGCCGGCCGGTTCCAGCGGCGACTCGCGGCCCGGGTGCGCCTTCGGGAACGCCGACGACTCGGCGAAGGTGTCGTGCACCCCCACCCACACCGCGTTCGCGACGCCCTTCTCCGGCGCCTGGTCGTACACCAGGCGGAAGATGATCCCGGCGGCCAGCATCGAGATCGCCATCGGCATGAAGACGACCAGCTTGAACGCCGTGCCCCAGCGCACCCGTTCGGTCAGCACCGCGAAGACCAGGCCGAGCGCGGTGGCGACCGTGGGCGCGAACACCACCCAGATGATGTTGTTCTTCAGGGCCGTGCGGATGCCGTCGTCGGTGAACAGCGCCTGGTAGTTGTCGAATCCGGCGAAGGAGTCGCCGGACTGGTCGTAGAAGCTGCGGACCAGCGAGTACCCGATCGGGTACACCACGAGCGCGCCGAGCAGCAGCAGGGCGGGCAGCAGGAACAGGGCCGCCACGGTCCGGCGGGTGCCGGTCACGCTCTTGCGCGACTTGGGAGCGGCAGGGGCCGGCGAGGCCCCTGCCGCGGTGGCCGACGCCATCCGTCAGCCCCCGTAGGCGGCGGCCGCGTCCGCCTCCAGCTTCGCCTGCGCTCCCGCGACGTCCTTCGGGTTCTTCAGGAAGTCCTGGAGCGCCTTCCACTCGCCCTTGCCGGGCGTGCCGCCGAAGGCCTGCGGGGCCTGGTCCGACATGTCGAAGCGGAAGTCGTCGCCGGCCGCGATCAGCGCGTCGGCCATCTTCTTCTGCACCTCGTTCGGGTACGCGTTGGTGTCGATGGCCTTGTTCGGCGACAGGAAGCCGCCCAGCTTCGCCTGGATCGCCCCCGCGTCCGGGGAGGCCAGGAAGGTGGCCAGGGCCTGAGCCGCCTTCGAGTCCTTCAGGATCACCGCCGCGTCGCCGCCCGAGACCACCGGCGCGGTGTCGCCGACGGCCGGGAACGGGAACACCTTCGCGTCCGTGCCGACCTTCGCGTCCGTCTCGCCGATGTTGACCTGCACGAAGTCGCCCTCGTAGACCATGCCCGCCTTGGGCTGGTCGCCGCCGGTGAAGGTCTGCGTCACCGAGGCCGGGAACTCCGTCTGCAGCGCGCCGGACGCGCCGCCCGCGACGTAGTCCTTCTTGCCCCAGATCTGGGCGAGCGTGGTCAGGGCCTGCTTGACGGACGGGTCAGTCCACTTGATCTCGTGCTTGGCGAGCTGGTCGTACTTCTCCGGGCCGGCCTGCGAGAGGTACACGTTCTCGAACCAGTCGGTGAGCGTCCAGCCGTCCGCGCCGCCCACGGAGAACGGCGTGACACCCGAGTCGTAGACCGTCTGCGCGGTGGTCAGCAACTCGTCCCAGCTCTTGGGCTCGGAGGCGCCCGCGTTCTCGAAGACCTGCGCGTTGTACCAGATCAGGGACTTGTTGGCGGCCTTGTAGTAGACGCCGTACTGCTTGCCGCCGACCTTGCCGATGTCCTGCCAGCCCTGCGAGTAGTTCTTCGTCAGCTCCTTGGTGGCCTCCGCGCCCAGCGGCTTGGCCCAGCCCTTGTCGACCGCCTGCTTGATGGCGCCGGGCTGCGGGAGCATCGCCACGTCCGGCGGGGCGCCGCCGGCGATCTTCGACCCGAGGAAGTTGATGATCGGGTCCTGCGCCGGTACGAAGGTCACCTTCGCGCCGGTGCGCTTCTCGAACTCGGCGAGGACCTTCTTGAAGTTGTCCTGCTCGGCGCCGGTCCAGACGGCGGCGACCTCCAGGCTCTCGCCGTCGAGCTTGGGGAGGGTCAGCGTGGCGGGCTTCTCGCCGCCGCTGCCCTGGCTCGCCTTGTCGCCGCTGTCCTTGTCGTCGTCACCGCTGCACGCGGTGAGCGAGAGCGCGAGGGCGCCCGCGGCGAGCACGGCGGCGGCCCTGGCCGTCCTCCTCCCCGCCCGGCCCGTGACCGTCCCCGCGGTCCTGCGTGTCCTCATGGTGCTGCTCGTGCGCATCACTGCCCCGTTCTTCGTTCCTCGTCGAACGTCCGGCGCTGTCCGTGCGCTCTGGTGTACGCCAGGGGGGTGAGGGCGGCAAGAGCGCGTCCGCGGGGAAACCGAAGATCGTAATCGCGTCGTGACTCGCCCCCCGCGTCCCGCGGCCGGGCCCGCCGCCTGCGGCGGTATGTCTCCCCGGTGCCGGGGCCCGTCCGGGAGGCGACGCGAGGGACGGCAGAGGCGGGCGGTGGGGTCCGCCCGCCCTCGAGCCGACCTCGAGAGCGGCGACGGCACCCCGCGGCGCCGGGCCGTGCGGCCGGCCCCGCGCGGCAGCGCCGGACCGGGGCGACGTCCTGCGTCACAGCGGCGACGGCACCCCGCGATGCCGGGCCGTGCGGCCGGCCCCGCGCGGCAGCGCCGGACCGGCCGTGACGCGCCGCGTCACAGCAGCGACGGCACCTCCGCGGCGGCGACTTCCCGTGCCGCCCGCTCCAACGCGCTGGCCAGCAACGCCAGATCCGTCGGCCCGTTCCCCAGCTCACGCACGGGCCGCCGGGCGGGCGGGTCCCCCATCCGGTGCCACTCCAGCGCCACCACGGTGGGCCGCAGCGTCGCCGTGCGGGGGATGCGCCCCGTGACCCGGCCCGCCTGGAACGCCGTGCTCCGGCCGTCCGCCCAGGCCAACCGCCCACGCCCCGGCAGCGGTTCGTCCGGACCCGCCGCCGGCGCGTCGAGCGCGACCCGCAGCGCCGCCCGGCGGGCCGGCTCCGTCTGGGCCGTACGGCCCCCCGGCCCGGCGGCCGCCACCAGGTGCACCCCGAGCCGGTCGCCCTCCCTCGCCACGGCCTCCAGCGCCCGCATCACCGATCCCGCCGCGGGCCGCCCCGGCGACCCGAGCGGGGGTGTGACGAGCGCGTCCAGATCGTCCACGACGACCACCAGCCGGGGCAGCGGCGGCACCGCCCCCGCCCGCCGCCGGGCCGCGCCCGGCCGCAGCCGGAGCGTCGAGCTGGGCGGCGAGTCGACGTCCCCCGTCTCCGGCACTCCGCCGCCCACGGCCGTGCGTTGGGCGACCATCCGCCCCGACACCTCGCGCCCGGTGTGCCACTCGGCGAAGTCGGACCGCCCGAGCAGCTCGCCGCGCCGCTTGAGCTCGGCGCTCAGCGACTGGGCGAACTCCCGCATACGGACCGGGTCGTCGGCGGTCAGGTGGGTGGTGACGTGCGGTACGTCCGTGCAGACGCGCAGGCCCTCGCCGTGTCCGTGGCCCGCGCCCACGGTGTCCCGGCCGTCCATCAGGACGATGCCGAGCCGGTCGGGGCGCTCCGCGGAGGCGAGCGAGGCGACGAGCGCCCGCAGCAGCTCCGTGCGGCCGCTGCCGGGCGGGCCCTCGATCAGCAGGTGCGGTCCCTCGGCGGCGAGGTCCACCGCGACCGGGCCGCGCGGTCCCGCGCCCAGCACGGCGTGCGCGCGCCCTCCGAGTGCCTCCGTGTCGTCGGCCGCGTCCGCCCAGCGGGCCATCAGGGACGCCGGGGTCGCCCGGGCGAGGCCCAGCTCGTCGAGGAGCCGGGCCGCCTGGGGCAGCGGCGCGGACACCCGCGCGTGCCGCTCGCCCGCCGCGCCGTCGGTGCGCAGCGGCGCCAGGGCGCGCGCGAACCGCTCCGACCAGGCAGCGGAGACGGCGTCCACCGTGCCGAGGGTGCCGTGGCCGACCGGGCCGCTCGGGGACGAGCCGGTGCGCGCGACGCGCAGCAGCCGCAGGGCCGTCGCCACGTCACCGCTGAGCAGTGCCACGGCGCCGCAGTCGCGGAAGACCGGCGACACCGCGCAGGCCGCCTCGTACGTCCGTGCCACCGGCGAGGTCGGGGAGGCGGCGGCCGTCTCGGCGAGACACACCACGTGGATGCCGGCCCGGGGGCCCTCCAGGGCCAGCCGCGCCACCACCTCGCGCACGTCGGCGCCGCCGGGGTCGCCGTCCACGACGACCACGGTGTAGGGCCCCGGGAAGCCGCCGTCCGGGTCGCTCCCGTCGTCCGCCGGCGCCCAGGAGGGCCGCCTGCCGGCTCCCGCGACCGCCGCGGACCCGTCGGGCGGGCCGTCGTACCCGTCCGGGTCGCTGTGCCGTCCCTCCTGGGCGGGGGCCGCCGGCTGGGCCGGGATCGTGCCGGCGGGGGCCGGCGGACGGGCGCCGGCGGGCGCGTCCGTCCGGTGGTCCTCCAGGCGGCGCAGGAGTTCCTGGGCGCGGGCCATGGCCTGGTCGCGGTCGTGGGCGAACAGCAGGCGGCAGTCCTGGCCGTGCCCCGGGCGCACGTGCGGCAGCCAGCCCAGCCACGACCACTCCGCGACGCGCTCCGCGAGCGGACGGGCCCGGTCCGCGCTGATCAGGACGATCTCCAGCAGGTCGGGGGAGTGCAGCGCGGCGAGCTGGGCGAGCACGGCGCGGGCCAGCCCGGTGAGCCGCGCGCGGGGGCCCGCCAGCCCGAGTGCCCCGGCCTCGCGCAGCCCGACGGTCACCGGGACCGCGGGCAGCGGTGCGGCACCGCCGGGCGCCATCCGGTCGGCCGTGCCGAGCCGCACGGCGAGCACCTCGGGGTGCTCCGGCCCCCGCTCCCACAGCCGCGGCCCCGGTCCCAGCGCCGTCAGCAGCAGCGAGGCGGAGTCCGGCCACGTCTCCGGCGCGGGGCGGGCGCCGGGGAGGAGTGCCGCCTGTGCGGGACCGGTGGCCTCCTCGTCGGCGTACGCGTCGGGCCCGGCCGCGTCCGGCGCGCCCGCGCGCCCGCCGGCCAGCCGCCGCGCCCACGCGCCGAGGCCCCCACGCCTGCGTACGACGCCCTGCGGTACGTCGGTCCCGCGCAGGGGCGTCCCCTTGCGGCCGCCGCCCGCGCCCGTGCCGTCCCCCCGGGCGCCCGCCGGGTCCGTGCCCGCGGGCGCGCCCTCCACACCCGACGGCCCGGGGCCGGCACCGGCGGGGCCGGACTCCTCCCCCCGCCCGCTCCCGTGAACGCCGTCACGTCCGGAGGCGCCGGTCATCCCCGCGTAGCCCCAGCCCGTGCCGGTCGGCGCCGTGGGAGCGGCGTGCGTGTCGTCCACCCGGGGCGGCGCGTCCCCCGGGAACCCGGTGCCGTGGCTCTCGACGCGGGGCTCGGTGCCCCGGCCGGGCGCCGTCGGGGGGCCGGCCGGTTCCGCGACGGTGCCGTACGTCATCGGGCCGTGGGCGTGGTGCGTGCGCTCGGCCGGGCCGTCCGGGCCGTCGGCCGCGCGTCCGTGGGCCACCCGCTCCCCGTCGTCGGCCACCGCGCCGGTCAGGCGCACGTACCCCTCGCCGTCCGGTGCCGTCGCCACCCGTATCGCGGTGCCCCGGGCGGCCGGGACGAGCCGCAGCGCCGACTCGCCGATCCGCAGCAGCGCCCCCGGCGCGAAGCGGACGGGGCGCTCGCCGACGCGGACGCCGTCCAGCGTGGTGCCGTTGGTCGAGCCGAGGTCGGCGACCGAGACGCGGCCGTCGGGGGCGACGGTCACGGCGCAGTGCGTCCGGGAGACGTCCGGGTCGTCGAGCGCGACGTCCGCGTCGGCGGACCGGCCGAGCCGGATCTGCCCCCCGTGCAGCAGGTGGACGCCTCCCGCGTCGGGGCCGGCGACCACGTGCAGCTGGGCCGGGACGTCGGAGGGCTCGGCGTGCGGGTCGGGTTCGCCCGGGGCGCCCAGGCAGAGCACGGCACCGTCGATCAGCGGGGGCTCGCCCAGGGTGCTGCGCTGGGCGTCGAGCCGCTGCTCCCCGGCGTACAGGACGACCTGGCCGGAGCCCTGGACGTCACCGCCGGGGACCGCCGAGGCCAGCGCGGAGGCGACCGCCGCCAGTGCCGTGCCGGCCGGCGCCGTGACCAGCACGTCGCGGCTCGCGGCGTGCGCTCTGCCCCCCGTGGACACGTGCGGGCCCAGCGGATCTACGACGGTCAGCCGGATCTGCATCGCCGTCAGCGGTCCCTTCGCGCGGGCGCCCGCGATCGCCGGGGACGAAGCCTTCGCTCCGCGGTCCCCCACCGCGGACTTCCCCCACCGCCACACGAGCACGTCGGCCAGTACTGGAGGCATCCTCGCACCTGCCACCGACAACGCGCCCGCCCGCCGCCATCGAATGATCTTGAATGGTCGGCTCTGCCCGCAAAAATGCCTGACGGGTGACCTGCCGCTGACCGCGGAGTGACCGCTTGAGATCGGTCACGTCCGGGCCCGGCAACCAAGGGACCGGGTGGCGCGTCTTTCCTTCGGACATGCGCCGAAGCGGAACGTACGGCGCACCGGCGTACCAATGGGAACCACAGGACGACGACAGCCCGGGCCGCACACCGCGGCACTACAGTGGGTCGGAACAGCCAGCAAGCAACAGGGAGCGCATGACGTGCGGCCGGTAGGCAGCAAGTACCTCCTCGAGCAGCCCCTCGGTCGCGGTGCCACGGGCACCGTCTGGCGTGCCCGCCAGCGGGAGACCGCGGGCGCCGAGGCGGCCGTGGCCGGACAGCCCGGCGAGACCGTCGCGATCAAGGTCCTCAAGGAGGAGCTCGCGAGCGACGCCGACATCGTGATGCGCTTCCTGCGGGAGCGCTCCGTCCTGCTGCGGCTGACCCACCCCAACATCGTCCGGGTCCGCGACCTGGTCGTCGAGGGCGAGCTGCTGGCGCTGGTCATGGACCTCGTCGACGGCCCCGACCTGCACCGCTACCTGCGGGAGAACGGACCGTTCACCCCGGTCGCCGCCGCCCTGCTCACCGCCCAGATCGCCGACGCGCTCGCCGCCAGCCACGCCGACGGCGTGGTCCACCGCGACCTGAAGCCGGCCAACGTGCTGCTGAAGCAGACCGGCGGCGAGATGCACCCGATGCTCACCGACTTCGGCATCGCCCGCCTGGCGGACTCGCCCGGCCTCACCCGCACCCACGAGTTCGTCGGCACGCCCGCGTACGTCGCCCCGGAGTCCGCCGAGGGCCGCCCGCAGACCTCCGCCGTCGACATCTACGGCGCCGGCATCCTGCTGTACGAGCTGGTCACCGGCCGCCCGCCGTTCTCCGGCGGCTCCGCCCTCGAGGTGCTGCACCAGCACCTGAGCTCCGAGCCGCGCCGTCCCTCCACCGTCCCCGACCCGCTGTGGACGGTCATCGAGCGCTGCCTGCGCAAGAACCCCGACGAGCGCCCCAGCGCCGAGAACCTCGCCCGCGGCCTGCGCGTCGTCGCCGAGGGCATCGGCGTGCACGCGAACAGCGCGCAGATCGGCGCCGCCGAGAACGTCGGCGCGCTCCTCGCCCCCGACCCGGCCCCCGCGCCGGTGCCGGGCGCCGCGGGCGCCGCCGACCCGACGCAGGTCCTGCCGCAGAACCCGAACGGCGCCTACGACCCCAACGGCGCGACCAGCGTCCTGCCGCACACCGGCAACCCCGCGGGCGCCGCCGACCCCACCGCCGTACTGCCGCACCGCGGCGCGGCCGACCCGACCGCCGTCATGCCGCCGGTGCCGCCGGGACAGCCGGGCGGGCCGGGACAGGGCGGGCAGCCCGGCGGGCCCGAGGACCCGCACCCCTGGCAGAACCAGCTCCGCGCCGCCCGCGACCGCAACGAGCAGACGCAGGTCCAGTACCTCGACCCGAACGAGGACCCGCTGCGCCGCCGCCCCCAGCGGCAGGTCGCCCGCCCGCAGCAGCAGCCGCGCCCCCAGCAGCCGCCGCAGGGCTACGGCTACCCGCAGCAGCCCCAGCCCCAGCCGCAGCGGTACGCCACACCGCAGCCCCAGCAGCCCCAGCCGCAGCGCTACGCCCCGCCGCCCGCGCCCGAGCCGCAGGCGCCCCGGCGCGAGCCCCGGCCGCCGCGGCAGCGCAGCGCCAATCCCATGCGCATCCCCGGTCTCGGCTGCCTCAAGGGATGCCTGGTCACCCTCGTCATCCTCTTCGTGGCCGGCTGGCTGGTCTGGGAGCTGAGCCCGCTCCAGGACTGGATCGGCACCGGCAAGGGCTACTGGGACCAGCTCAGCGACTGGTTCGGCACCGTCACCGGCTGGATCGGGGACCTGGGCGGCTCGGGCGGCAACTGACCCGCCCGGGGCCCGCCCGGGCGCCCTGCACCCCCGACTCTGGAGATTTGTCGACAACTGACGGGTGATTTCCGCCTCCGCCGTGAAGGCCGGCTCGTCGGACGCGTAGCTTTGTGCGCAACACGCGTCGGTAGGAGCAGTCTTGGCACGGAAGATCGGCAGCCGGTACACCGCCCACCAGATCCTCGGGCGGGGCAGCGCCGGCACGGTGTGGCTGGGCGAGGGGCCCGAGGGACCCGTCGCGATCAAGCTGCTGCGCGAGGACCTGGCGTCCGACCAGGAACTCGTCTCACGCTTCGTCCAGGAGCGCACCGCCCTGCTCGGCCTGGAGCACCCGCACGTCGTCTCCGTGCGCGACCTGGTGGTCGACGGCAACGACCTCGCCCTGGTCATGGACCTGGTCCGCGGCACGGACCTGCGCACCCGCCTGGACCGGGAGCGGCGCCTGGCACCCGAGGCCGCGGTGGCCATCGTCGCCGACGTCGCCGACGGCCTGGCCGCCGCCCACGCCGCCGGGGTCGTGCACCGCGACGTCAAGCCGGAGAACGTGCTGCTGGACATGCAGGGCCCGCTCGGCCCCGGCGGCTCGCACCCCGCGCTGCTGACCGACTTCGGGGTGGCCAAGCTCATCGACACCCCCCGGCGCACCCGCGCCACGAAGATCATCGGCACCCCCGACTACCTGGCCCCGGAGATCGTCGAGGGCCTGCCACCGCGGGCCTCCGTCGACATCTACGCCCTGGCCACGGTCCTGTACGAGCTGCTCGCCGGCTTCACGCCCTTCGGCGGCGGCCACCCCGGCGCGGTCCTGCGCCGCCACGTCACCGAGACCGTCGTCCCCCTCCCCGGCATCCCGGACGAGCTGTGGCAGCTGCTCGTGCAGTGCCTGGCCAAGGCGCCGGCCTCCCGGCTGCGCGCCTCCGAGCTGGGCGCGCGGCTGCGCGAGCTGCTGCCGATGCTGGCCGGGATGGCGCCGCTGGACGTCGACGAGCCCGACGCCGACCAGGAGGACGAGGAGCCCGAGGAGGCCCCCGCGTCGCCGGCGTCCGCCGGACAGCCGGCCCGGCGCCGGGGAGCGGTGCCGCTGGTGCCGGGCGCGAAGCCGGCCGACTCCAACCGCGACACGCACACCTCCATGCGGGTACCGGCCCCCGACGAGCTGGCCGGCGGCGCCCGCGGCACCGCCCGGGCCCCGCGCGCGTCCGGCGCCCCCCGTCCCGGCTCGGCCCGCAACCGCGCCGCCGCCCGGCGTCGCCGGCTCACGCTGGGCGCGGGCGCGCTCGCCCTGGTCGCGGCGGTCGGCGTCGGTACCTGGCTGGCCACGAGCGGTGACGAGGGCGACCCGGGCCCCCAGGACACGCGGAACTCGGCACCGGCCTCTCCGTGAGCCAGGGCACGCCGCGACCGGGACCGCCCGCCGCGGTCCGGCGTGGACCGCCTGGCGGAGCCGTTACGCTGGATGCGTGGCAGTCGTCGATGTATCCGAAGAGCTGAAGTCCCTCTCCTCGACCATGGAGTCGATCGAGGCCGTCCTGGACCTCGACAGGCTGAGGGCAGACATCGCCGTGCTCGAGGAGCAGGCGGCCGCGCCCTCCCTGTGGGACAACCCGGACGAGGCGCAGAAGATCACCAGCAAGCTCTCCCACCTCCAGGCCGAGGTGCGGAAGGCCGAGGTCCTGCGCGGCCGGATCGACGATCTCGCCGTGCTCTTCGAGATGGCCGAGGAGGAGGACGACCCCGACACCCGCGCGGAGGCCGAGTCCGAGCTCACGGCCGTGAAGAAGGCGCTGGACGAGATGGAGGTCCGCACCCTGCTCTCGGGCGAGTACGACGCCCGTGAGGCGCTCGTCAACATCCGCGCCGAGGCCGGTGGCGTGGACGCCGCCGACTTCGCTGAGAAGCTCCAGCGGATGTACCTGCGCTGGGCCGAGCAGCACGGCTACAAGACCGAGGTGTACGAGACGTCGTACGCGGAGGAGGCCGGCATCAAGTCGACCACCTTCGCCGTGCAGTCCCCGTACGCCTACGGCACCCTCTCCGTCGAGCAGGGCACCCACCGCCTGGTGCGCATCTCGCCCTTCGACAACCAGGGTCGCCGCCAGACCTCCTTCGCGGGCGTCGAGATCCTCCCCGTGGTCGAGCAGACCGACCACATCGAGATCGACGAGTCCGAGCTGCGGGTGGACGTGTACCGGTCCTCCGGCCCCGGCGGCCAGGGCGTCAACACCACCGACTCGGCGGTGCGCCTCACCCACCTCCCCACGGGCATCGTCGTCTCCTGCCAGAACGAGCGCTCCCAGATCCAGAACAAGGCCACGGCGATGAACGTCCTCCAGGCCAAGCTGCTGGAGCGGCGCCGCCAGGAGGAGCAGGCCAAGATGGACGCCCTCAAGGGCGACGGCGGCAACTCCTGGGGCAACCAGATGCGTTCGTACGTGCTGCACCCCTACCAGATGGTCAAGGACCTGCGCACCGAGCACGAAGTGGGCAACCCCGAGGCCGTGTTCAACGGCGAGATCGACGGTTTCCTCGAGGCCGGCATTCGCTGGCGCAAGCAGCGGGAGAAGTAGCGGGAAGCGTCCGCGACGCTTTGTCGACAAGGCAACTGCCGCCTCACGGGCGGCAGTTGCCTTTTGTTCGTCGGCGATGTCCGGGTTTTACATCACACTCACACCCTTTGTGTCCGGCATACGTTCCGTACCAGGACATCGCGTACGCAATGACCTTGACGATGCTTTGAACATTCGTAAGGGTGAGGCTCGGCATGCGTATTTCTGGGGCGCATGTGAACCGGGGGACATCGCTTCAGCGCAACCAACCCCCCGTCGATCACGGCCCCTGGCGCCGCCTCACTGACGATTCAGCTACTGGGGGTAGCAACCATATGACCAAGAAGACGCGGATCCGTGTCGCACGCATAGCGGCCGGTGCCGTGATCGCGGCCGGTGCCTCGCTGACGGCCGCCGGTGCGGCTTCGGCGCTCGAGATCGGTGTCAGCGCGAGCACCGACGACCAGGGCGCCGGGCTCAGCCTGAGCGTCACGGGCGGCGAGGAGACGGAGCCGGGTACCACCGAGCCCACCATCCCCACCGAGCCCACCATCCCGACGGAACCCACGACGGACCCGACCGTCCCGACCGAGCCCACCGGGGACCCGTCCGAGCCGACGGAGCCCACCGAGCCCACGACTCCGACCGAGCCGACGGACCCCACGCAGCCGACGACCCCGACCGACCCCACCGAGGCCCCCGGTAACGGGAACGGCGGCGGCAACGGGAACGGCGGCAACGGCAACGGCGGCGGCAACGGCGGCGGTGGCAACAACACCAACCCCGACGGCGGCTCCAACGCCTCCACCCAGGAGCAGGGCTCCTCCGCCCTGACCGAGACCGGCGAGCAGGCCCAGGCCTCCGACACCGCTGCCCAGGGCAGCGGCAAGGAGCTCGCCGAGACCGGTGCGGCGGAGACCACCTTCCTGCTGATCGGTGCCGCCACGATGATCGCCGGCGGCATCGGCTTCCGTGTGCTGCCGCGCATGATGGGCGGCCGCGGCGCCGCTGCCTGACGGCAGCCGAGCGTCCGCGCACAGCGCGTACACACAGGGGCCCGGAGCGCAACCGCTCCGGGCCCCTGTCGCGTCTTCGCCGGGCTCTACACCGTCTGGTGGGCCAGCAGCACCACGGCCGCCACCAGGATCGCCAGCAGCGCGATCAGCGCCACCGGATTCAGGTTCTGGAAAAAGCTCTCCTGCTGCAGGCGCTCGCGGTTCGCCCGGCACACGGGGCACCGGCCCTCGCTCACGGGCGCCGCGCAGTTCGCGCACACCAACCGGTCGTACGTCATGCGCCTCGCCCTCCTTGCAACCGGTTCACTCAGCACAACGCCCACGGAGCCGTGAACGTTCCCCTTCCACTGTGCCAGGTTCCGGAAGCCCCTGCGCGCGGTCCCGGCGAGGCGATGGCCGGGACAAAACGTGCAACTACCGCGCAACCCCTACCGGTGACTGCGGTCGGCTCCCCGGTTCGCGTATGGTCACGCTCATCTACCCCCGGCGACCCGTGGTGCATCCGTGATCCGATTCGACAACGTCTCCAAGGTCTACCCCAAACAGAGCCACCCAGCCCTCAGGGACGTCTCCCTGGAGGTCGAGAAGGGCGAGTTCGTCTTCCTCGTGGGATCCTCCGGCTCCGGGAAGTCCACCTTCCTGCGGCTCATCCTCCGCGAGGAGCGGTGCAGCCACGGCCAGGTGCACGTTCTGGGCAAGGACCTCGCGCGCCTGTCCAACTGGAAGGTGCCGCAGATGCGGCGCCAGCTGGGGACGGTGTTCCAGGACTTCCGCCTGCTGCCGAACAAGACGGTCGGCGAGAACGTCGCCTTCGCCCAGGAGGTCATCGGCAAGTCCCGCGGCGAGATCCGCAAGTCCGTGCCGCAGGTGCTCGACCTCGTCGGGCTCGGCGGCAAGGAGGACCGCAGGCCGGGCGAGCTGTCCGGCGGTGAGCAGCAGCGCGTCGCCATCGCGCGCGCCTTCGTCAACCGGCCCAAGCTGCTGATCGCGGACGAGCCGACCGGCAACCTCGACCCGCAGACCTCCGTCGGCATCATGAAGCTGCTCGACCGCATCAACCGGACGGGCACCACCGTGGTGATGGCCACGCACGACCAGAACATCGTGGACCAGATGCGCAAGCGCGTCATCGAGCTGGAGAAGGGCCGCCTCGTCCGCGACCAGGCGCGCGGCGTCTACGGCTACCAGCACTGAGACCGCAGACCGCACCGGCTTCCACGGAAAGGCTCAACCACTCGCCATGCGCGCCCAGTTCGTGCTCTCGGAGATCGGCGTCGGTCTCCGCCGCAACCTGACCATGACCTTCGCGGTCATCGTCTCCGTCGCCCTGTCGCTGGCCCTGTTCGGCGGCTCGCTCCTGATGAGCGACCAGGTCAACACCATGAAGGGCTACTGGTACGACAAGGTCAACGTCACGGTCTACCTCTGCAACAAGAGCGACGCGAAGTCCGACCCCGCCTGCGCCAAGGGCGCGGTCACCGAGGACCAGAAGAAGCAGATCCTGGCCGACCTCGACGAGATGAACGTCGTCGAGAAGGTGACGTACGAGTCGCAGGACGAGGCGTACAAGCACTACAAGGAGCAGTTCGGCGACTCGCCGCTGGCCAGCTCGCTCACGCCGGACCAGATGCAGGAGTCGTACCGCGTCAAGCTGAAGGACCCGGAGAAGTACCAGGTCATCGCCACCGCCTTCGACGGCCGGGACGGCGTGCAGTCCGTGGCGGACCAGCGCAGCACCCTGGACAACCTCTTCGAGCTCCTCAACGGCATGAACTGGGCCGCGCGGGCGGTGATGGCGCTCATGCTGGTCGTCGCGCTGATGCTGATCGTCAACACGGTCCGCGTCTCGGCCTTCAGCCGGCGGCGCGAGACCGGCATCATGCGGCTGGTCGGCGCCTCGGGCTTCTACATCCAGGCGCCGTTCATCATGGAGGCGGCGGTCGCGGGGCTCATCGGCGGCGCGGTCGCCTGCGCCTTCCTGGTGACCGCGCGGTACTTCATCATCGACCACGGACTCGCGCTGTCCGACAAGCTGGCCCTGATCGACTTCATCGGCTGGGACGCCCTGCTGACGAAGCTCCCGCTGATCCTGGCCACCAGTCTGCTGATGCCCGCGTTGGCCGCGTTCTTCGCGTTGCGCAAGTACCTGAAGGTGTGACACATGCCAAGAGGGCCGAACGGTCGAGCGACCGTTCGGCCCTCTCGCGTTGTCCTAGACTCACCGGCATGTCAGGTCGTGACCTGTTCTGTCAGCCCCGTCGCGCACGCCACGGGGCCGCCCTGACTTTGGTGTTCGCGAGCGTGCTCGTCGCCGGGGCGGCCACCGGATCGTTCCCGGAGACCGGCCGGAAGTCACCGTCGGAAGAGGCCCGTTCGGCCGCGCCCGCCGGGCACCACGAGGACGTGGCCCGGGCGGCGGCCGAGGCGATGGCCGACGGCAAGTCCCCGGTGGAGGCCGCCGAACGCGCCGTCAGCCGCAGCGGGGACCGCTGGGGCGCCGTCTACTCCCGTGGCGAGTACGAGGAGTTGGAGGAGGCCCTCGACGGCCGGTACACCGGCGTCGGCCTCTCCGCGCGCCGCGAGCGCGACGGCCGCATCGAGGTGACCGGGGTGCGCTCCGGGTCGCCCGCCGCCGAGGCCGGGATCCGCGCGGGCGACCGGCTGCGCAGCGTCGACGGGAAGCGGGTCGACGGGCGCCCGGTCACCGAGGTCGTCTCGATACTGCGCGGCGACGCCGAGGAGGAACCGGCCGGCACCGCCGTCCGGCTCGGCCTCGAGCGCGGCACGCGGGCCTGGACGGAGACCGTCCGCCGGGCCAGGCTGTCCACGGACCCGGTGAGCGTGCGCACGCTCGCCGACGGCGTCACCGTCGTCAAGGTCGCCTCCTTCACCAAGGGCGTCGGCCGGCAGGTGCGCGACGCCGTGGAGCGGGTGCCCTCCGGCACCGGCGTCGTCCTCGACCTGCGGGGCAACTCCGGCGGACTGGTCGCCGAGGCCGTCACGGCCGCCTCCGCCTTCCTCGACGGCGGCCTGGTCGCCACCTACGACGTCGACGGCGACCAGCGCGCCCTGCACGCCGAACCCGGCGGCGACACCGCCAGGCCCCTGGTCGCACTGGTCGACGGCGGCACCATGAGCGCGGCCGAGCTCCTCACCGGGGCCCTCCAGGACCGCGGACGGGCGGTCGTCGTCGGCTCCCGCACCTTCGGCAAGGGCTCCGTGCAGATGCCGAGCCGGCTCCCCGGCGGCTCCGTCGCCGAACTGACCGTCGGGCACTACCGCACCCCCGCCGGCCGCGGCGTCGACGGCACGGGCATCACGCCCGACCTCGAGGTCGACCCGGCGGACCCGGCCGCCCTGGAGCGGGCGCGGACCGTGCTCAGCGGACTGGGACGGTAGGGCCCCGCCCCCGCCGCACCGCGCCCCGGCCCCGCGAAACCGGCTTCCCGCGGACCCCCTCCGTAGTGCCAAAATGGGCTGCACTATGGCTAAGGAAAAAGGGCGCAAGCTGATCGCGCAGAACAAGAAGGCGCGGCACGACTACCAGATCCTCGACACCTACGAGGCCGGCCTGGTCCTCACCGGGACCGAGGTGAAGTCACTGCGCCAGGGGCGGGCGTCGCTGGTCGACGGCTTCGTGCAGCTCGACGGGCACGAGGCGTGGCTGCACAATGTGCACGTGCCGGAGTACAGCCAGGGCACCTGGACCAACCACAGCGCCCGCCGCAAGCGGAAGCTGCTGCTGCACCGCGTGGAGATCGACAAGCTGGAGTCGAAGTCCCAGGAGACCGGGCACACGATCGTGCCCCTCGCCCTGTACTTCAAGGACGGCCGCGCCAAGGTCGAGATCGCGCTGGCACGCGGCAAGAAGGAGTACGACAAGCGCCAGACCCTGCGCGAGAAGCAGGACCGGCGCGAGGCGGAGCGGACGATCTCCGCGATCCGCCGCAAGCAGCGGGCCTGAGCCGGGGGAATAGGCTGGCACCCCCGTGCGTTGGTCACGTACGATGGATCCGCACCGCCTGGACGGTGCACGGTTTGAAAAATCAACATGGGGATGATCGGTTTCGACAGCGGCTGTCGAAGCAGGGGAAGCGTGTCGAGGAAGCGGCCATGATCTCGTAAACCACAGGCCGAAAAAAATAATCGCCAACACCAAGCGCGATTCCTCCCAGCAGGCCTTCGCCCTCGCTGCCTGATCTCAGGTAGCGAAGCGAGCCTCCTACAAAGGGAGTGTCAGCCCGGGGCTGTTCCCGACCCGGATCCTGGCATCAGCTAGGGGACTAAACCTTGATCCCGGTCACGGGGTGAAGAGGGAAACCAAACAGTGACTGAGCCCGTCGGAGACTTGTCCGCGTGATCTCCGGGGCTGAGAAAATCGAAGCGGACTGCACACGGAGAAGCCCTGGTTCCACACCGTTGGACGCGGGTTCGATTCCCGCCATCTCCACAGTTCCCATGTGGGCGAAGGCCCCGTCGCTTCCGGGCGACGGGGCCTTCGTCATGCCCGGGCACCGGCCGGACGGGACCGGCGGGGCAGGGACAGCAGGGCCAGGGTCAGGGCGAGGGCCGCCGCGGTGACCGGCACGCCGAAGCCGGCCGTGGGCGACACGTGCTCCACCGTCCAGCCGCCGGCCGCGCTGCCGCAGGCGATGCCGCCGAGCAGGCCGGTCACCGCCAGGGTCATGCCCTCGTTCAGGCGGCCCTCGGGAGTGCGGTGCTGGACCAGCGTCATCGTCGTCACCATCGTCGGGGCCGTCGCCATCCCCGCGGCCAGCAGCGTGAGCGCCAGCAGCGGCAGCGAGCCGGTGCGGGACGCGGCGAGCAGGGGCAGCGTCATCAGGGCCGTCATCGCGGCCACGCACCACGGCAGGCGGGCCGCGGCCGACCCGGACGGCTTCAGGGCGCCGTACAGCAGGCCCGCCGCGCAGGAACCGGCCGCCTGGAGCGCCAGGACCGCGCCGGCCGCCGAACGGTGCCCCTGCGCGTCCGCGAACGCGATCGTGACGACCTCCATCGCGCCGAACACCGCACCCGTCGCCAGGCACATCGCCAGCAGCGGGGGGATGCCGGGCGCGCGGAAGGGCGCCTTCGCGGCCGGGCGCGGCCGGGCCGGCGGCTCCGTCGCGCGCTGGGCGGCGAACAGCAGGATGCCGGTCACCAGCAGGAACACCCCGACCAGCGTGCCCGCCTCCGGGAACAGCGACGTGCACAGGAACGCCGCGAGGACCGGCCCGAGCATGTAGCACAGCTCGTCCGTGGCCTGCTCGAAGGAGTTCGCCGTGTGCAGGGCGCCGGCGTCGCCCTTCAGCAGGTGCGACCAGCGGGCGCGGGCCATGCCGCCGGTGTTGGGCGTCGTGGCCGTGGCGGCGTACGCGGCGAACAGGGTCCAGTCGGGGGCCCCGGAGCGCACGCACAGCACCAGCAGCAGCGAGCCGAGCGCCGCGAACAGCGTCGCCGGGACCGCCACCCGGGCCTGCCCGTACCGGTCCACGAGCCGCGCGGTCCACGGCGCGACCAGCGCGGTCGCCGCCAGCCCGGTCGCGGTGACGGCACCGGCGAGCGCGTACGAGCCGCGCGTACCGGCGATCATCACGACCGCGCTGACGCTGAACATGCCCATCGGCAGCCGGGCGATGAGATTGCCGGCCGTGAACGCGCGGGCGCCGGGCACGGACAGCAGGCGCCGGTACGGGCCCGGCGGCCGGCGCGAGGCGCGCGGACGGAAGTCGGCGGCGACGAGGGCGTCGGCGGTGACGGTGAACAGGGGGGCCTGCGGACGGGAGCGTCGAGGAGTCGTTGGCGGCATGCGCCAACCGTCGCCCGCGGGAGATCACGGGGTCCAACACCTTCTCGGTACGCATTCACGCACTCCCGTTGTAAATTCGCCGGATGCCCGCACCGGTTCACCTCGATCCGCGCCTCCTGCGCGCCTTCGTCACCGTCGCCGAGGACCTGCACTTCACCCGCGCCGCGGCCCGCCTCTACGTCGCCCAGCAGGCACTCAGCCGGGACGTGCGGCGCCTGGAACGCGAGCTGGGCGCCGAGCTGTTCGTCCGGTCCACCCGGCAGGTGACGCTGACGGCCGACGGCGAGCGGCTGCTGCCGTACGCCCGCCGCGTGCTCCAGGCGCAGGACGACCTCCTCGCCGCCTTCGGGCAGGCGCGCCCGCTGCTGGTCGACCTCAACTCGCCCGGCCTGGTCACCGGGCGCCTGGTCCTGGAACGGGCCCGGCGCCTCGCACCCGAACTGGAGCTCATGGCCCGCTACGAGAGCGGTC
This sequence comes from Streptomyces sp. NPDC127100, assembly GCF_042724095.1. Taxonomy (NCBI): domain Bacteria; kingdom Bacillati; phylum Actinomycetota; class Actinomycetes; order Kitasatosporales; family Streptomycetaceae; genus Streptomyces; species Streptomyces sp. NPDC127100. The sequence continues at coordinate 33,212 of NZ_JBHXFL010000002.1, forward strand.
TGACCGGCGCCGCCGCCGAGCTGCTCGCGGGGCGGCTCGACGCCTCGTTCGGCCGCTTCGCGGGCCTGCCCCCGGCGTTGCGGGCCGGACTCGGTCACCAGCCGGTGCGCTACGAGCCCATGGCGGTCGTCCTGCCCGAGGACCACCCCCTGGCCCCGCTGCCTCGGGTGCCGCTCGCCGCACTGGCCGGGGAGACCGTGTACGCCGGGGCCGGCAACCCGCGGACGCCGGAGTGGACCGACCTGGGACACCGCCTGTTCGAGGGACGCGGCATCGAGGTGGCACCACCCCTTCCGCTGGCCGTCGGGGACGAGGAGTTCCGGCGGATCATGGACAAGACGCGCAATCCGATCCTCGCGGTGGTGAGCTTTCCGGCCATGGCCTCCACCGTGGTGCGCCCGCTCGTCGATCCCGTCCCGCTGTCGCCCGTCTCACTGGTCTGGCGAAAGGGGCTGGTGCACCCCGCGTTGGACGCGCTGCGCCGGGCTGCCGCCCAGGTCGCGGCCGAGAACGGGTGGCTCCACCGGCCCGCAGAAGGGTGGATTCCGGCCAGTGACGCCGCTGTGATGTCCGTCCATTAACCGGCACGCGGCAACCACACCTCCCTCGCGTGCGCTACATTCTTGGCCTGAGCGCTGTGTGGTACAGGGGGCGTGCGAACCTGGTGGGGGCCGGTTCGGCCGACGGGTGCTCGGAGTCGTATGCGCACCCGGAACTGTTCCCTCGGGGGGAAGTGCGTGCGCGTGAGGAATTGGCAAGAAGACGCCCAACCGGAGTGGCCCGGCGCCGCGTCCGGTACCCGTGATGCCGCGGCACCGGGACCCCAGCAGGACGCCACCCAGGTGCTTCCCGCCACCGGTGCCTTCCCGGGCACCGCGCCGTCCCCGATGCCCGGAGCGGCGTCCCCGGTGACCGGCGCGCCCGCGGGGTCCGGATGGTTCGGAGAGGCCGGGGGGTTCCCGGCCGGCCGGAGCACGGACGCGCCGCGTCCCGACGCGGGCGCCGGGACGGAGCTGCCGCGCCACGTCTCCCCGGCGTCCGCGGACGCGTCCCGTACCGAGGTCCTTCCGCAGGTCGGCACCGACCTGTTCGGCGGCCCGGCGCGCCGGGACCGAACAGTCCAGGACCGCACAGGCCGAAACCGAATAGGGCAGGACCGCACAGGCCGGGACCGAATAGGGCAGGGCGGGGTCCCCCGGCACGGTGGCCCCCGGTTCGGCGAAGCGCCGCACCCGGACGCCGACGCCACGGACGTCCTCCCGTCGGCCGCCCAGGCGGCCCCGACCCGCGCCTTCCCCGCGCCCGCCACCGCCGCACTCCGCGACCCCTGGCAGGAGACGCCCGGCGCCCTGGACGCACCCGACGCGCACCCGGCCGCCGGCTCCGACCACACGCACGACCCCCACGAGGTCACGGTCCAGCTCGACGCCGTCCAGCTCGGCGACGGCATCATCCGCCGGGCCGCCAACGGCCCCGGCAGGCACGCCGCCCCCGACGCCTCCGACGGACCGGTGTTCGTCGACGAGTCGGGCCGCCGCAGCCGCCGCTTCCGCCGCATCGGCATCGCCCTGGGCGGCGCCTGCGCGATCTACGCCGTCGTCATCGTCTCCACGCTCCTGTCGGGCAACTCCAACGCGCCCTGGCTGCCCGTGCCCGGTCAGGAACAGGGCCAGCCCGCCGGGCAGGTCGAGACCACGCCGCTGCCCTCGCAGTCCGCGCAGCCCTCCGCGAGCGGCAGCGCCACCCCGCTGGACGGCGCCTCGGCCGGTGCCGACGCGACGGCGTCCCCCGACGCCTCCGCGCCCGGCAGCTCCGCCACCGCGGGACAGCCGGGCGGCAGCGCCGATCCCCGGCCCTCCGCGACCGGAACCGCACCGAAGCCGGGCGGCGGCGCGGCCCAGCCCGACCCGACGGTGACGACGCAGCAGCCGCCCCCCGCCACCACCGACCCGACGACGCCGGCGGGCGGTGGCGAGACCACGGTCCAGCCGACCACGCCGACGGACGGCGGCACCACCACCGACCCCGGCGCCGGCACCACCGTGAACGGTGGCAGCGACGTCTCCCCCGTGGCCGCCGGAGTCGCGTCCCCCACCGGCACCTCCACGTCCCTCTCCCCGGAGTACACCCTCTGATGGCATCCCGCACCCGCCGTCACGGCGCCGCGCGCGGCGCACGTGACGGCGCCCGGCGCCGCCGCCTGCCCTTGCGCCTGCTGCTGCCGCTGCTCGTCCTCGTCGCCCTGGTGGCGATGCTCATGCTGCGCGGCTACGTGCACAGCGAGATCCTCGCCGACCACCGCGTCCAGCCGCCCGCCGGCACCGCCCACGTACCCGGGAAGATCCTCGAGGGGGGCCCGGTCATCGACACCCGCGGCGGCCGGGCCGGCAGCCTGAGCGTGCCCGACCACCGCCTCGTCCTCACCTTCGACGACGGCCCGGACCCGGTCTGGACGCCGAGGGTGCTGGACGTGCTGAAGAAGCACGACGCGCACGCGGTCTTCTTCGTCACCGGCACCATGGCCTCCCGCTACCCGGACCTCGTCAAGCGCATGGTCGACGAGGGCCACGAGGTCGGCCTGCACACCTTCAACCACCCCGACCTCTCCTTCCAGTCCAAGAAGCGCATCGACTGGGAGCTGTCGCAGAACCAGCTGGCGATCACCGGCGCGGCCGGCGTCCGCACCTCGCTCTTCCGCCCGCCGTACTCCTCCTTCGCCGACGCCATGGACGACAAGTCCTGGCCGGTCACCGAGTACATCGGCTCCCGCGGCTACATCACCGTCGTCAACAACACCGACAGCGAGGACTGGAAGAAGCCCGGCGTCCAGGAGATCATCCGCCGCGCCACGCCGCACGGCGGCAAGGGCGCCATCGTCCTGATGCACGACTCCGGCGGCGACCGCCACCAGACCGTGCAGGCCCTGGACACCTTCCTGCCCGACCTGAAGAAGAAGGGCTACGAGTTCGACAACCTCACCGAGGCCATCGACGCGCCCAGCGCGATGAGCCCGGTGACCGGCGTCGAACTGTGGAAGGGCAAGGCGTGGGTCTGGCTGGTCCAGGCCTCGGAGAAGCTCACCGACGTCCTGGTGGTGGGCCTGGCGATCATCGGCTCCCTGGTCATCGGCCGCTTCCTGCTGATGCTGCTGCTGTCCGGCGTCCACGCCCGCCGGGTGCGCCGCAAGGGCTTCCGCTGGGGCCCGCCCGTCACCGAGCCGGTGACGGTGCTGGTGCCGGCGTACAACGAGGCCAAGTGCATCGAGAACACCGTCCGTTCGCTGATGGAGAGCGACCACCCGGTCGAGGTCATCGTCATCGACGACGGCTCCAGCGACGGCACGGCCCGGATCGTGGAGGCGATGGGCCTGCCCAACGTCCGGGTGATCCGCCAGCTCAACGCGGGCAAGCCCGCCGCGCTCAACCGCGGCCTGGCGAACGCCAGTCACGACATCGTCGTCATGATGGACGGCGACACCGTCTTCGAGCCGTCCACCGTCCGCGAGCTCGTCCAGCCCTTCGGCGACCCGAAGGTCGGCGCCGTCGCGGGCAACGCGAAGGTCGGCAACAAGGACAGCCTCATCGGCGCCTGGCAGCACATCGAGTACGTGATGGGCTTCAACCTGGACCGCCGCATGTACGACGTCCTGCGCTGCATGCCGACCATCCCGGGCGCCGTGGGTGCCTTCCGGCGCTCCGCGCTCGAGCCCTTCGGCGGCATGAGCGACGACACCCTCGCCGAGGACACCGACGTCACCATGGCGCTGCACCGCGCCGGCTGGCGGGTCGTCTACGCCGAGAACGCCCGCGCCTGGACCGAGGCCCCGGAGTCCGTCCAGCAGCTCTGGTCCCAGCGCTACCGCTGGTCCTACGGCACCATGCAGGCCATCTGGAAGCACCGCCGCGCCGTGATCGAAGGGGGCCCCTCGGGCCGTTTCGGCCGCGTCGGCCTGCCCTTCGTCTCCCTGTTCATGGTCGTGGCACCGCTCCTGGCCCCGCTGATCGACATCTTCCTGCTCTACGGCATCGTGTTCGGCCCGACCGAGAAGACGATCGTCGCGTGGCTGGGCGTCCTCGCCATCCAGGCGGTGTGCGCGACGTACGCGTTCATCCTCGACCGGGAACGGCTGACACCGCTCATCTCGCTCCCGCTCCAGCAGATCCTGTACCGCCAGGTCATGTACGTCGTGCTGCTCCAGTCCTGGATCACCGCGCTCACCGGCGGCCGGCTGCGCTGGCAGAAGCTGCGGCGCACGGGCGGGGTGTCCGCACCACCGGGAGACCCGGGCGTTCCCACGCAACGGCCGCACGCCATGGACGGGAGGCCGGTCGGATGACCACCTCGCCCTTCGACCCGACACGTCCGGTCCCCGGCCCGGCCGCCGCCCCGGGCTCCGGCCCGGTCCCGACCCAGGAATTCCCGCACATGACCGCCCCTTCCTTTCCGTCCGTGGGGGCGGAGCCGGTCCAGCCGGCGGTCCCGCAGCAGAAGCAGGCCCGCCGGGGTCCCGTCCGTGACCGCTACTTCGACCTGCTCCGGGCCGTGGCCCTCTTCCGGGTGGTCCTCTACCACCTGATGGGCTGGGCCTGGCTGCCGGTGGTCTTCCCGTCCATGGGCGTGATGTTCGCCCTCGCGGGCAACCTCATGGCCCGTTCCCTCAAGCGCCCCGCGGTGCAGGTCGTGCGGAGCCGGATGCGCCGTCTCCTGCCGCCCCTGTGGCTGCTGGGCGCGGTGGGCGTGACGGGCATGCTGCTCCAGGGCTGGGGGCCCGGCGCCGACGGGCATCCGGGATGGTGGTGGATCCACCTCGGCTTCTGGATCCTGCCGCTGAGCGACCCGCCCTTCGCGGAGGGGCTGTCCGGCGTCCACGGACTGCTGGGCGACAACTGGGCCTCGGACCTCGCCGGTCCGCTGTGGTACATCCGGGCCTACCTCTGGTACGTCCTGCTCTCCCCGCTCCTGCTGCGTGCCCTGCGCGCTCTGCCGTGGGTGACGATCCTCGCCCCGCTGGCACTCTCGGCCGCCTTCGAGTTCGGCTACCTCAGCCTGCCCGGCGAGCGCATCCCCTCGGCGCTCACGGACTTCAGCACCTTCGGAGCCTGCTGGGTCCTGGGCATGGCCCACCAGGAAGGCGTCCTCAAGCGGCTCCCGCGGTACGTCGTGCCCTCGGTGGCCCCCGTGATCGCCGCGCTGGGCCTCTGGTACGCGATGAAGCAGGGCTTCAAGACCGGCTACGACCTGGACTCCATCCCCTTCGCCCAGGCCGTCTGGTCCTTCGCGACCGTGCTGCTGCTCCTGCACGTGAGCCCGTCGTGGTCCGAGTGGCCGCGCCCGCTGCGCCGCTTCGACCGGCTGGTCACCCTGCTCAACTCGCGGGCGGTGACGATCTACCTCTGGCACAACATCTGCATCCTCATCGCCGCCACGATGTGGGACCAGCTGTGGGGCTTCGAGGTGATGTACGAGAACGTTCCGTGGCTCCTGGAGAGCCCGTGGCCGGTCCTCGTCCTGGCCTGGATCCTCATCGGCAGCTGCGTCGTCTGGTTCGGCTGGATGGAGGACGTGGCGGCCAAGCGCAAGCCGCAGCTGTGGCCGGACGGCTCGAAGCGCCCCGAGCCCAGGCGGCCCAGGAGCCGGGCGGCACACCGGGGCTGACGCCCTCCGCTCCCCCGTGCGAGACTGCCCCGGTTGCGGACGTGAACAGGGTGACGCGAGTCGGCCCGGGGGAGCAGGTGGGATGAGCAAGCGGCAGATACGGAACATGCTGCGGCTGATGGCGAGCGGGGAGCCGGTCGAGCTCACCAGCGCGATGGCATCCGTGAAGAAACTGGCCCGACTCGCCTTCGTCGCCCAGCAGTTCGGCTACGAGTACGCCGACGTGCGGCAGGGCGGCGGGAACAACAGCCAGCTGAAGATGCTGATCGTGCCCGACCCCAGCCCGCAGGCTCGGGCGCGGGCCGCGCAGAACTGGGCGCAGTACCCGCAGGCCGGTGACGGCGTCTCGGTGCCGCCGCTCGTGCCGGACGCCTTCGAACTCCTCAAGGCCCGCATCAACTTCGACCTCACCGGCAAGAGCGCCGAGAAGCGGATGGGGTACGGCGCCCTCGGCGTCACCATCGGCTGCGCCGCCCTCGCCTTCCGGGCCGGCGGCCGGTCCGAGGACTTCGTGGCCGCCGCGATCATCTGGCTGTTCGTCCTGGCGATCCTGGGCGTCGGCCTGCTCGTCACCCGCAGGCGCAACGCCAAGTTCGCGGCCCGCCTGCAGGCCGCCGGCTTCACGCCGGTGGCGGACGAGACCGGGCGGGTCCGCTATCTGCCGCCGGGCGGCCACCTGCCCGGGCACGGCAACCCCTTCGGCGGAGGCGCCCCCGTCACCGGCTCGCCGTACGGGTACCCCGCGCCCGGCCACCCCGCCGCGCCCGGCGCCCACGGCGGGCCCGCGCCGGCCGGGTACGGCCACCCCGCCCCCGGCTCCTACTCCCCGCAGCAGCCGTACCCGGCCCAGGGCGGCTACGGACAGCCGCAGCCCCAGGCTTCGTACGGGCCGCCGCCGCAGCAGCCTTACGGGCAGCAGCCGCCCCACCCGCAGCAGCCGTACCCCCAGCAGAACCCCCACTGGCAGCCCCAGCCGCCTCAGGGCTGACCGTTCGAGGGCCACAGGGGTGGCCGGATCACGCCGCGCCGGGAACGACTCCCGTGCGCGGCGTTCCTCTTTCTGACCTGTGACGCCGCTCCCGGGCGAACCTCCTGCCGCGCGTCAAACGTGTGAACGCACTTATGGCTGAAACGAGTCGACTTATTGACCCTCTGGTCACAAGGAGCGTTCAATTCTGATCGTTTTCTTTGGGGATCTTGTGAAGCTGGGGGCGGGTTTCTGTGACGGGGAGACGGATACGCGGTGGGGTCGGGGCCCGGCCCCGCCGCGGAGCGATCGGGGTGACCGCGGGGCTGCTGGCGCTGGTCTCCACACTCGTGGTGCCGCTGACGGCGGCCCCCGCGGCGGCGGAGGACACGCCGCCGCAGACCGAGGGACAGCGGGCGCTGGCGCAGGCGCAGGAGTCCGGAACCCGCGTGGAGGTGACCGGCGAGCGCGGTGAGCGCACCACGGTCTTCGCCAATCCGGACGGCTCGACCTTCACGCTCGAGGAGTCGTCGGTGCCCGTGCGCGTCGCGAAGCCCGGCGGCGGCTGGCAGACGCCGGACCCTACGCTCGTCGAGCGGCCCGACGGATCGGTCGGGCCGAAGGCGGCCTCCGCGGAGATGACGTTCTCCGGCGGCGGGGAGGCGCCGCTGGCGAGGATCGAGGAGCGCGGCCGGTGGCTCCAGCTCGACTGGCCGGGCCCGCTCCCCGAGCCGGAGCTGAACGGCGCGAGCGCCCTGTACCCCGAGGTCCTGCCGGGCGTCGACCTCAAGGTGACCGCGACGGTCGAGAGCTTCCAGCAGGTGCTGGTGGTGAAGACGCCCGAGGCGGCCGCGAACGACGGGCTCGACGAGCTCAGGTTCGGCCTGGAGGCCGACGGCCTGGACGTCGTGAAGGGCGCCGCCGGCAACCTGGCCGCGCTGGACGCGTCCGGGCGGACCGTGTTCAAGGCGCCGCCGGCGCAGATGTGGAACTCGGCGGGCAGGGCCGCCCCGCAGCCGGAGACGCAGCTCGTGCGGGCGGCGGCGGAGCAGCCCGAGCCCGCGGACCCGGCGGAGGGCGCGGCCTCGGGCAAGGGCCTGGAACCGGGGCAGGGCGACACGGTCGCCCCCATGGACGTCCGGGTGACCGAGGACGCGCTGACGGTCGTCCCGGACGCGGACATGCTGGCCCACACCGACGAGGCGGCCTTCCCGCTGTTCATCGACCCCACCATCACCTGGGGCGAGTCCGAGCGGACGCTGCTGCGCAGTGACGGCTACGAGTCGTACGGCTGGGGCAACGGCGACGACGACCTCGGCAAGGGCGTCGGCAAGTGCGGCACGTGGAACAACTACTACTGCGGCCCCGGCTACGTGCAGAAGCTGTACTTCGAGTTCTCCCCGGCCAGCCTCAAGGGCAAGAAGGTCCTGGACGCCACGTTCCGGGTGACCGAGCCGTGGGCGTTCCAGTGCGACCCGCGCTGGGTCGACCTGGTGCGCACCAACAACATCTCCTCCTCCACCACCTGGTCCTCCCGCCCCAAGGAACTGGACTGGATGGTCGACCGGCACGTCTCGGCCGGACGCGGCTCGCTGTGCGACCCGGACTCGCCGGACGCGCCGATCGAGTTCAACGACAACCCCGAGGAGACGAACGAGAACCTCACCCCGACCGTGCAGAGCTTCGCGGCGGGCAAGTTCTCCCGGCTCACGCTGGAGGTCCGCGCCCACGACGAGTCGGACACCTCGGCGTGGAAGCGGTTCAAGAACGACGCGGTGCTCTCCGTGGACTTCGTCGGACTCCCGGACAAGCCCACCGGGACCGGCCTGGTGACGGGCACGGGCACCGTGTGCGAGCGCTCGGAGAGCGACCCGGCCGTCGTCTCCGACCCCACCCCGACGCTGCGGGCGTACGCGCAGACCAAGGCGGGCGGCGAGAAGGAGGCCCAGCTCCGGGTCTACTTCGACCTGGACCACAAGAACACCGACGGGACGTGGTCGGACACCAACCCGGGCAACGGGTCGGTGCGCCCCTCCACCGGGTACATCGGGGACGGCAAGTCCACCACGCTGACCTGGTCCACGCTCACCGACGGCAAGCTGTACCGCTACCAGGCCTTCACGCACTCGTTCTACAACTCCGGCAAGAGCTACCTGTCGAGCGCCACCTCGGGCTGGTGCTACTTCAAGGTGGACTCCACGGCACCCAAGGCACCCAAGATCACGATCGGGGCGCCCTACAGCGCGTGCACCGAGACCGCGTGCGTCATGGCCGGCGGGCCCGGTCAGGCCGCGAAGCTCTCCTTCGCCGCCGCGACCGGGGACGGCAACAACGTCGCCTACCAGTACAAGCTGTCCTCGGACGACGCCTGGTCGCCCGAGCTCAAGGGCGTGTCCGTCACCAAGGAGATCACCCCGGAGCGCTCCGGCACCTACAGCGTGTACGTCCGGGCGAAGGACGACGTCGGCCGCTGGGGCGCGCAGAACACCGTCGACTTCCTGGTGGCGGCCGGTGAGGGCCCGGTCGGACGCTGGCACTTCGACGAGGCCGGCGGCGCCGCGAAGGACGCCGCCACGGCCGACGGCCCCGACGACGCGGCCCTGGCCGGCGGCGCGGTGCGCGACGACCGCGGACGGCGCGGCCTGGTCACGCACGACGCCCAGGGGCAGCCGCTGGAGAACGCGATCACGGACAAGGGCCTGCTGCTGAACGGCACCACCGGCTACGCGCAGACCGGCGGACCGGTGCTGGAGACCCGCTCGGCCTACACGCTCTCGGCCTGGGTGCGTCTGGACAAGGCGACGGACAGCTACGGCGCGGTGCTCTCCACGAGGGACGGCGTCAGCAGCCCGTTCCTGCTCACCTACACGCCCACCAGCAAGACGTGGTTCTTCGGGGTGCGGACCAAGGACAGCACCGACTACTACTGGGGCACCGCCGCGGTCTACCCGGCCCAGGTCGGTGTCTGGACCCATCTGGCGGGCACCTACGACCCCGCCAAGGGCGAACTGCGCTTCTACGTGGACGGCCGGCTCCAGAAGAGCGCCGTCCAGACGGAGGGGTCGTGGCCGTCCCCGGGTCCGCTGGACATCGGCAGGCACCAGCTCAGCAAGGGGCCCGCCTACTACTTCCCCGGTTCCATCGACGAGGTGGCCGTGTGGCAGCGCGTGCTGACGGCGCGCGAGATCGGTGACGAGGCGCAGCTCCTGACGTCCCAGGGCTACGCGGGAGCCGAGCTGGTGGCCGACTGGTCGGCCGAGCGGGGCAGCGGCACCACGGTCCCCGACACCACCTCCGGCTACGGCAGGACGCTGGCCCTCGAGGGCGGCGCCTCGGTCGACGGCGACGCGATCACCCTGGACGGCGTCGACGACGCCGCGACCACCGCCGGACCGCTGGTGTCGGAGCACGCCTCGTTCACCGCGTCCACCCTGGTGCAGCTGGACCGGGCCGCGCTGCTGACCAAGGACGTCGGCTACACCGGCCAGGTCCTGGGCCAGCGCACCGAGGACGGATCGTCCTGGGGCTTCTGGTTCGAACTGACCGGCAAGGACACCGTGCTGGACGAGGACACCGGTGAGGAGGTCACCCGGCCCGCCGGCAAGTGGCACTTCGGCCGCCGCAACAACGACGGCACGTGGACGTCGGTCGTCTCGGACGAGATCGCCGCCATGGACAGCGAGGTGCGGCTGACCGGCGTGTACAACTCCCTCACCGGAACCATCGGCCTCTACCTCGGACACAACCAGAACGGCGCCGACCTCGCCTACGCGATCAAGGTCGGTACGGGGGAGTTCGCCGTCGGCAAGGGATTCACCTCCGGCGCCTGGCAGCACCGCCTGCCGGCCCGCGTCATGGACGTGCGGCTCTGGGCGGGCGCCATGGCGGGCAGTGACCAGATCGACGAGATGGTCGGGGACTGACGGGAACCGGCCCGGCACACGGTGCCCACGGCGGCCGAGGCGATCCTCGGCCGCCGGTCCGGTGCGGCCGCCGCGACGACGCGCGGCCCGATGGTCACCGCATTCCGAACGACGAGTTCGACGACAAACGTGGGGCGGACAACATGAGACTTGGCAGGAGCGCGTCACGTCAGTGGCGGGGCGCGCGACCCCTGGCCGTCGCGGTGTCACTCTGTTTGCTGACACCGCTCGGCCTCACCACGATGGCCCAGGCGGCACCCGGCTCCCCGGGGCGGCCCGACGTGCCCGACCAGCGCGTCAGCAAGGTGTACGAGGTGCGCACCGCCGGGGCGAAGAAGGCCCGGGAGAAGGCGGCCGCGTACCGGAAGGCCAACGACGGACAGGCGAAGCGGGCGGCGGACGAACGCAGGGGCGGGTGGCCCGGACCGGGCGAGGCCGTCGTCGCGCTGGACGGAAAGCGCGAGGTGGCCGCCGCGCCGTCCGGCGTGCCCGTGAAGGTGCGGCCCGGAGCCCAGGCGCCGGCCGGGGCGGACCCCGAGGCCCGCATCACCGTCCTGGACCAGAAGGCGGCGCGCCGGGCCGGCCTCACCGGTGTGCTGTTCACCGTGGACGCCGGCACCCCCGGGGCCCGGGTCAGTGTCGACTACAGCTCGTTCGCCAGTATGGTCGGCGGCGGCTGGGCAGGCCGGCTGAGGCTGGTCCGGCTGCCGGCGTGCGCGCTGACCACGCCGGACCGGGCCGAGTGCCGCCGGACCACCCCGCTGGCCTCGCGGAACGACACCAGGACGCAGACCGTCTCGGCGCAGGCGCCCGTGGCGGCGTCCGGTGCCGGGAGGACGGCACCGTCGGGCGGCGCCGCGGCGGCGCCGACGGTGCTGGCCGTCACCGCTCTCGCGGCGGGCTCCGGGGAGTCCCCCTCCGGCACCGGTGACTACTCGGCGACCGAGCTGTCCGCGGCCTCGTCCTGGGAGGCGGGCGGCAGCTCCGGCTCCTTCACCTGGTCGCACGACTTCCCGCTGCCGCCGGCCGCGACCGACCCGACGCCGACGCTGTCGCTGTCGTACGACTCCGGCAGCGTGGACGGACGCACCGCGACCACCAACAACCAGGGCACCGCGGTCGGCGAGGGCTTCACCCTCACCGACTCCTACGTGGAGCGGGCGTACGGAAGCTGCGACGACGACGGCCACACGGACGTCTTCGACCACTGCTGGAAGTACGACAACGCGCGTCTCGTCCTGAACGGCAAGTCCACCCGCCTGATCAAGGACGACGACAGCGGCCAGTGGCGGCTGGAGGACGACGACGCGTCCAAGGTCGTCCGGTCCACCGGGGCCGACAACGACGACGACAACGGCGAGTACTGGACCGTCGTCACCGGCGACGGCACGAAGTACGTCTTCGGCCTGAACAAGCTCGACGGGGCGGCCGCCGACGTGCGCACCGACTCGGTGTGGACCGTGCCGGTCTTCGGCGACGACTCCGGCGAGCCCGGTTACGACAAGGGCGACTCCTTCGCCGACCGTGCGGCGACCCAGGCCTGGCGGTGGAACCTCGACTACGTCGAGAACACCCGCGGGGGCGCCGCCACCTACTGGTACGCCAAGGAGGCCAACTACTACAAGAAGAACAAGTCCGAGACCGCCGACACCGCGTACACGCGGGGCGGCTACCTCAAGGAGATCCAGTACGGCCTGCGCAAGGGCGCGCTGTTCACGGACAAGGCCGACGCGAAGGTCACCTTCGCGCACGCCGAGCGCTGCACCGCCGACGACTGCGCGAAGCTGACGAAGGACACCGCGAAGAACTGGCCCGACGTGCCGTTCGACGCCATCTGCTCCGACGGCGACAAGGAGTGCGACGCCGCCGGCCCCGCCTTCTTCACCCGCAAGCGGGTGACGGGCGTCAGCACCTTCTCCTGGTCGGCCGCCGAGTCCGCCTACAAGCCCGTGGACACCTGGGACTTCACCCAGAAGTACCTGGACGGCGGCGACATCGGCGACAGCAGCGACCAGACCCTGGCCCTGATGTCCCTGCGGCGCACGGCCAAGGCCGGGACGGCGATCCTCAACGACCCCATCTCCTTCACCTACCAGATGCGGCCCAACCGGGTCGACGCGACCGACGACATCCTCCCGCTGCACCGTCCGCGCATCGCGACGGTCACCTCGGAGACCGGCGCCCTGACGACGGTGACGCTGTCCTCCGAGGAGTGCGTCCGCAGCGAGGTCATCAAGGCCCCCGAGGACACCAACACCCGCTCCTGCTACCCGCAGTACTGGAACATCAACGGGGCCGAGAAGGCCGCCGTCGACTGGTTCCACAAGTACCGCGTCCTCGCTGTGAGCACCTCCGACCCCGCGGGCAACAACGACGCGGTGGAGAACGCCTACGACTACTCCGGGGCCGCCTGGCACCACAGCGACGACCCGTTCACCCCCGCCGACGAGCGGACCTGGTCCGACTGGCGCGGCTACCGCCAGGTGACGGTGTACAAGGGCGCGATCGGCACCACCCGGTCCCGGACCGTCTCGCTGTTCCTGCAGGGCATGGACGGCGACAAGAAGGCGGACGGCACGACCCGCTCGGTCTCCGTCGCCCCGCTCGCCGGCCCCGTCCTCGGCCTGGCCACGCTGACCGACAGCCCGCAGTACGCCGGGCAGCTGCGCGAGCAGGTCGTGTACTCCGGCGCCACGGCCGTGACGGCCACCGCGCACAAGCCGTGGTCCAAGGACACGGCCCACCAGACGGTCCCCGGCGCCGCCGACCACGACGCCCGCTACGTACGGGCCGGACAGTCCACGACCTACACCTATCTGACGGCGTCGAAGTCCTGGCGGTCCCGCACCGTCACCAACTCCTACGACGACCACGGCATGATCACCTCGGTCGACGACACCGGCGACACCGCCGCGAGCGGCGACGAGACGTGCGCCCGCACCTGGTACGCGCGCAACGACGAGGCCGGTCTCACCAGCCTGGTCTCCCGCACCCGGACCGTGGGCAAGGCGTGCTCCGTCATCGACGCCTCCCTGTCCCTGCCCGCCGGCAGCGACAAGCGCGGCGACGTCCTGTCCGACACCGCCTCGGTCTACGACGACCCGCGGGCCACCACCTGGAAGGCCGTGCAGGAACCCGTCACGGGCCAGGTCACCTGGACCGGGCGGGCGACCGGGTACGCCGCCACGGCCGACACGCAGGGCCGGCGCATGCCGACCGGCTGGCAGACGACCAGCACGACGACCTACGACGCCCTGGGCCGCACCGAGGACGTCACGGACGCCGGAGGCTACACCACCACGACCGCGTACACCCCGGCCGCCGCCGGTCCGTTGACGAAGACCGTCGTCACGAACGCCAAGGGCCACGAGACCATCACCTACCTCGACCCGCGGCGCGGTCTCGCCGAGCGCACCTACGACGCGAACCGCCGCAAGACCGAGCTGACCTACGACGCGATGGGCCGGCTGACCGCCGTGTGGCTGCCCAACCGCAACCGGGGCGCGGGCGACACGGCGAACAGCACGTTCGGCTACCAGCTCAGCGCGGCCAAGCCGTCCTGGGTGTCCACCGCCAAGCTCAGGGCCGACGGCAAGACCTACAACACCACCTACGACCTCTACGACGCGCTGCTGCGCAAGCTCCAGACCCAGTCGCCGACCCCGTCGAGCAACGGACGCCTCCTCACCGACACCCGCTACGACAGCCGCGGACTGGCGTACGAGACGTCCGACGACATCTTCGACAGCACGAGCGCGCCCACCGGCACCTACACGCGCTCCGAGTACGGTGAGTCGCCCACGCAGACCATCACCGAGTACGACGGTGCCGAGCGGGAGACCAGCCGTACCGTCTACTTCTTCGGCCAGAAGCGGTGGACGAGCACGAGCAGCTACACCGGCGACTCCTCCGCGACCTCGGCCCTCAAGGGCGGCACCGCCCGGCGCACCGTCGTGGACGCGCGCGGCCGGACCGTCGAGACCCGGGAGTACGCCGGGCAGAGCCCCGCGGACGCCGACTTCGGCGGCACCGGCGGGGCCGCCCACACCTCCGTGCGCACCGCCTGGACGCCCGACGGCAAGGAGCGTCTGGTCACCGGCCCCGACGGGGCCGAGTGGAGCTACGGGTACGACCTCTTCGGCCGGCGGACGGACATCACCGACCCCGACAAGGGCCAGGCCCACACGGAGTACAACGCCCTCGACCAGGCCACGAAGGTCACGGACGCGGGCCAGAAGTCGGTGCTGACCGAGTACGACGAGATCGGGCGCATCACCGCCACCTGGGCCGGCAGCAAGACCGAGGCCAACCAGCTGACGAAGCACACGTACGACGAGGTCGCCAAGGGCAAGCCGGCGGAGTCGGTCCGCTACGTCGGCGGTGCGGCCGGCAAGGCCTACACGCGCCGGGTCACCGAGTACGACAGCCTCGACCGGGCGGTGGCCACGGAGCTCGTGCTCCCCGCCGACGACCCCCTGGTCAAGGCCGGACTGCCGCAGACCCTGTCCAACACCAGCTACTACAACCTGGACGGCACCCTCCAGAACAGCACCGAACCCGCCCTCGGCGGGCTGCCCGCGGAAACCGTCAAGCGGGGCTACACCCAGCTCGGCCAGGTGAAGTCCCTCAACGGCGCCAGCGGGTACCTGCTGGACACCGACTACTCGGAGCTCGGCCAGCCGCAGCAGCTCGTCCTCGGCACCGCCGACACCGAGGAGCACAAGAAGGCCTACGTCAACCACACCTACGAGGAGGGCACCGGCCGGCTGCTGCGCAGCCGCGTCACCGACCAGACGCACGGTCTGGTCATGGACCTGAACTACACCTTCGACGAGGCCGGGAACGTCACGGCGGTCGGCGACTCGAGCACGGCCCCCGGTGCCACGCCCGAGACCCAGTGCTTCGCCTACGACGGCTTCCGCCGCCTGACGGAGGCGTGGACCCCGGCCTCCCGCAACTGCTCGGACCCGCGGTCCGCCGCCGCCCTCGGGGGCCCGGCCCCGTACTGGACCGGCTACACCTACGACGACGGCGGTCAGCGCAGGACCGAGACGGAGCACACCGCCGCCGGTGACACGACCACGACCTACTGCCGCACGGGCACGGCCGAGCACGCGGTGACCGGCACGACCACGAAGGGCGACTGCACCGCCCCGGAGAAGTCCTACGACTACACGGCCACCGGCAACACCTGGCACCGCCCCGGTGCCGGCGGCACGCAGGAGCTCACCTGGTCCGCCGAGGGCAGGCTCAGCAAGCTCACCCAGGGCGCACAGGCGACCGACTACGTCTACGACGCCGACGGCACCCTGCTGGTCCGCGCCGCCTCGAACGGCGAGCGGGTGCTGTACGCCGGCGCCACCGAGGTCCACCTCCGCAAGGACGGCACCACCTGGGCCCAGCGCCGGTACGGCACCGAGGAGACGACCGTCGCCCTCCGCACCAACCAGGGCGGCGCCGTCAAGCTCTACTACCTCGCCGCCGACCACCACGGCACGACGAACCTGGCCCTCGAGGCGGGGACGCAGGCCATCACCCGGCGCTACCTCAACGCCTTCGGCGAGGAGCGCGCGGGGGCCGGTGGCGGCACCTGGGTCGACGACCGCGGGTTCCTCGGCAAGACGCACGACAAGGACACCGGCCTGACCCACGTCGGGGCGCGTGAGTACGACCCCGTGCTCGGCGTCTTCATCAGCGTGGACCCGCTGCTGGAGACGGCGAAGCACCAGTCCCTCAACGGGTACGGGTACGCCGAGAACAACCCGGTGACCCTGTCCGACCCCTCCGGCCAGAGCAACCAGATCAAGTGCACCATGGGCGTGGACTGCAGCATGGACATGATCCTCAGCGACATGTTCGCCGCCCCGCCGTTCGACGCGGGGGGCGGGTCCGGCGGCGGCTCCGGCACCGCCGGAGCGACCTCGATCGTGCCCCCGGGCGGGCTCAACCCGAGCCAGCTCCAGCCGTTCCAGTCCGTGCCGCTGCTGATGGGCCCGGACCCGCTGCCGGTCGAGTACAACATGGACCCGATGATCACCAAGCTGCTCAGGATGATGATGGAGCGGCAGATCCACAACCGCCCGCCGATCGGCCAGCTCGCCAGCAACGAGCACGGCGGCGACGGAAAGGTGCGCAGCGGCGGCCCCTGGACCCTGGCCTTCCGCTGGCTGTGGGGCAGCCCGGAGATGAAGAACCGCACGTCCGACGTCTCCTACGACGGCGACGACGAGCTGACGCAGTCCCTGATCAAGAGCACCAGCATGGCGGACGCGCGCTCCACCATCGCCGCCGAGTACGCCTGGAACGGCAAGAAGAAGGGCCGGGCGGACTACAGCACCACGAAGAACCGGAACAAGGACGACCTCAACTACCTCCAGATGGCCGGTGTCTACGCCTCCGACCTCGGCGGCCTGTTCATCGGCAAGGAGGACCGCAAGGCCCAGGGCGTGCTGGGCTCCTACGCGCTCAGCTACGAGATCACCAAGACCAAGGGGGACACCCTGACCGTTCAGTACCATGCCTGGACCGACATCGACAACGAGTCGTTCGCGCCGGGACACCAGAAGTGGCAGCAGGTGTTCAACAAGACGCCGCAGTACACGGGTGGCTACTTCGCCGGCTTCCGGGTCGACGTCAAGTGGCAGGAAACCATCTACCAGTAGGTTGACGTGAAGGTACGACGTACAGGCACGGCGATCGCGGTCCTTCCCTGTCTCGTCCTGCTCGGCATCTCCGCCCTGGCGGGGTGCGGGCGGGACGAGGGGGCCGAACTCGGCGGCGGGCAGCTCACGGGCGTCTGGCAGGGCGCCGGGGGAGGCACCGTGGAGTTCGGGGCCGACGGGCGGTTCGAGATGACGGGCATCCCGCGCGACGCCGTCGTCTTCAGCTTCAGCGATCCCCCGCCGGGGGACGGACGGCTCTCCGGCGCGGGCGAGTGGGAGCTCGACGGCGGCGGCACGAGCGGCACCGTCGAGCTCGGCTTCGACGCCGGAGGCTCCTTCTCCGGCGCCGGGGAGTCCACGCTCCTCCAGGTGAAGGAGGCGGGCGACCGTCCCGTGCTCTACTTCGACACCGACGCCGACAAGGCGTACGGCTACGAGGTACGGCGCGTCGCACAGCGGTGAACGGCCCGGCCCGGTCCCCTCACGACGAGGGGGCCGGGCCGCCGTCGTACCGCGGGCGCGGCGGCGACCTCTCACCCCGGGGCCGCGCGGGGTGAGAGCGACGTTCCCTGCCGGTCACCCGCAGCCCCACCGGCACGAAACGCGGCCTTCCTAGCGTGTGTGCGACCGAGCCCCGGAGCGCGTGGAGGCGTCATGACAGTCCCTGGCGGCCGCTGGATCCAGCACTGGGATCCCGAGGACGAGACCTTCTGGAAGGAGACGGGGGAGCGGGTCGCGCGGCGCAACCTGTTCTTCTCCGTCCTCTCCGAGCACATCGGGTTCTCGGTGTGGACGCTGTGGTCCGTCCTGGTTCTCTTCATGGGGCCCGAGTACGGGCTGACGCCGGCCGACAAGTTCCTGCTGACGTCCGTGGTGACGCTGGTCGGTGCCGTCGTGCGGGTGCCCTACACCTTCGCCGTGGCGGTCTTCGGCGGGCGGAACTGGACGGTCGTCTCCGCCGGGCTGCTGCTCGTCCCGACCGTCGCGGCCTTCGCGGTCATGGAGCCGGGGACGTCCTTCGGGACCTTCCTCCTGGTCGGGCTGCTGGCCGGCATCGGCGGCGGCAACTTCGCCTCCTCCATGACCAACATCAACGCCTTCTTCCCGCTCCGGAGGAAGGGCTGGGCGCTCGGCCTCAACGCCGGGGGCGGGAACATCGGCGTGCCGGTCATCCAGCTCGCCGCGCTGGCGATCATCGGGGCGAGCGGCGGACCCCGGGTGCTGCTGGGCATCTACATCCCGCTGATCCTGGTGGCCGCCGTCCTCGCCGCCCGCTTCATGGACAACCTCGCGTCCGTGAGGAACGACACCGGGGCTGCCAGGGACGCGGCCCGTGACCCGCACACCTGGATCATGTCCGTGCTGTACATCGGCACGTTCGGCTCGTTCATCGGCTACAGCTTCGCCTTCGGGCAGGTGCTCCAGACCCAGTTCGGGCGCACCCCGCTCCAGGCCGCGTACCTCACCTTCATCGGCCCGCTGCTCGGCTCCCTGATCCGGCCGCTGGGCGGCAGGCTCGCGGACCGCTACGGCGGCGCGCGCATCACGCTGGGCAACTTCGTGGCCATGGCCGCCGCCACCGCCGTGCTCGTCGCGGCCAGCACGGCCAAGTCCCTCGCGCTGTTCGTGACCGCGTTCGTGGTGCTGTTCGTGCTCAGCGGGCTCGGCAACGGGTCGACGTTCAAGATGATCCCCGGGATCTTCCAGAACAAGGCGCTCGCCCGGGGACTGACGGGGGAGGAGGCCGTGGCGTACGGGCGGCGGCTCTCCGGCGCCGCCATGGGGCTGATCGGCGCCGTGGGCGCGCTCGGCGGCGTCGCCATCAACCTCGCCTTCCGGCAGTCCTTCCTCTCCCTCGGCTCCGGCACCGGCGCCTTCGTCGCGTTCCTCGCCTTCTATGCCGTCTGCTTCGCCGTCACCTGGGCGGTATACCTTCGCCGCCCCGCCGTGCGGACGCCGGACGGGACCGGCGACCCGGAGCGGGCGGCGGACCGGCTCGGCTACGCCCGGGTATGACGTAACACTGGGGACACGCGGTGGAACCGGGCCCGTCACGCGCCGTTGACAGGCTCGGTCGCCGTACAGGCAGGTACGACGACCGGAACGAGAGCGATGGACGACGAACAGCGGCAGCCGGACCACGGCCCCCTCGCCGGATTCACCGTGGGCGTGACCGCCGCGCGCCGGGCCGACGAGCTGGGCGCGCTGCTCCGGCGGCGCGGCGCCGCCGTCCTGCACGCCCCGGCGCTGCGGATCGTGCCGCTCGCCGACGACAGCGAGCTGCTGGCCGCGACCAAAGAGCTGATCGACCAGGCGCCGGACGTCGTGGTGGCCACCACCGCCATCGGCTTCCGGGGCTGGGTGGAGGCCGCCGACGGCTGGGGGCTCGGCGACGCCCTGCTGGCGCGGCTGCGCACGGTGGAGCTGCTCGCACGCGGACCCAAGGTCAAGGGAGCGGTGCGCGCCGCCGGTCTGACGGAGCGGTGGTCGCCGTCCTCCGAGTCCATGGCCGAGGTGCTGGACCGGCTCCTGGACCAGGGCGTCGACGGCCGCCGGGTCGCCGTACAGCTCCACGGCGAGCCGCTGCCGGGGTTCGTGGAGGCGCTGCGGGAGGGCGGCGCCGAGGTCGTCGGAGTGCCCGTGTACCGGTGGCTGCCGCCGGAGGACCTCGGGCCCGTGGACCGGCTGCTGGACGCCGTCGTCGCGCGGGGCGTGGACGCCCTGACGTTCACCAGCGCGCCCGCCGCCGCCTCCTTCCTGGGCCGCGCCGAGGAGCGCGGTCTGCTTCCCGGGCTGCTCGCCGCCCTCGGCCACGACGTGCTGCCCGCCTGCGTCGGGCCGGTCACCGCGGTGCCGCTCCAGGCGCACGGCGTCGGCACCCTCCAGCCCGAGCGCTTCCGGCTCGGGCCCCTCGTGCAGTTGCTGTGCCAGGAACTGCCGGCCCGGGCCCGCCCGCTGCCGGTCGCCGGGCACCGGGTGGAGATCCGCGGCCACGCCGTGCTGGTCGACGGGGAGCTCAAGTCGGTGCCGCCCGCCGGGATGTCCCTGCTGCGGACGCTGTCCCGGCGGCCGGGCTGGGTCGTGCCCCGCGCCGAACTGCTGCGGGCGCTGCCGGGGGCCGGGCGCGACGAACACGCCGTGGAGACGGCGATGGCCCGGCTGCGCACGGCCCTCGGGACGCCGAAGCTGATCCAGACGGTGGTCAAGCGCGGTTACCGGCTGGCCCTGGACCCGGCCACCGACGCGAAGTACGCCGACGACTGACCCCGGGGCCGCGCCACCCCGCACGGCGCGGGCGGTACGAGGGGTTCCGGGCGGGGGAACGGACGGGCACTGTAGAGGGAGCGGTCCACCTGCTCCCCTCCCCGGCCCGTTCCACCCGGGCAACTCCTAGGCGGTGACAGGAACATGGCACTGGGTACGGTGACAGACGCCTACGAGCTGCGGTTCGACACCGGGCGGGTCTGTCTGGACCTCCTCGCCACCACCCACCCCGTCGAACGGCTCGACTCCGTCGCGGCGCTGCGCGCCTGGATCACCGGCTCCGGGATCGTCCCGCCGGGCACGCCCCTGGCCCATGCCGACGGCTCCTGGCTGGCGGCCTTCCGCGAACTGCGCTGCCAGACCGCCCGGTTGGTGCGCGCCCGCGCCCCGCGCGCCCCCGCCCCCGGCGGGCCCCGCGACCTCGCGCTCGCCCGCGTCAACGACCTCGCCCGCGCCGCGCCCCCGGCCCCCCGCGCGGTGCGCGGCGAGGACGGCCTGCTGGTGCGGGAACTGACGGCGCCCGTGGAGTGCGCCGCGCTGCTCGGAGCGCTCGCCCGGGACGCCGTCGAACTGCTCACCGACCCCGTCGCGCGTGCGTGCCTGCGGCAGTGCGCGGGCGACAACTGCCCGATCGTGTACGTGGACACCTCCCGGGGCCGCCGCAGGCGCTGGTGCTCCAGCGAGATCTGCGGGAACCGCGAACGCGTCGCCCGGCACCGCCGCCGCGCCGCCCTCGCCCGCTGAGGCGGGGCGGGATGTACCCCCGTGTCCGCCCCTGCCCCCTTCGTCGCGCCGCCCCCGAGAAAACTGTCACGCCGCTTTGAACACCCCGCACCCGGCGTCCGTACCGGATGGGCGAGCGACCTGACTGGGGGAACCCCCGGACACCGGAGGTGGGCGTGCGCAAGGATTCCGTCGTGGCCAGTGAACGTGGTGCGAGGGCCCGGCATCGCATGTCCCAGTCCTCCTCGGAGCCCGACGAGGACCTGATGCGCGCCCTGTACCGGGAGCACGCGGGCCCCTTGCTGGCGTACGTGCTGCGGCTGGTCGCGGGGGACCGGCAGCGCGCCGAGGACGTCGTCCAGGAGACGCTCATCCGTGCCTGGAAGAACGCCGGTCAGCTCAACCGTGCGACCGGATCGGTACGCCCCTGGCTGGTGACGGTCGCACGGCGCATCGTCATCGACGGCCACCGCAGCCGGCAGGCCCGGCCGCAGGAGGTCGATCCGTCGCCGCTGGAGGTCATCCCCGCGGAGGACGAGATCGACAAGGCGCTGTGGCTGATGACGCTGTCGGACGCGCTCGACGACCTGACCCCGGCCCACCGGGAGGTCCTCGTCGAGACGTACTTCAAGGGGCGTACCGTCAATGAGGCGGCGCAGACACTGGGCATACCCAGCGGCACCGTTCGCTCCCGGGTGTTCTACGCCCTGCGTTCGATGAAGCTGGCTCTGGAGGAGCGGGGGGTGACGGCGTGATGAGCGGGTACGGGGGATTCCAGGGGTTCGGCGCGGGTGATGCGGGTAGTTCTGCCCCCATGCAGGGACCATCGGTGCCGAACGAACACGAGACCGTCGGCGCCTACGCCCTCGGCATTCTCGACGACGCCGAAGCAACCGCTTTCGAGGCGCACCTCGCCGGCTGCGAGTGGTGCGCCCAGCAGCTCGACGAGCTGGCCGGCCTGGAGCCCATGATGGCCGCCCTCGCCGACCTGCCGGGCACGGGCACCCCCGCGATCGCCGAGTCGCTGACCGCCAGGCCGGGCCCGCGGCTGGCCGAGAAGCTCGTCGACGAGGTCGCCGAGCGCCGCGCACGCAAGCGCCGCCGCAACTTCTACCTGGTGGGCACCGCGGCCGCACTGATCGTCGGCGGCCCGTTCGCCGCGGTGGCGACGACCAGCGGCGGTGACGACGGCGGCCGGCGGACCGAGGCGCGGGAGAGCGCCGGCCCCGCCGCGTCCGCCTTCGCCGCCCTGCCCGACCGGGTCACCGCGACCGACCCGACCACCAAGGTCAGCGCGACCGTGGCCCTGGAGAAGAAGGCCTGGGGCACCGACGCCGTCCTGGAGCTGAAGAACGTCAAGGGCCCCGAGAAGTGCTCCCTGATCGCCGTCGGCAAGAACGGCGAGCGCGAGACGCTCGCCTCCTGGTCGGTCCCGAACTGGGGGTACGGCATCCCGGGCGCCGCCACCGACAAGGCGAAGGAGCCGCTCTACGTGCACGGCGGCGCCGCCCTCGAACCCAACGAGATCGACCACTTCGAGGTCATGACCTTCGACGGCGAGCGGCTCGTGGAGGTGGACCGGTAGCCCCTTCGGACCGCCCCGTGGCCTCCCGGCCCCCCTTCGCGTACGGTTGACGGCTGCCCAGCACGTCAGAAGGGGGCCCGGTGGCCGCACAGGCACAACAGGACTCGGCGGTCGAATCGGTGCACGACTCCGTACGCGACCGAGAGATCAGCGTGGAACAGGTACACCTGGACCGGGTGTACCGCCGTCTCGAGGAGAAGATCCACGAGGCGGAGTTCCTCATGCACGACGCGGCCCGGCGCGGCCACGTCGGCACCCCCGGCGCGCTCGCCGAGCGCGACGCGCAGGTCTTCCGGGCGGGCATCCACCTGAACCGCCTCAACAACGAGTTCGAGGACTTCCTCTTCGGCCGGATCGACCTGCTCCTCGGCAAGGACGGCAAGAAGGGCGCGGACGGCGCGTACACGGCCGTCGAGCCCGCCGAGGGCGCGGTACGGGCCGACGACACCGCCGATGTCGCCGAGACCCTGCACATCGGCCGCATCGGCGTCCTGGACGAGGACTACGCGCCGCTGGTCATCGACTGGCGGGCGCCCGCCGCCGCGCCGTTCTACCGCTCCACGCCCGTCGACCCGGGCCGGGTCGTGCGCCGCCGGGTCATCCGGTCCAAGGGCCGGCGCGTCCTCGGCGTCGAGGACGACCTGATGCGTCCAGAGATCACGGCGTACCTGGACGGCGAGGCGCTGCCCGTCGTCGGCGACGGCGCCCTGATGGCCGCCCTCGGCCAGGCCCGCACCCACAGCATGCGGGACATCGTCGCCTCCATCCAGGCCGAGCAGGACCTGGTCATCCGCGCCCCCGCCGCCTCCGTGACGTACGTCGAGGGCGGTCCCGGCACCGGCAAGACCGCCGTCGCCCTGCACCGGGCGGCGTACCTGCTCTACCAGGACCGGCGCCGCTACGCGGGCGGCATCCTGATCGTCTCGCCGACCCCGCTGCTCGTGGCGTACACCGAGGGCGTGCTGCCCTCCCTCGGCGAGGAGGGGCAGGTCGCCATCCGCGCCATCGGCTCCCTCGTCGACGGCGCCGGGGCCACGCTGTACGACTCCCCGGCCGTCGCCCGCGCCAAGGGCTCCTCGCGGATGCTCAGGGTGCTGCGCAAGGCCGCGCGCGGGGCGCTGGAGTCGGACGGCGCGCCGTCCCTGCTGCGGGTCGTCGCCTTCGGCCGGCGGCTCGAACTGGAGGCGGAGGAGCTGGCCGCCGTCCGCCGCACCGTGCTCGGCGGGACGGCACCCGTCAACCTGCTGCGTCCCCGGGCCCGCCGGCTGCTCCTGGACGCCCTGTGGGGCAAGTCCGGTGCGGCCTCCCGCCACAGCGACCCGGAGCTGGCCGCCGAGCTGCGTTCGTCCTTCGACGAGGACGTCAGCGCCGAGGACTCCTTCATCGCCTTCCTGGACGCCTGGTGGCCGGAGCTGACGCCCGGTGCCGTGCTGGCGGCCATGGCGGACGAGAAGCGGCTGGGCCGCTGGGCGCGGCGGATCCTCAACCCCGGCGAGGTCCGCAAGGTGGCCCGGTCGCTGCGCCGCGACGGCCACTCCGTGCACGACATCGCGCTGCTCGACGAGCTCCAGGCCCTCCTCGGCACCCCGGCCCGTCCCCGCAAGCGGCGCGAGCTGGACCCCCTGGACCAGCTCACCGGCCTCGAGGAGCTGATGCCGCAGCGCGAGGAGACCCAGTGGGAGCGCGCCGAGCGGCTGGCGCAGGAGCGCACCGAGTACGCGCACGTCATCGTCGACGAGGCGCAGGACCTCACGCCCATGCAGTGGCGGATGGTCGGCCGCCGCGGCCGGCACGCCACGTGGACCGTCGTCGGTGACCCGGCCCAGTCCTCCTGGTCCGACCCCGACGAGGCGGCGGCGGCCCGCGACGAGGCCCTGGGCAGCCGTCCCCGGCGGCGCTTCGAGCTCACCGTGAACTACCGCAACCCGGCCGAGATCGCCGAGCTGGCGGCCAAGGTGCTCGCCCTCGCCATGCCGGGGTCCGAGGCGCCGACGGCGGTCCGCTCGACCGGCGTCGAGCCGCGCTTCGCCGTCGCCGGGGACGCCCTCGCGGCGACCGTGCGGGCGGAGGCGGCCCGGCTGCTGGACCTCGTCGACGGCACCGTCGGCGTCGTCGTGGCCATGAACCGCCGCGAGGAGGCCCGGCGCTGGCTCGCCGGGCTCGGTGACCGGGTGGTGGCGCTGGGCAGCCTGGAGGCCAAGGGCCTGGAGTACGACGCGACCGTCGTCGTCTCGCCGGCGGAGATCGCGGACGAGTCGCCCGCCGGGCTGCGGGTGCTCTACGTCGCGCTGACCCGGGCCACCCAGCAGCTCACGATCGTCTCGTGCGACCGGGACGAGCCGGACGCGGCCGGGGTGCCGGACCTGCTGCGCGACTGAGCGCACGCGAACGACGAGAAGGCCCGCGCCGTCGTACGGCGCGGGCCTTCCGCGATGTTCAAGTGGCACCGACCCGCCATGCTCGCCTCGCGGCAAGTGGTCGCTCGTAGCGACGATGGTTGGGCCCGGGGGCTTGGATCGAGCCGGTGCCACGTCCAAGGTAACAAACGATCCCCGCAAGACAATTCCCGTCCCGCGACTTCTTTCGTGCGGGCGACCGCCGCTCGGGGGAACCTCTTCCGCCGACGCCCCACTTCTCGTATGGTGGAAGTCGTTTTCCGAAAAAAGCTCTCCTCCGGTCGGACGGCGCGCGAACAAAAAGTTCGCAATCCGGGGCGGCTACCACGTACCCGGTGGTAGGTGCGACGATCGGACGGCACAACAAGCGACACGGTGAAAGCAGAGGAAGTCGGCCATGGCAACGGCGCCCAGCGTCTCCTACTCGATGACCATCAGGTTGGAGGTGCCCGCGAGCGGAACGGCCGTCTCGCAGCTCACCACCGCCGTGGAGTCCTCCGGCGGCTCGGTGACCGGCCTCGACGTCACCGCGTCCGGCCACGACAAGCTGCGGATCGACGTCACCATCGCGGCCGGCTCGACCTCCCACGCCGACGAGATCGTCGAGGAGCTGCGCGGCATCGAGGGCGTCACCCTCGGCAAGGTCTCCGACCGTACGTTCCTGATGCACCTCGGCGGCAAGATCGAGATGGCGTCGAAGCACCCCATCCGCAACCGTGACGACCTGTCCATGGTCTACACGCCCGGTGTGGCCCGCGTCTGCATGGCGATCGCCGAGAACCCCGAGGACGCCCGCCGCCTGACCATCAAGCGCAATTCCGTTGCGGTCGTGACGGACGGCTCCGCGGTGCTGGGCCTCGGCAACATCGGCCCCAAGGCGGCGCTGCCGGTCATGGAGGGCAAGGCGGCCCTGTTCAAGCGCTTCGCCGGCATCGACGCCTGGCCGCTGTGCCTCGACACCCAGGACACCGACGCGATCGTCGAGATCGTCAAGGCCATCGCCCCGGGCTTCGCCGGCATCAACCTGGAGGACATCTCCGCGCCGCGCTGCTTCGAGATCGAGGCCCGGCTGCGCGAGGCCCTCGACATCCCCGTCTTCCACGACGACCAGCACGGCACCGCGATCGTCGTCCTCGCCGCCCTCACCAACGCCCTGCGCGTGGTGGGCAAGCCCATCGAGAACGTGCGCGTCGTGATGTCCGGCGCCGGCGCCGCCGGCACGGCCATCCTCAAGCTGCTGCTCGCCGCGGGCGTCAAGAACGCCGTCGTCGCCGACATCCACGGCGTCGTCCACTCCGGCCGCGCCGATCTGGTCGACGCCGCGCCCGAGTCGGCGCTGCGCTGGATCGCCGACAACACCAACCCGGAGGGCCTGACCGGCACCCTGAAGGAGGCGGTGCACGGCGCCGACGTCTTCATCGGCGTCTCCGCCCCCAACGTCCTGGACGGCGACGACGTGGCCGTCATGGCCGACGGCGCGATCGTGTTCGCGCTCGCGAACCCCGACCCCGAGGTGGACCCGGCAATCGCCCGCCAGACGGCGGCGGTTGTGGCCACCGGCCGCTCCGACTTCCCGAACCAGATCAACAACGTGCTGGTCTTCCCGGGCGTCTTCCGCGGCCTGCTGGACGCCCAGTCCCGCACGGTCAACACCGAGATGATGCTGGCCGCCGCGAAGGCCCTCGCGGACGTGGTGACCGAGGACGAGATCAACCCGAACTACATCATCCCCAGCGTCTTCAACGACAAGGTCGCCGGTGCCGTCGCGGGCGCCGTGCGCGAGGCGGCCAAGGCCGCCGGCGTGGCGTCGTAGGGACCCGGGACAGGGGCACGGCGGCCCGTGGCGTGGCTGTGAGGATCGCCACGACGGGCCGCCGTACCGGCGCGTCGCGGAACGGAGCGCCTCGGAGCGCCCTCTAGGGTGGCGCCAGACCAGGGCCCCGGCCCTCGCCGTATGACTCCCAAGGGTGTTCTCACGACTCCTGGGGGTGCCGGATTGGCATTACCGCCGCAGGTGCAGGCAGGATGCCTGTCTGGGCGCGAGGGCCCGACGACGGACCCGGGTGAGGGCACTGTCCGAGGTCCCTGGCAGCATCGGCTTTCGCTGTGCCCGCATGCGGCTCCGCCGCGTGGCACGCCTCAACGGCAAGAAGAACACGGGAGTAACAACATGAACCGCAGTGAGCTGGTGGCCGCGCTGGCCGACCGCGCCGAGGTGACCCGCAAGGACGCCGACGCCGTTCTGGCCGCGTTCGCCGAGGTCGTCGGCGACATCGTCTCCAAGGGCGACGAGAAGGTCACCATCCCCGGCTTCCTGACCTTCGAGCGCACGCACCGTGCCGCTCGCACCGCCCGCAACCCGCAGACCGGCGAGCCGATCCAGATCCCGGCCGGCTACAGCGTGAAGGTCTCCGCGGGCTCGAAGCTCAAGGAAGCCGCCAAGGGTAAGTAAGCGTCCGCGCTCCGCTCGGAGTGCCGGGGGCTGTGCGGACCGTTCGGTCGGACTGCGGTCGTCTCGCGGCCGCGGGTCGGTTGCGGCTGGTCGCGCCCGCGCGGCGGAGCCGCACATCGATACAGCCCCGCGCCCCTTCCGGGGCGCACCACGCAACGCCGATGGGGCGGTCACCCGAGTCCGGGTGACCGCCCCATCGGCGTTGTCGGCTGCCGTCTAGCCGAGCGCCTTGCCCGGCAGCTCGACCTTGGCGCCCAGTTCCACGAGCTTCTCCATGAAGTTCTCGTAGCCCCGGTTGATCAGGTCGATGCCGTGGACCCGGGACGTGCCCTGGGCCGCGAGGGCGGCGATGAGGTAGGAGAAGCCGCCGCGCAGGTCCGGGATGACCAGGTCGCCGCCCTCCAGCTTGGTCGGTCCTGAGACGACGGCCGAGTGGAGGAAGTTGCGCTGGCCGAAGCGGCAGTCGGAGCCGCCGAGGCACTCGCGGTAGAGCTGGATGTGGGCGCCCATCTGGTTGAGCGCGGAGGTGAAGCCGAGCCGCGACTCGTAGACCGTCTCGTGGACGATGGACAGGCCCGTGGCCTGCGTCAGGGCGACCACCAGGGGCTGCTGCCAGTCGGTCTGGAAGCCGGGGTGCACGTCCGTCTCCAGGGCGATGGACTTCAGCTGACCGCCCGGGTGCCAGAAGCGGATGCCCTCGTCGTCGATCTCGAAGGCGCCGCCCACCTTCCGGTAGGTGTTCAGGAACGTCATCATCGAGCGCTGCTGGGCGCCGCGGACGTAGATGTTCCCCTCGGTCGCCAGCGCCGCGGACGCCCAGGAGGCGGCCTCCAGGCGGTCGGACAGGGCACGGTGGGTGTAGCCGCCGAGCCGGTCCACACCGGTGATGCGGATCGTGCGGTCGGTGTCCATCGCGATGATCGCGCCCATTTTCTGCAGGACGCAGATCAGGTCCTCGATCTCCGGCTCCACGGCGGCGTTGGACAGCTCCGTGACGCCCTCGGCGAGCACCGCCGTGAGGAGGACCTGCTCCGTCGCGCCGACGGACGGGTACGGCAGGTTTATCTTCGTGCCGCGCAGCCGCTGCGGGGCCTCCAGGTACTGGCCGTCCGCGCGCTTCTCGATCTTCGCGCCGAACTGCCGCAGCACGTCGAAGTGGAAGTCGATGGGCCGGCCGCCGATGTCGCAGCCGCCCAGGCCGGGGATGAACGCGTGCCCGAGGCGGTGCAGCAGCGGGCCGCAGAACAGGATGGGGATGCGCGACGAGCCCGCGTGGGCATCGATGTCGGCGACGTTCGCGCTCTCCACGTGGGTGGGGTCGAGCACCAGCTCGCCGGGCTCCTCGCCCGGGCGGACCGTGACCCCGTGCAGCTGCAGCAGTCCGCGCACGACCCGCACGTCGCGGATGTCCGGCACGTTGCGCAGCCGGCTCGGCGCACTGCCCAGCAGGGCGGCGACCATGGCCTTCGGCACGAGGTTCTTCGCACCGCGGACCCGGATCTCGCCCTCCAGCGGGGTTCCGCCGTGGACAAGCAGTACGTCATCAGCGCCGTTGACGGTCATGAATCTCGCGTTCCGTGGGGTGGGGCAGGGGCCAGAAGGGAAAGGGTAGTCGCCCCGGACCCCCCTTCAGTAAGCCCGAGGAGGGTCCGGCAGCGTCATAGGTGTGTCACAACACGAAGGGTCCCGCGCCGGGCACGTGCGGTCACCGGACGGGGCGCGCGCGAAGTGCCTGTTCACCCCCGTGCCCCCGATTGCCTCCCCATGGAAGGGGAACATGCGGGATCATGTCTGGCATGACCGAGGTGTCCTCGCTCACAGGGCGGCTGCTCGTGGCAACGCCCGCCCTGGCGGACCCGAACTTCGAGCGTGCGGTGGTGCTCCTCCTCGACCACGACGAGGAGGGCTCCCTCGGTGTCGTCCTCAACCGTCCCACCCCGGTCGGCGTGGGCGACATCCTGGACGGCTGGGCGGACCTCGCCGGTGAGCCCGGGGTCGTCTTCCAGGGTGGCCCGGTGTCGCTGGACTCCGCCCTCGGGGTCGCCGTCGTTCCCGGCGGCGCCGCCGGGGAGGCGGCCCCGCTGGGCTGGCGCAGGGTCCACGGCGCGATCGGCCTGGTCGACCTGGAGGCGCCGCCGGAGCTGCTGGCCCCCGCCCTGGGGGCCCTGCGCATCTTCGCCGGATACGCCGGCTGGGGGCCGGGTCAGCTGGAGGACGAGGTCACGGAGGGCGCCTGGTACGTGGTGGAGTCCGAGCCGGGCGACATCTCCTGCCCGTCGCCCGAGCGGCTGTGGCGCGAGGTGCTGCGCCGCCAGCGCGGTGAACTGGCGATGGTGGCGACGTATCCGGACGACCCTTCGCTCAACTGAAGCGTGTGAGCTTCAGTACCCTTGGCGGTTATGAGCACTCTCGAGCCCGAGCGCGGGACTGGTACGGGAACCCTCGTAGAGCCGACGCCACAGGTGTCCCACGGCGACGGCGACCACGAGCGCTTCGCCCATTACGTCCAGAAGGACAAGATCATGGCGAGCGCCCTCGACGGCACGCCCGTCGTGGCGCTGTGCGGCAAGGTGTGGGTACCGGGACGTGACCCGAAGAAGTACCCCGTGTGTCCCATGTGCAAGGAGATCTACGAGTCCATGAGCGCCGGTGGCGACCAGGGCAAGGGCGGCGACAAGAAGTAGCAGCCCCGCCCGACCGGACCTTCCGAGGCCCCCGGAGCGTGCCCGCGCGCGCTCCGGGGGCTTTCGCATGTCCGGGGGCCCTCGTGGGTCACGAAGTGGTGGAGACCTCTTGTGGACATGTTCATGTACTCCATAACCTCCTGGGTGTTGTGCAGAGCGAAACCGTCATTGCATATGTTGCAACGCACGTCCGGAGGAACAACTCCATGAAGCTCTCCCCCCGGCTGGCCGTCCTGCTGGCCGCCACCGCCGTCGTCACCGCGGCCTGCGCCCCGCAGACGTCCGACAACTCCTCCTCCGGCAAGGACGAGAAGAGCGGCACCCTGCGCGTCTGGCTCTTCCAGGAGGTCAACAACAAACCCAAGGAACAGGTCGTCGACCAGGTCCTCGCCGGCTTCCAAAAGGCCCACGAGGACACGAAGGTCTCCGTCGAGTACATCCCCGTCGAGACCCGCGCCCAGCGCATCAAGGCCGCCTTCAACGATCCGAAGAGCGCCCCCGACGTCATCGAGTACGGCAACACCGACACCGCCGGCTACGTGAAGGACGGCGGACTCGCCGACGTCACCGAGGAGTTCGGCGCCTGGGACGAGGCCAAGGACACCGACCCGACCGCCCGCCAGTCGGTCACCGTGGACGGCAAGGTCTACGGTGCCCCGTACTTCGTCGGCGTCCGCGCCCTGTACTACCGCACCGACGTCTTCGACGAGCTGGGGCTGAAGCCCCCCACGTCGCTCGGGGAGCTGGCGTCCACCGCGAAGACGGTCCGCGCCGCGAAGCCCGGCATGTACGGCATCGCGGTCGGCGGCGCCTACACCTACGGCGCGATGCCCTTCATCTGGGCCAACGGCGGCGAACTCGCCACCGGCAAGGGCGGCTCGTACGCCTCGGCGATCGACAGCCCCGCCGCCCGCAAGGGCGTCGAGGAGTACACGTCCCTCTTCGGCGACGACAACTGCCCGGCCGCCAAGTGCGCCGGCATGGGCGGCAACGACACCGTCACCGCGTTCGCCTCCGGCAAGGCGGCCATGGCGATCGGCGGCGACTTCAGCCACCAGGCCGTGGAGGCCGGCTCGGTCAAGGGCAAGTACGCGGTCGTGCCGCTGCCGGGCGTGAAGCCCGGCTCGATCGCCCCGGCCTTCGCGGGCGGCAACAACATCGGCGTCCTCAAGAGCACCTCGCACCGCTCCCTCGCCGTCGACCTGATGAAACGGCTCGCGTCGAAGCAGGCGCAGGGTGAGCTGTTCGACGCGATGGGCTTCCTGCCGACCTTCGCGGACGTGCGGCAGCAGGTCGCGGCCAAGGAGCCGTTCGTGAAGCCGTTCGTCGACACCCTCGCCGCGGGCACGAAGTTCGTCCCGGCGTCGGCCGCGTGGGCGACGATCGACTCGTCACTGGTGCTGCCGACCATGTTCCAGGAGGTGGTCAGCGGCAAGAAGGACGCCGACGCCGCCACCGGGGACGCGGCGAAGAAGATGAACGACGCGTTCGGCTCCGCGGGATGACGGGCGCGCCTACGGAGGTGGGGGGCGCGGTGCGCGGGCGGACGCGGGTGCGTCGCGGCTCGTCGCGCGGTGCCCCGCGCCCCTTCGGGCGCGGGTCCGGCACTCCCTGGCTGTATCTCGCTCCCGCTCTCGTCGTCCTCGGCGGGTTGCTCGTCTACCCCGTGTACCAGCTCGGGCTGATCTCCTTCCTGGAGTACACGCAGGCCCAGGTCAGCGGTGGGGAACCGGCGACCTTCCAGGGCTTCGGGAACTACGCCGAGCTGTTCCGGGACGAGGAGTTCTGGCGGGTGCTGGGCGCCACCGTCGTGTTCGCCGCCGCCTGCGTCGTCTCCACGCTGGCGGTCGGGTGCGCGCTCGCCGTGCTGCTCACCCGGATACGGGCGCTGCCCCGGCTCGCGCTCATGCTGGCGGCCCTGGGCGCCTGGGCGACCCCGGCGGTCACCGGGTCGACGGTCTGGCTGCTGCTGTTCGACCCGGACTTCGGGCCGGTCAACCGGATGCTGGGCCTCGGCGACCACTCATGGACGTACGGGCGCTACAGCGCCTTCCTGCTCGTCCTGCTCGAAGTGGTCTGGTGCTCCTTCCCGTTCGTCATGGTCACCGTCTACGCGGGCATCCGTGCCGTCCCCGCCGAGGTGCTGGAGGCCGCCGCGCTCGACGGGGCCTCGCAGTGGCGGATCTGGCGCTCGGTGCTGGCGCCGATGCTCCGGCCGATCCTCGTGGTCGTGACCATCCAGTCGGTCATCTGGGACTTCAAGGTCTTCACGCAGATCTATGTCATGACGAACGGCGGCGGCATCGCCGGCCAGAACCTCGTCCTCAACGTCTACGCCTACCAGAAGGCGTTCGCGTCCTCGCAGTACAGCCTCGGCTCGGCGATCGGCGTCGTGATGCTGCTGATCCTGCTCGCCGTGACGCTGGTCTACCTGCGGCTGCTGCGCCGCCAGGGGGAGGAGCTGTGAATCTTCCGCGCGCGCGGGTGCGCCGTCCGTGGCGGCTGGCGGCCGAGGCCTCGGCGCTGCTGATCGCCGTCGTGGTGGCCTTCCCGCTGTACTGGATGGTGCTGAGCGCCTTCAAACCGGCCGGGGAGATCGAGTCGAGCGAGCCGCGGCCGTGGACGCTGACGCCGACGCTGGATTCCTTCCGGCGGGTCTTCGGGCAGCAGGAATTCGGCCGGTACTTTCTCAACAGCCTGATCGTGGCGGGCACCGTCGTGATCGCCTCGGCGCTCATCGCGTTCCTCGCGGCGACCGCGGTGACGCGTTTCCGATTCCGTTTCCGGACCACCCTGCTGATCATGTTCCTGGTGGCCCAGATGGTGCCGGTGGAGGCGCTCACCATCCCGCTGTTCTTCCTCATGCGGGACTTCGGCCAGCTGAACACGCTGGGTTCGCTGATCCTGCCCCACATCGCCTTCTCGCTGCCCTTCGCGATCTGGATGCTGCGGGGCTTCGTGAAAGCGGTGCCGGAGGCCCTGGAGGAGGCCGCCTGCATCGACGGCGCGAGCCGGTCGCGCTTTCTGTGGCAGATCCTTTTCCCGCTGGTCTTCCCGGGGCTCGTGGCGACCAGTGTCTTCTCCTTCATCTCGACCTGGAACGACTTCCTGTTCGCCAAGTCGTTCATCATCAGCGACACCTCGCAGTCGACGCTGCCGATGGCGCTGCTGGTCTTCTACAAACCGGACGACCCCGACTGGGGCGGTGTCATGGCGGCCTCCACCGTGATGACGATTCCGGTGCTGGTCTTCTTCGTACTCGTGCAACGACGACTCGTCTCCGGACTCGGCGGAGCGGTAAAGGACTGACGTGACGGACGTGATTCCCCAGCCACGGCAGGTGACGCCCCGGGAGGGCGCGTTCTTCGAGCTCGGCCCGGACACCGGCATCGCGGCGGCCGACGGCACCGGGCCCACCGAGCGGTGGCTGCGGGCCACGCTGGGCGCGGCCACCGGCCTGCCGCTGGCCCCCGGCCCGGGCGACGCCGGCACCGTGCGGCTGTCCCTCGACGGCGACCTGGACGCCGAGGGCTACCGCCTCGTCGTCGCACCGGACGGCGTGGACCTCGCCGGCGGCTCTCCGGCGGGCCTCTTCTGGGGCGCCCAGACGCTGCGGCAACTGCTCGGCCCGGACGCCTTCCGGCGTGCCCCGCTGCCCGGGCGCCGGTGGCGGCTGCCACTGACGTGCGTCGAGGACGCGCCCCGCTTCCGCTGGCGCGGCCTCATGCTGGACGTCGCCCGGCACTTCATGCCCAAGGAAGGCGTCCTGCGCTACCTGGACCTGATGGCCGCGCACAAACTCAACGTCCTCCACTTCCACCTGACGGACGACCAGGGCTGGCGGATCGAGATCGAGCGGTACCCGGAACTCACCGGGACGGGTTCCTGGCGGGCGCGCACCAAATACGGGCACCGGGCGTCACCGCTGTGGGAGGACAAGCCGCACGGCGGCTTCTACACCCAGGACGACATCCGGGAGATCGTCGCCTACGCCGCCGAACGGCACATCACCGTCGTCCCCGAAATCGACGTGCCCGGGCACTCGCAGGCCGCCATCGCCGCGTATCCGGAACTCGGCAACACCGACGTCGTCGACACCGCCTCCCTCACCGTCTGGGACACCTGGGGCGTCTGCGAGAACGTCCTCGCCCCGACGGACGGGACCCTGCGCTTCTACGAGGGCGTGTTCGAGGAACTCCTGGAACTCTTCCCCTCGCAGTTCGTCCACGTCGGCGGCGACGAATGCCCCAAGGGACAGTGGCAGCGGTCGCCCGCCGCGCAGGCGCGCATCAGCGAACTCGGGCTCGCCGGCGAGGACGAACTCCAGGCGTGGTTCATCAAGCACTTCGACCGGTGGCTGACCGCGCGCGGGCGCAGGCTCATCGGCTGGGACGAGATCCTGGAGGGCGGACTGGCCGAGGGCGCGGCCGTGTCGTCCTGGAGCGGGTACGCCGGCGGGGTCGCCGCCGCGCGCGCCGGACACGACGTGGTCATGTGCCCGGAGCAGCAGGTGTACTTGGACCACCGGCAGGCCGCGGGCGAGGACGAGCCCGTTCCGATCGGATTCGTGCGCACCCTGGAGGACGTCTACCGGTTCGAACCGGTTCCGCCGGAGCTGACGCCCGAGGAGGCCGCACACGTGCTCGGCACCCAGGCGAACGTGTGGACGGAGGTGATGGAGACCCAGGCGCGCGTGGACTACCAGGTCTTCCCGCGGCTCGCCGCATTCGCCGAGGTCGCCTGGAGCGCCCTGCCCGCCCCGGACGAACGGGACTTCGACGCCTTCGAACGGCGGATGGCCGCCCACTACCGGCGGCTCGACGCCCTGGGCGTCGCCTACCGGCCGTCCGGCGGCCCCCTGCCCTGGCAGCGGCGGCCCGGCGTGCTCGGCCGGCCGATCGACGGGCCGCCGCCCAACAAGTAGGCGGAACGCCCCGGAACGTCACGGAAGAGTGGCAACTCGCGCGCACCGCCGGCCGACGGCGATCCCGTACGAAACGGGCCATCCCGTCGGCGAGGTGGGCGAATGCCTCCTAGCGGACCCCCGCGTTCGGGCCCTGCGAAGATGTGCCAGAGTTGCCACGTCCGCCCTGTCAGGTCGTACCGTACGGCAACACGGGCGGGACCAGGTGGGACAGCGGGAAGGGGCAGTCGGGTTGACCACGCACGCACCGCAGGCGGCGCAGGCCGTCACGCTGCCCGCGACACTGGACGAGGCCGTGGCGGCGCTCGCGGCCATGCCGGCCGCCGTGCCGGTGGCGGGCGGCACCGACCTGATGGCCGCCGTCAACTCCGGGCAGCTCAGGCCCGCCGCGCTGGTCGGCCTCGGCCGGATCAGCGAGATCCGCGGCTGGCAGTACCAGGACGGTCACGCGCTGCTCGGCGCCGGGCTCACGCACGCCCGCATGGGCCGCCCCGACTTCGCGGCCCTCATCCCGGCGCTCGCCGCCGCCGCGCGCGCCGCCGGCCCGCCGCAGATCCGCAACGCGGGCACCCTGGGCGGCAACATCGCCTCCGCCGCCCCCACCGGGGACGCGCTGCCCGTGCTGGCCGCGCTGGAGGCGACGCTGATCATCGCGGGCCCGGGCGGGGTCCGCCGCGAGGTTCCGGTCTCGCACCTGCTGGCCGGCATGGAGATGCTCCGCGCGGGCGAGCTCATCGGCTTCGTGCGCGTGCCGCTGCTGCACGCGCCGCAGGTCTTCCTCAAGGCGACCGGCCGCACCGGGCCGGGGCGCGCGATGGCGTCCGTGTCCCTGGTGCTCGACCCCGCCCGGCGCGGCGTGCGCTGCGCGGTCGGCGCCATCGCGCCGATGCCGCTGCGGCCCCTGGAGGCCGAGCAGTGGGTGGCCTCGCTCATCGACTGGGACAACGGCCGCGCGATCGTCCCGGAGGCCCTGAGCGCCTTCGGCGAGTACGTCGCCGCCGCCTGCATCCCCGACGCGGCCCCGGCCGAGGACGGCTCCGTGCCGCAGCTTCCGCCCGCCGTACTGCACCTGCGGCGCACCGTCGCCGCGCTGGCCCGACGAGCACTGGGGAGGGCGCTGTCGTGACCGACGACCAGCACGGAGAGGGCACGCCCCGGAACGGCGGACGCTGGGACCCGCTGCCCCAGGGCGACTACGACGACGGCGCGACCGCCTTCGTGAAGCTCCCCGAGGGCGGCATCGACGCGCTGATGGCCTCGGCCGACAGCCCGCTCGCCGCGCCCGGGCACGGTTACGTGCCGCCGCAGATCACGGTCGCGCCCGCCACCACGGCCGGGACCGACCCGGCCGCCACCGGCAGCTGGACGATGCCGGCCGCCCCCGCCGACGGCGCGCAGTGGCACACCCCGGACGCCGCCGGCGAGCAGCACGGCGCCCACGGGCACGACCCGCAGCAGCACCCGGGGCACCAGGAGCACGCCGGGTACGCCCAGCAGGACCCCTACGGCCAGGCCGCGGGGTACGGCGCGGGACACGACGACCGGTTCACGTACCACCCGGGCGCCACCGGGCAGTGGGCGTTCCCCGACGCCGCCCAGGACGACGCGGCGGCGTCCGCCGGACCGGGCCACGAGGCGCCCGGCCAGGACGTCACCGGGCAGTGGTCCATCCCCGTGGCCGGCGGCGACCTCCCGGACGAGTCGGGCGAGTTCACCGCGTCGGCGCTGGCCGAGCAGTGGGGCGGCACCGCACCGGCCACGCTCCCCGGCGGCGCCCCCGCGCCCTGGGCCTCCCAGCCGTGGGCCCAGGGGCCGGCCGAGCCGGACGGGACCGGCGACGGCCGCGCCGCCGAGGCCGCGCCCGCGGCGTACCAGGAGGCGCCCGAGGACCCCACCGCCGTGACCGCGCCGCCGGCTTCCGCGCGGGACGAGGCGGCGAGCGGCGCCGACGCGACCGCCGATGAGGCGACCGACGGGACGGACTTCGACGGGACGGGCCCCGACGGGACGGCCGCCGACGAGACGCACCCCGACGAGACGCACCTCGAAGAGACGCTTCCCGACGGGGGGCCCTCCGGCGAGGAGACGGCCGACGAGACTGTGACCGCTGTGACCGCTGTGACCGGTGAGGCGCCGGAGGCCGAGGAGGCCCCTGAGGGCCCCGCCGAGCCCTCCGCGGCGCCCGCCGGGGACGAGGAGACGGATCCCGGCGCTGAGGCCCCCGAGGGCGCCCTCACGCACGCGGACCCGGCGGCCGCGCCCGCGGCGGAGGACGAGCCGCGCCCGGAGCCCCCGGCGGACCCCGTCGGCCCGAACGAGGAGCACCCCCTCGCCTCGTACGTGCTCCGCGTCAACGGCGCCGACCGCCCCGTCACCGACGCCTGGATCGGCGAGTCCCTGCTGTACGTGCTGCGCGAGCGCCTCGGCCTCGCGGGCGCCAAGGACGGCTGCTCGCAGGGGGAGTGCGGGGCCTGCAACGTCCAGGTCGACGGACGGCTGGTCGCCTCCTGCCTGGTCCCGGCCGTCACCTCCGCCGGCAGCGAGGTGCGCACCGTCGAGGGCCTGGCCGCCGACGGGCAGCCCTCGGACGTGCAGCGGGCGCTCGCCCGGTGCGGGGCGGTGCAGTGCGGTTTCTGCGTGCCCGGCATGGCGATGACCGTGCACAACCTCCTGGAGGGCAACCCCGCGCCGACCGACCTGGAGGCCCGGCAGGCCCTGTGCGGCAACCTGTGCCGCTGCTCGGGCTACCGGGGCGTCCTGGAGGCGGTCAGGGAGGTCGTAGCCGAGCGCGGGGCCCACGCCGCCGCCGACGCGGCCGAGGCGGGCGCCGACGAGCCCCGCATCCCGCACCAGGCGGGCCCGGGCGCCGGTGGCGTCCACGCCTCGGCGTTCGAGTCCCCGGGCCCGCCCGGTGCACCGGACGCACCGCACGCCGGGCCCCACGACGACCGCTCCTACGCTGATCAGCCCTACGACGACCAGCCCTACGGGGACCGGCCCCACGGCCAGGACGGAGGCCACGCGTGAGCAACGAAGCCGCCACCGCCGAGGCCGCGGGGACGGCGGAGGCCGCCCCCGCCCCCGAGCCGGTCCCGCACGGCCTCGGTGTCTCCCTGCCGGCCGCCGACGCCCGCGCCAAGACCGAGGGCACGTTCCCGTACGCCGCCGACCTGTGGGCCGAGGGCCTGCTGTGGGCGGCCGTCCTGCGCTCACCGCACCCGCACGCGCGCATCGTGTCCATCGACACCACCCACGCGCGCGAGATGCCCGGCGTGCGCGCCGTCGTCACGCACGAGGACGTGCCCGGCAGCCCGCTGCACGGCCGCGGCCGGGCCGACCGCCCGGTGTTCGCCTCCGACGTCGTGCGCCACCACGGCGAGCCCATCGCCGCCGTCGCCGCGGACCACCCGGACACCGCGCGGATGGCCGCCGCCGCCGTCATCGTCGAGTACGAGGTGCTCGACCCGGTGACCGACCCCGAGCAGGCCTTCGAGGCCGAGCCGCTGCACCCCGACGGCAACCTGATCCGGCACATCCCGCTGCGGCACGGCGACCCGGAGGCGGCGGGCGAGATCGTCGTCGAGGGCCTGTACCGCATCGGTCGCCAGGACCCGGCCCCGATCGGCGCCGAGGCGGGCCTCGCGGTGCCGCGGCCCGACGGGGGAGTGGAGCTGTACCTGGCCTCCACCGACCCGCACGGCGACCGGAACACGGCCGCCGCGTGCTACGGCCTCGAGCCCGAACGGGTGAAGATCGTCGTCACCGGTGTGCCCGGCGCCACCGCCGACCGCGAGGACCAGGGCTTCCAGCTTCCGCTCGGCCTGCTGGCGCTGCGGACCGGCTGCCCGGTGAAGCTGACCGCCACGCGCGAGGAGTCCTTCCTCGGCCACGCCCACCGCCACCCCACCCTCCTGCGCTACCGCCACCACGCGGACGCCGAGGGCCGGGTGGTCAAGGTCGAGGCGCAGATCCTGCTCGATGCGGGCGCCTACGCCGACACCTCCTCCGAGGCCCTGGCCGCCGCGGTGGCGTTCGCCTGCGGCCCGTACGTCGTCCCGAACGCCTTCATCGAGGGCTGGGCCGTGCGCACCAACAACCCGCCCTCCGGCCACGTCCGGGGCGAGGGCGCCATGCAGGTCTGCGCCGCGTACGAGGCGCAGATGGACAAGATCGCCAAGAAGCTCGGCCTGGACCCGGCCGAGGTGCGGATGCGCAACGTACTGGCCACCGGCGACGTGCTGCCCACCGGCCAGACGGTCACCTGCCCGGCGCCGGTCGCCGAACTCCTCCAGGCGGTGCGGGACGTGCCGCTGCCCGCCCTGCCCAAGGACACCCCCGAGGACGAGTGGCTGCTGCCGGGCGGACCCGAGGGCGCGGGCGAACCGGGCGCGGTGCGCCGGGGCGTCGGCTACGGCATCGGCATGGTGCACATGCTGGGCGCCGAGGGCGCCGACGAGGTCTCCACGGCCACCGTGAAGGTCCAGGACGGCGTGGCGACGGTGCTGTGCGCGGCCGTCGAGACCGGCCAGGGCTTCACCACGCTGGCCCGGCAGATCGTGCAGGAGACGCTCGGCGTCGAGGAGGTCCACGTCGCGCCCGTCGACACCGACCAACCCCCGGCCGGCGCGGGCTGCCGGGGCCGCCACACCTGGGTGTCGGGCGGCGCCGTGGAACGGGCGGCCAAGATGGTCCGCACCCAGCTCCTCCAGCCCCTGGCCCACCAGTTCGGGATGTCGACCGAACTGCTCCAGATCACCGACGGCCGGATCACCTCGTACGACGGCGTGCTGTCGACCCCCGTCGCGGAGGCGCTGGACGGCAAGGAGCTGTGGGCCACCGCCCAGTGCCGCCCGCACCCGACCGAGCCGCTGGACGAGGCGGGCCAGGGCGACGCGTTCGTCGGCATGTCCTTCTGCGCGATCCGCGCGGTGGTGGACGTCGACATCGAGATCGGTTCCGTACGGGTGGTGGAGCTGGCCGTCGCGCAGGACGTGGGCCGGGTGCTGAACCCGGCCCAGCTGGCCGCGCGGATCGAGGCGGGCGTCACCCAGGGCGTCGGCATCGCGCTGACGGAGAACCTGCGCACCCCGCGCGGCCTGATCCGCCACCCCGACCTGACCGGCTACGCCCTGCCGACGGCGCTCGACGCCCCGGACATCCGGATCGTGAAGCTCGTCGAGGAGCGGGACGTGGTCGCGCCCTTCGGCGCGAAGGCCGTCAGCGCGGTGCCGGTGGTGGCCTCCCCGGCGGCCGTCGCCTCCGCCGTGCGCGCGGCGACGGGCCGCCCGGTCAACCGCCTCCCGATCCGGCCCCAGGCCGCGGTGGTCACCGGCTGAGCGGACGGCGGGGACGGCACGGACGACACGAAGGGCGGCACCCCGCGGGGGTGCCGCCCTTCGCTCTGCCTCGTCAGGCAGTGGAGGCCGTGACGGGATTCGAACCCGTGTAACTCGCTTTGCAGGCGAGCCCCTGGGCCACTCGGGCACACGGCCGTGTTCCGGACTCCGTCGGTGTGCGTGCCGAACTCGGTGAACCGACCGTACGGCGGGGCGGGAGAGGGGCTCAAGGGATCCGGAGCGGCCGCAACGCGACTGCCACACGCCGTTCACGAACGGGGCGCGGTCGTACGACCAAGGTCCCGGTCCCGTACCGCCTCCCGACAGGGGTCAAAGTGTGCTGCGGACCTTACTCTGGCCCCCATGACCGTCCCTGACCCGCGCGACACCGATGTCGCGGATCCCGCCGGCCCCGCCCCGGCCACCGAGTTCGCCGTTCCCGCCGACACCGTGCTGGGCCGCGCCTACCGGGCGCTGAGCATCGGCATCGTCTCCGTCGTCGTGCTGATCGCCTTCGAGGCGACGGCGGTGGGCACGGCGATGCCGGTCGCGGCCCGGGAGCTGGACGGGGTGTCGCTGTACGCGTTCGCGTTCTCGGCGTACTTCACGACCAGCCTGTTCGGCATGGTGCTCTCCGGTCAGTGGTCGGACCGGCGGGGCCCGCTGTCCCCGCTGACCTGCGGGATCGCCGCCTTCGCGGCCGGGCTGCTGCTGTCCGGGACGGCGGGCGCGATGTGGCTGTTCATCCTCGGGCGGGCCGTGCAGGGGTTCGGCGGCGGGCTCGTGATCGTCGCGCTGTACGTCGTCGTCGGGCGGGCCTACCCGGAGCGGCTGCGGCCCGCGATCATGGCGGCGTTCGCGGCGGGCTGGGTCGTGCCGTCCGTCGTCGGGCCGCTGGCCTCCGGCGCCGTCACCGAGCACCTCGGCTGGCGGTGGGTGTTCGTCGGCATACCGGTGCTGGTGGTGTTCCCGCTGGCACTCGCGCTGCCCCGGATACGCAGCCAGGCATCCGGCCCGGTGGGGGGCGGGGAGGCGCCGGCCTCCTTCGACCGGCGCCGCATCCGCCTCGCCCTGGGCATCTCCCTGGGCGCCGGACTGCTCCAGTACGCCGCCCAGGACCTGCGCTGGATCTCGCTGCTGCCCGGTGCGGCGGGCGTGGCGCTGCTCGTCCCGGCCGTCCTCGGGCTGCTCCCGCGCGGCACCTACCGGGCGGCGCGCGGCCTGCCCTCCGTGGTCCTGCTGCGCGGCGTCGCCGCCGGGTCCTTCATCGCGGCCGAGTCGTTCGTGCCGCTGATGCTGGTCACGCAGCGGGGACTCAGCCCGACGCTGGCCGGGCTCTCGCTGGCGGCGGGCGGCGCGACCTGGGCGGCGGGTTCCTGGATCCAGTCCCGGCCCCGCACCGAGCCGTACCGGGACCGGCTGATGACGCTGGGCATGGTGCTGGTCGCGGCGGCCATCGCCGCCGCCCCGAGCGTGCTGATCGACGCCGTGCCCGCCTGGACGGTGGCCGTGGCCTGGGGCTTCGGCTGCCTCGGCATGGGCCTGGTGATCTCCTCCACCAGTGTCCTGCTGCTCCAGCTCTCCGCCCCCGAGGAGGCCGGCGCCAACTCGGCCGCCCTCCAGATCTCCGACGGCCTGTCCAACGTGATCCTGCTGGCCGCCGGCGGAGCGGCCTT
The DNA here is from genome assembly GCF_042724095.1 of Streptomyces sp. NPDC127100. NCBI lineage: Bacteria > Bacillati > Actinomycetota > Actinomycetes > Kitasatosporales > Streptomycetaceae > Streptomyces > Streptomyces sp. NPDC127100. The sequence continues at coordinate 75,459 of NZ_JBHXFL010000002.1, forward strand.
CGCGGCCCTCGGCGGCGGCACGGTGACCCACGCGGCGACGGAGACCACCGGCTCCCACCCGGCGGCCTTCGCCGCGGTCTTCCTCCCGATGGCCGCCGTGGCCCTGGCGGGAGCATGGGTGACGACGCGCCTGCGGGAGCGCTGAACCGCGAGCGGCCCGAGGGGGCGGCGGGACGATCGGGCCGGCTGTGACGTCCGTCCCACCCGGGGGTGACCCGACCCGGTGCGCGCGTCGATCGCGGTGGCCCGCCGGTAGGGTGGCCCGGTTGTCATACGTGGCCGAGCCGTTCCAACCCCTTCGGAGACCGTGACTACCACCGCCAGCCCCAGCACCTCGCACCACCTCTCCCCGGCCTTCCCCGGCCGTGCCCCGTGGGGCACCGCCAACAAGCTGCGGGCCTGGCAGCAGGGGGCGATGGAGAAGTACCTCCAGGAGCAGCCCCGGGACTTCCTGGCGGTCGCCACCCCGGGGGCCGGAAAGACGACGTTCGCGCTGACGCTGGCGTCCTGGCTGCTGCACCACCACGTCGTCCAGCAGGTGACCGTGGTCGCGCCCACCGAGCACCTGAAGAAGCAGTGGGCGGAGGCCGCGGCCCGGATAGGCATCAGGCTGGACCCGGAGTACAGCGCGGGCCCGCTCAGCCGCGAGTACCAGGGCATCGCCATCACGTACGCCGGTGTCGGCGTCCGGCCCATGCTGCACCGCAACCGGGTCGAGCAGCGCAAGACCCTCGTGATCCTCGACGAGATCCACCACGCCGGTGACTCGAAGTCCTGGGGCGAGGCCTGCCTGGAGGCCTTCGAGCCGGCCACGCGGCGGCTCGCGCTGACCGGTACGCCGTTCCGGTCCGACACCAACCCGATCCCCTTCGTCACGTACGAGGAGGGCAACGACGGCATCCGCCGCTCCGCCGCCGACTACACCTACGGCTACGGCTCCGCGCTCGCCGACGGCGTCGTGCGCCCCGTCATCTTCATGAGCTACAGCGGCAACATGCGCTGGCGCACCAAGGCCGGCGACGAGATCGCCGCCCGGCTCGGCGAGCCCATGACCAAGGACGCCGTCAGCCAGGCCTGGCGCACCGCGCTGGACCCGCGCGGCGAGTGGATGCCCGCCGTGCTGCGCGCCGCCGACCAGCGGCTGACCGAGGTCAGGAAGGCCATCCCGGACGCCGGCGCCCTCGTCATCGCCGCCGACCAGGACTCCGCCCGCGCCTACGCCAAGCTGATCAGGGAGATCACCGGCAGCAAGGCCACCGTCGTACTCTCCGACGACACCGGCGCCTCGAAGAACATCGACACGTTCAGTGGCGGCACCGACCGGTGGATGGTCGCCGTCCGCATGGTGTCCGAGGGCGTCGACGTGCCCCGCCTCGCGGTCGGCGTCTACGCCACGACGATCTCCACGCCGCTGTTCTTCGCGCAGGCCGTCGGCCGCTTCGTACGGTCCCGGCGGCGCGGCGAGACCGCCTCCGTGTTCCTGCCGACCGTGCCCGACCTGCTCACCTTCGCCAACGAGATGGAGCGCGAGCGCGACCACGTCCTCGACAAGCCCAAGAAGGAGGGCGAGGAGGACCCGTACGCCGAGTCCGAGAAGGAGATGGACGAGGCGAACCGGGAGCAGGACGAGGACACCGGCGACCAGGACCAGCTGCCCTTCGAGGCGCTGGAGTCCGACGCGGTCTTCGACCGGGTCATGTACAACGGCGCCGAGTTCGGCATGCAGGCCCACCCGGGGAGCGAGGAGGAGCAGGACTACCTCGGCATCCCCGGACTGCTGGAGCCCGACCAGGTGCAGCTGCTGCTCCAGAAGCGGCAGGCCCGGCAGATCGCGCACAGCCGCAAGAAGCCCGACGACGAGGCCGACCTGCTCGAACTGCCCGCCGAGCGGCGCCCGGTCGTCTCGCACAAGGAGATGATGGAGCTGCGCAAGCAGCTCAACACCATGGTCGGCGCCTACGTCCACCAGAGCGGCAAGCCGCACGGTGTCATCCACACCGAACTGCGCCGCGTGTGCGGCGGCCCGCCCAGCGCCGAGGCCACCGCCGGGCAGCTCCGCCAGCGCATCGCCAAGGTGCAGGAGTGGGCGACGCGCATGAAGTGACACGGTGGCGCGGGGGAGCCACGGCGTGTGCTGTACGTATGGGGACAAACACGGTCGGTCTCCGCCGGTTGCTGACCGGATTCTGGACGGAGCCTTCCGCTGAGCGGACTGGCTCGCTACTGTCCCGCTACGCACACGCCCCGTGGCAGCGCCGCCGCGGAGCGCAGCCGTGAAGCGACTGGGCCCGGGCAGAAGGCCGGGCCGTCAGCCGATCGGCGGCCTCTGAAGCGCGTGACCGACGGGACTCGGTGACGCATCCGCCGCGAGGGGGCCGTCGACCTCACCACTAAGGAGTGGGCGTCGTGACCGCGGAGACCTCTCAGACGCTCGACCGGGGACTGCGGGTCCTCAAACTGCTGGCCGATACGGACCACGGGCTGACCGTCACCGAGCTGTCCCACAAGCTGGGCGTCAACCGGACCGTCGTGTACCGGTTGCTCGCCACGCTGGAGCAGCACGCGCTCGTACGCCGTGACCTGGGCGGACGTGCCCGGGTCGGGCTGGGAGTGCTGGGGCTGGGCCGCCAGGTGCACCCGCTGGTGCGCGAGGCGGCGATGCCGGCGCTGCGGTCGCTGGCCGAGGACATCGGGGCGACGGCCCATCTGACGCTGGTGGACGGCGCGGAGGCGCTCGCCGTGGCCGTCGTCGAGCCGACCTGGACGGACTACCACGTGGCCTACCGGGCCGGGTTCCGGCACCCGCTGGAGCGGGGAGCCGCGGGGAAGGCGATCCTGTCGGCCCGGCAGCAGGTCGCCGTGGCGGAGCCGGGGCCCGGGTACACGCTGACGCACGGGGAGCTGGAGGCGGGGGCGTGCGGGGCCGCGGCGCCGCTGCTCGGGGTGACGGGGGTGGAGGGCAGCGTGGGGGTCGTGATGCTGTCCGACGTGGTGCCGGAGCGGGTGGGGACGCGGGTGATGGAGGCGGCGCGGGAGGTGGCGGAGGCGCTGCGGTGACGTGACGTGGCCGTCGGGGGTCCGGGGTTCGCGGGCGCCCGGGCGTGCTCGCGGGCCCGGGGGGCGTCGCGCGGCCCGGCGCCTGCGGGGTGCCGCCGCGCCCACCCGTGCCGCCCCAGCGGCACGACTGCCCGCAGGGGGGTGTGGACGACTGCCCGCGGCTCGGGCGGGTGGCTGCGCACGGCTGCCCGTAGCGGGGGCGGGGGTCGGGGCACGTTAGATTTGCCTCGTGCTCTCTCGTCTCACGCGGCCCAAGGCTGTGACCGTCTGCGCCCTGCCCGTCGTGGCGCTGTTCGCCACCGCGGTGTTCGCCCCCCTGCCCTTCGCCGTCGCCCAGCCGGGTTCGACGGCGAACGTGCTGAAGGAGTACCAGGGCGACGAGGTGATCACGATCTCGGGCGCGCCCACCCGGGACACCGAGGGCCAGCTGCGGATGACGACGATCGTGGCGACCGGCCCCGACACCCGGGTCTCGCTCGGCGACGTGCTGGGCAACTGGTTCGACACCGACCGGGCCGTCATGCCCCTGGACGCCGTCTACCCCGAGGGCGACGACGTCAAGGAGATCGAGAAGTACAACCTGGACCAGATGCGGGAGTCCCAGGACACGGCGACGACGGCCGCGCTGGACTACCTGGACCTCGACGCGTCCGGCATCGACGTCAGGCTGGATCTGGGGGACGTCGGCGGACCCAGCGCCGGCCTGATGCTCTCCCTCGGCATCGTCGACAAGCTGAAGGGCGACGGCCACGGGGGCGACCTGACCGGCGGCCGGAACATCGCCGGCACCGGCACGATCAGCGCCGGCGGCAAGGTCGGCGCGGTCGGCGGCGTGCCGCTGAAGACGCAGGCCGCCCGGCGGGACGGTGCCACCGTCTTCCTGGTGCCGGAGGCGGAGTGCTCGGACGCGCAGGCCGAGCTCCCCCAGGGGCTGCGGCTGGTCCCGGTGACCTCCCTGAAGGGCGCGGTCGACGCGCTGCGGGCCCTGAGCACGGGCCAGGGACGGGTCCCCTCCTGCTGAGCTGCGCTCAGCCCCCCTTCACGAAGCCCTTCTCCTTCATCCAGTCCAGCGCCACCTGGTGCGGGTCCTGCCCGTCGACGTCGACCTTCGCGTTCAGGGTCTGCGCGACGTCGTTGTCCAGCGCCTTGGTGACGGGGGCGAGGACGGAGGCGATGGCCGGCCACTTCTTCAGGGTGGAGGTCCTGACCATGGGCGCCGCGTTGTAGTTCGGGAAGAACTTCCTGTCGTCCGCCATCACCACCAGGTTCATCGACTTGATCCGTCCGTCGGTGGTGAACACCTCGCCGTAGGTGCAGGCGCCCTTCGCGGTCTGCGTGTAGATGATGCCGGTGTCCATCTGGGTGATGTTGCGCTGCGGGACGCTCATCCCGTACGCCCGCTCCAGGCCCGGCAGGCCGTCCGCGCGGTTGGCGAACTCGCCCTCCACGCACAGCGTCACGGCGCCGGGGTCCTTCTCGGCCAGCTCGGCCACCTGCGACATCGTCCGGGTGCGGTACTTGCGGTAGTTGGCCTGGTTCATCGCCAGCGCGTAGGTGTTGTTCATCGGTGCCGGCGGCAGCCACGTCAGCCCCTTCTCCGCGTCCGCGTCCCGCACCGCCTCCCACTGCCGCCGCGGATCCGGGATCGGCTTGCTGTTGCCGAGGTACGTGATCCAGGCGGTGCCCGTGTACTCGTAGGTCGCGTCCCCGTCGCCGTTCTCCACCGCCGCGCGGGTGCCGACGGAGCCCTGGATGCCGGTGCGGTCCAGTACGTTCGCGCCGGCCGCCTCGAAGGCGATGCCCATGATCGCGCCGAGGATCAGCTGCTCGGTGAACTCCTTGGAGACGACGGTGAGGTCGGCGCCCTCCAGGGGCAGGCCCCGCCCGATCGTGCCGGGATCGACGTCGTCCACCATGGGGGAGCCGCTGGTCAGGCCGCAGCCGGACGCCGCCACCAGCACCGCCGCGGCCAGCAGGCCGGTACGCCGCCTCATGTGCCGACCTCCAGGCCGCGGGGGCGCAGCAGCACCTCGGCGAGCGAGGCCAGCCAGTCCACCAGCAGTGCCAGGGCGACGGTGAGGATCGAGCCCAGCACCAGCACCGGCATGCGCTGGCTGGTGATGCCGGTGGTGATCAGGACGCCCAGGCCGCCGCCGCCCCCGAACACGGCCAGCGTCGCCGTGCCGACGTTCAGCACGAGGGCGGTGCGCACCCCGGCCAGGATCAGCGGGACCGCCAGCGGCAGTTCCACCCGGGTGAGCACGCCCGTCGGGGACATGCCGATCCCGCGGGCCGCCTCCAGCAGCGTCGGGTCGTTGGCCTTCAGGCCCGCGATGGTGTTCGAGAGCACCGGAAGGATGGCGTAGATGATGATGCCGATCAGGGCCGACCGGCGGCCGATGCCGAGCCAGATCACCAGCAGGGCCAGCAGACCCAGCGCCGGCGTCGCCTGGCCCATGTTGGCGAACGCCATCGCCACCGGGGTCGCCTTCCGGAACATCCGGCGGGTCAGGAGGATCCCCAGAGGGATGGCGATGATCAGCACGAAGAACGTCGAGATCACGGTGAGCTGGATGTGCTGCCACAGGGCCTTGGTGACGGCGCCGCCCGCGAGGGCGTTCTCGCTGAGCGCGTCCAGCTCGGCCTGCCGGAACCACAGCCAGGTCACCAGCAGCACCACCACGAGCACCGCGGGCAGGACGGTCAGCTTCTGCCAGCTGATCCGCCGTGCGGTCCGGGCGGGCCCCGGCGGGCGCGGCCCCTGCTCCCCGCCGGCCTCGTCCGGGGCGGTGGGCGCCTCGCCGCCGCCGTGCCCGTCCTCGTCGCGGCGGCCCGTCGGTGACGTCACGCCTTCGCCGCCCCTCCGAAGCCCTCCTGCTCGGAGTGGGTCCGCTCGGCCCGGGCCTCCTCCAGGTCGTGCCGGTGCTCCAGCGCGTCCAGCCGGTCCGCCTCCAGCAGCTCCTGCACGGAGGTCATCAGCGTCTCCATGTCGACGACGCCCGTGTACTCGCCCCGCCGCCCGGTGACCGCGACCCGCCCGGCGTTGTCGGTCAGCACCGCCTCCAGGGCGTCGCGCAGGGTCGCGTCCCGGGTCACCGTGTCGCTGACCAGCGTCCCGGCCCGCGCGAGCGAGGTCCTGGCCAGCATCAGGTCGCCGCGCCGCAGCCACTTGTACGGGCGGCCGCGCCGGTCCAGCAGCAGGATCTCGTTGGTGCCGCCGGTCCGCAGCCGGTCGAAGATGTGCTGGAGCGGGTCGTCCACGGTCGCCGTCGGGTAGTCGGTGATCTCCACGTCCCGCACCCGGGTCAGGTTCAGCCGCTTCAGCGCGGCTCCGGCGCCCACGAACCCGGAGACGAAGTCGTCGGCCGGGTTGGTGAGGATCGCCTCGGGGGTGTCGAACTGCGCGATGTGGGACTGCTCGCGCAGCACGGCGATCCGGTCGCCCAGCTTGATCGCCTCGTCGAAGTCGTGCGTGACGAAGACGATGGTCTTGTGCAGCTCGCGCTGGAGGCGGATCAGCTCGTCCTGGAGGTGGTCCCGGGTGATCGGGTCGACCGCGCCGAACGGCTCGTCCATCAGCAGGACCGGCGGGTCCGCCGCCAGCGCCCGGGCCACGCCGACCCGCTGCTGCTGGCCGCCGGAGAGCCCGCGGGGATACCGGTCGCGGAACTCCCCGGGGTCCAGGCCGACCAGGTCGAGCATCTCCTCCACCCGGGACCGGATCCGCGCCTTCGGCCAGCCGGTCATGCGGGGCACCAGCGCGATGTTGTCGGCGACCGTCATGTGCGGGAAGAGCCCGGAGGACTGGATCGCGTACCCGACCTTCCGGCGCAGCTTCACCGGGTCGATGTCGGTGACGTCCTCGCCGTCGATGCGGATGCGTCCGCCGCTCGGCTCGATCAGCCGGTTGATCATCTTCAGGGTGGTGGACTTCCCGCAGCCCGACGGGCCGACGAAGATCACCGTCTCGCCCGCCCCGATCTGCATGGAGACGTTGTCCACGGCGGGCAGGGGGCTGCCGGGATAGCGCTTGGTCAGGTTCTCCAGCTCGATGGTCGCGCCCGTGGCACCCGCGGTGCCCGTCGGTTCGGCGGAGGTCGTCTCGGGCGTCTCAGGCACGGATCCCCCGTGAGATGGTCAGCCGCCCCAGCAGGACGTAGGCGGCGTCGAACAGCAGGGCCAGGACGATGATGCCGAGCGTGCCCGAGAGGACCTGGTTGAGCGCGTTCTTGCTGCCCAGCGACGCGATCCCGCGGAAGATCTCGTTGCCGAGGCCGGGCCCGGAGGCGTAGGCGGCGATCGCGGCGATGCCCATCAGCATCTGCGTCGAGACCCGGATGCCGGTCAGGATCGGCGGCCAGGCCAGCGGCAGCTCCACCCTCAGCAGCCGCGCCGTCCGCGACATCCCGATGCCCCGGGCCGCGTCCACCAGCGCCGGGTCCACCCCGCGCAGTCCGACGATCGCGTTGCGCACGATGGGCAGCAGCCCGTACAGGGTCAGCGCGATCACCGTCGGCGGGACGCCCAGCCCGACGAGCGGGATCAGCAGGCCGATCATGGCCAGGGACGGGATGGTCAGGATGGTGGCGGTGCTGAGCGTCGCCAGGTTCCCCGCCCACTCGCTGCGATAGGTGGCGACGCCGATCAGCACCCCGAGCAGCGTGGCCACCACCATGCACTGGAAGACGGCGCTGGCGTGCTGGTAGGCGTCGGTGAGCAGTTGCTGGTGGCGGCTGCTGACGAACTCCCAGAAGTTCACGTCCGCTCACCTCCGGGTTCGGGCGGTCTCACTCACGTCGTCGGTCGCGGTCCTCGGCCGCCTGCTCCACCAGCGGGATGATCCGCAGCGGAACCGGGTTCTCCATCACGATCGCCGTGGCGGCCCGGACGATGCCATCAAAACCGACAACCCGGTCGATCACCCGTTGGAGATCGGCGTTCGAGCGGGCCACCAGCCGGCACAGCATGTCCCCGGTGCCGGTCGTGGTGTGCAGCTCCAGTACCTCCGGCACGCTCGCCAAGTGCGCCCGGACATCGGCCCCTTGACCCTGCCGGATCTCCAGCGTCGCGAAGGCCGTCACCGGGTAGCCGAGCGCCGCCGGGTCCACCTCGGGCCCGAATCCGCGGATGACTCCGTTCGACTGAAGCCGGTCCAGCCGCGCCTGCGCCGTGCCGCGTGCCACCCCCAGCCGCCGGGACATCTCCAGCACCCCGATCCGGGGCTCCCGCGCCAGCAGCCCGATGATCCGCCCGTCCAGACGATCTATCCCCATCCCCGCGACCCTCCCGGCTGGTCATCCTGTACGGATCGCCCGCCACGACCGGTGTTCCACTGGGCAGGATGTCCAGTGAAGACGCAAACTATTGCGCACCTTGCGGACGCGGGAGACCCTGCCGCTATGACGCAGACCACACACCACACTCCCGACACCGCCCGGCAGGCCGACCCCTTCCCGGTCAAGGGAATGGACGCGGTCGTCTTCGCCGTGGGCAACGCCAAGCAGGCGGCGCACTACTACTCCACCGCCTTCGGCATGCGGCTGGTCGCCTACTCCGGACCGGAGAACGGCAGCCGCGAGACCGCCAGCTACGTCCTGGAGAACGGCTCCGCCCGCTTCGTGTTCACCTCGGTGATCAAGCCCTCCACCGAGTGGGGCAGCTTCCTCGCCCAGCACGTGGCCGAGCACGGCGACGGCGTCGTCGACCTCGCCATCGAGGTCCCGGACGCCCGCGCCGCCCACGCCTACGCCGTCGAGCACGGCGCCCGCTCGATCGCGGAGCCGTACGAGGTCAAGGACGAGCACGGCACCGTCGTCCTCGCCGCCATCGCCACCTACGGCGAGACCCGCCACACGCTGGTCGAGCGCACCGGCTACGACGGCCCCTACCTGCCCGGCTACGCCGCCGCCGCGCCGATGGTCGAGCCGCCCGCGCAGCGCACCTTCCAGGCCGTCGACCACTGCGTCGGCAACGTGGAACTCGGCCGCATGAACGAGTGGGTCGGCTTCTACAACAAGGTCATGGGCTTCACGAACATGAAGGAGTTCGTGGGCGACGACATCGCCACCGAGTACAGCGCGCTGATGTCCAAGGTCGTCGCCGACGGCACGCTCAAGGTCAAGTTCCCGATCAACGAGCCCGCCGTCGCCAAGAAGAAGTCCCAGATCGACGAGTACCTGGAGTTCTACGGCGGCGCCGGCGTCCAGCACATCGCGCTGAACACCAACGACATCGTGCAGTCCGTGCGCACGATGAAGGCGGCCGGCGTCGAGTTCCTGGACACCCCCGACTCGTACTACGACACGCTCGGCGAGTGGGCCGGCGAGACCCGCGTCCCCGTCGAGATCCTCCGGGAACTGAAGATCCTCGTCGACCGCGACGAGGACGGCTACCTGCTGCAGATCTTCACCAAGCCCGTCCAGGACCGTCCGACGGTCTTCTTCGAGATGATCGAGCGGCACGGCTCGATGGGCTTCGGCAAGGGCAACTTCAAGGCCCTGTTCGAGGCGATCGAGCGCGAGCAGGAGAAGCGCGGCAACCTCTGACGGCCGCGAGCGGCTACCCGGGCGGGTCCTCCAGGGAGGGCTCGCCCAGGTCCGCCAGCGCCCGCCGCGCCTCGGGAGCGCCCAGCGGGGAGAAGTACGGATTGATCATCAGCGCCTCCTGAAGGTGCCGCCGCGCGGGACCGTACTGCTCCAGCGCCCGCTCGATCATCCCCCGGTGGAACATGTGCGGGGCACTGCGCACGCCGCCGCCCTGCTCGCCGTCCGTCGCGATCTCCGCGAACCGCAGCGCCTCGTCGTGCTCACCGGTCCGGTACAGCGCCCAGCCCAGCGCGTCGGCCACCGCGATCCCCGGCTGCCGCCGCCACTCGGCCCGCAGCCCCTCCACCGCCGCCTCCGGGTCCCCGTGGTCCGCCTCGAACCGGCCCACCACCAGCTCCTCGTCCGCCCCGGCCTCCTCGGCGTCCCGCACCCGCTCCCGCAGCAGGTCGTACTGCGCCCGCGCCGCCCGCGTCAGCCCCAGCGACTGGTACAGCTCGCCCAGCTCCAGCGCGTACCGCGGGCACGGCCGCTCGGCCAGCGCCGTCCGGTAGGCGGCCAGCGCCTCCGTCGTCCGCCCCAGCGCCGCCAGCGCCCCGCCCTCGCCGGCCCGCGCGGCCCGCTCACCGGGGTCGGTGCGCAGCGCCGCCCGGAAGTACCGCAGCGCCTCCTCGCGGTCCCCGCGCTCGAACGCCAGCCGGCCCGCCTGCTCCAGGTACGCCGCCCGCTCGGCCGGCGCCGTGGCCGCAGCCGCCGCGTCGGAGACCTGCGCCGCCGCGTCCTCCCGCCAGCCCCGGTCCCGGTAGACGGCGGCGGCCCGCGCCCGCACGGCGGGCAGGCCCGGGCGCAGCTTCCGCATCCGGTCCAGGGCCCGCCCCACGGCCTCGTGGTCGCCGAGCCCGGTGTACGCCTCGACCAGCACCGCGTGCGCCGTCCACCGCTTCGGCGCCAGCCCCACCGCGCTCTCGCCCCACTTCCTCGCCGCGGGGAAGTCCCGCCGCTCCACCGCGAGAGCCGCCAGCGACTCCAGGGTCTGCGCGTTGCCGCGCGCCCCCACCCGCAGCGAGGTACGCAGCGCCTCCTCGGCCTTCGGCCAGTTCGCGGCGTCCGCGGTCCGCCGGCCCCGCTCCACGTAGGCCGCGCCCAGCACCGCCCACGACGGCCCGTCCAGCGGATGCGCCCGCAGATGCCTCTCCCGGTCGCCGATCAGCGCCGCCAGGTCCCCCGGCGACGCCGGCGTCCCACCGGTGACCGCGCCCCGCGCCAGCGCCGCCGGGCCCGGCGCGGGCGGGGGAGCGGAGCCCCGTCCGTCCGGCAGCAGCACCAGCGCCCCGCCGAGGACCGCGCAGCCCGCGGCCGAGGCGATCAGCACCCGGTGCGCGCGCCGCCCCCGCGGGCCCGGCCGGGCGCTCGACGTCTGGATGTCCATGGCGCTCACTGTGCGTCAGTACGACGAGCACACCCGGGCAGGCGAAGGGTGCCGTCGACGGGGTTCACACCGATGGCCCCGGGTGCCACGCTGTGATCATGAGCCGTATCGAAGCGCCTCGCGACGCAGACGACGCAGCCACGGCGGTCTCCGGCACCCTCGTCGACCGGCTGCTCGCCGGGCTGCCCGCCGAGGCCGTCCTCACCGACCCCGACGTCACCGCCTCGTACGCCAACGACATGGCGAGCTTCTGCCCGGCCGGCGCCCCCGCCGTGGTCGTCCTGCCGCGCACCGTGGAGCACGTCCAGCACGTCATGCGCACCGCCACCGAGCTGCGCGTCCCCGTCGTCCCCCAGGGCGCCCGCACCGGCCTGTCCGGCGGGGCCAACGCCACCGACGGCTGCGTGGTCCTCTCGCTGACCAGGATGGACGCCATCCTGGAGATCAACCCCGTCGACCGCGTCGCCGTCGTCGAACCGGGCGTCGTCAACGCGGCGCTGTCCCGCGCGGTCGGAGAGCACGGGCTGTACTACCCGCCCGACCCCTCCAGCTGGGAGACGTGCACGATCGGCGGCAACATCGGCACCGCCTCCGGCGGCCTGTGCTGCGTGAAGTACGGGGTGACCGCCGAGTACGTCCTCGGCCTGGACGTCGTCCTCGCCGACGGCCGCCTGATGTCCACCGGCCGCCGCACGGCCAAGGGCGTCGCCGGGTACGACCTCACCCGCCTGTTCGTCGGCTCCGAGGGCTCCCTCGGCATCGTCGTACGGGCCGTCCTCGCGCTGCGGCCCAAACCGCCCGAGCAGCTGGTGCTGGCCGCCGAGTTCGCCTCCGCGTCCGCCGCCTGCGACGCGATCTGCCGGATCATGGAGGGTGGGCACGTCCCGTCCCTCCTCGAACTGATGGACCGTACGACCGTCAAGGCGGTCAACGATCTCGCCCACATGGGTCTGCCGGAGACGACCGAGGCGCTCCTGCTCGCCGCCTTCGACACCGCCGACCCGGCCGCCGACCTCGCCGCCGTCGGCGCGCTGTGCGAGGCCGCCGGTGCCACCCAGGTGGTCCCCGCCGACGACGCGGCCGAGTCCGAACTCCTCCTCCAGGCCCGGCGCCTGTCCCTCACGGCCCTGGAGGCGGTGAAGGGCACGACCATGATCGACGACGTGTGCGTGCCGCGCTCCCGGCTCGGCGACATGCTGGAGGGCATCGAGCGCGTCGCCGCCAAGTACGGCCTGACCATCGGGGTCTGCGCCCACGCGGGCGACGGCAACACCCACCCCACGGTCTGCTTCGACGCGCAGGACCCCGACGAGTCCCGGCGCGCCCGCGAGTCCTTCGACGAGATCATGGCCCTCGGCCTGGAGCTCGGCGGCACCATCACCGGCGAGCACGGCGTGGGCGTCCTGAAGAAGGAGTGGCTGGCCCGCGAGATCGGCCCGGTGGGACTGGAGATGCAGCGGGCCGTCAAGCAGGTCTTCGACCCGCTCGGCATCCTCAACCCGGGCAAGCTCTTCTGACCTCCTCCGTGTGAAGGTCCGTGCACGGGATTGCCCGGAAAGGGGCCGGTACGGCGGGACCGGGCGTGCGGGTTGCGCCCGTCTGATAGATGTGGAGGCCCCCAAATCAACCCCCGAGCAGATACGGGACGACGGACATGAGCGCCCCAACCCCGGCCCCCGGCGACGACAGGCCCCGCGAAGGGTATTACCCGGACCCGTCCATTCCTGGATACGTCCGGTACTGGAACGGTGCCTCCTGGGTGGCCGGCACCAGCCGGCCGGCGCCCAAGGACGGCGAGCCGCTCGCGCCGCCGCCCGGCGTGCGGTCCGCGGCGCCCGCGGCGGCCTCCGTGGAGGAGACCGGGCCGCACTTCTTCGACGAGGACCCGGTCGAGGAGCCGCCCGCCGCCGCGTCGCAGCACGGCAGCCGTCCGGAGCCCGCCTCGGCCTGGGGCGCCGACCCCGCGGCGGGGCCGGGAGACGGGCGCGTCGCGTGGCCCCACGCGCAGGGAGCCGACCCGAGGGTGCCGCACGCGCGCACCGGCGGTGACGCGGCCACGGGGCCCGCCGGCGACGGCTCCGGTCACGCACCCGCCGGGCCCGCCGCGACGACGCCTGCCGCATCGACGCCCGCCGGGTCGACGTCCACCGGTCCGGCGCCCGGGGCACAGGCCGGACCGGCGTACGGCGTCCCGGACGCCCGGCGGACCGCCGCCGTCGGCTCCGCCGACGGCGGTGCCGACGCCCCGTCCGTATCCGCCGACGCGGGCAGCACCTTCGTCTTCCGCCGTCCGGTGGCCGGGCCGCAGGCCGCACCGGCTGCCGACGCCCCGGGGGGCGACGAGGGCACCATCACCTTCCGCGCGGTCACCCCGCGCCCGGCGGTGCCCGGCACCCCGGACGCCCCCGGCGCCTCACCCGCCACGGGCGGTCCCGGCTTCGCCGCCGGAAGGGCCGCCGCCGCCCGGGCCGCCGTCCAGGGCACGGCGGGCCCGCAGCCGGCCCCCACAGCCGTCCCGGCGGCCCCCTCCGGACCGCAGCGGGCCGGAGGTCCGGCCGGGCCCGGCGTCCCCCGGCAGACCGCCGCGCCCCAGCCCGCCCAGCAGCCCGCCCAGCCTCAGTACGCCGCCTCGCCCCCGGTCGCCGTCGGCCCCGGGGGCGGGCAGTCCTCCTGGGCGCAGCAGGTGCACCGGCTCGCCGGGGCCGGCGGGGACGAGGGGCCCGTCGCGCCCTGGAAGCCGCCGGTCGACGACGTGTTCCAGGCCGCCGCCCGGCGCCAGGCCTCGGCCCGCCCCGCCGGGCTCGGCAAGCGGCTGGCCGCCCGGCTGATCGACACCGTTCTCCTGGCGGGCGTGACCGCCGTGGCCGCCGTACCCCTCGGCACCAAGGCGCTGGACCACGTCAACGACAAGATCGACGCGGCGAAGCTCTCCGGCGAGACCGTCACCGTGTGGCTGCTCGACGGCACGACGGCCACGTACCTGGGCATCGTGCTGGCCGTCCTGCTGCTCTTCGGCGTCGTCTACGAGGCGCTGCCCACCGCCAAGTGGGGCCGCACCCTGGGCAAGAAGCTGCTGGGCCTCGAGGTGCGGGACATCGAGGCCCACGAGCCCCCGTCCTTCGGGGCCGCGCTGCGCCGCTGGCTGGTCTACGGGGTCCCCGGCCTCCTGGTGGTCGGAGTGGTGGGCGTCGCGTGGTGCCTCTTCGACCGTCCGTGGCACCAGTGCTGGCACGACAAGGCGGCCGGCACGTTCGTCGCGGGCTAGCTCGTCGGGCGGAGGCCGTGGGGCTCCCGTCCCGCGGTCGGGTGCGGGTGCGTTGTGGTTGCTCGCGCAGTTCCCCGCGCCCCTTTCAGGGGCCGTTCAGTGGACGTGCCTTGAAGGGGCGGGGAACTGCGCGACCAGCCACACACCACCCGCACCGCCGACGAAACCCGCACCCCTCCCCGAACGGCGCACCCCGTCCACCGAACGTCGCACCCCCGTCCACCGGACGGCCCCTCGGCGGATGCGCCGTAAAAGGGTCCGAGGTCCACTCGGGACATGAGCAGCGAACCGCCCCACGGCCCCGGCGGGCAGCCGCCCGAGGACGACCCGTTCAGGAAGCCTCCCCCGCCCCACGGACCGGGCCAGGGTCCGGGCGGCGCCGGCTCGCCGTACGACAACCCGCCGCCGTACGGGGGCGGCGAGCCTCCGCCTCCCGGCGGCGGCGAACCCCCGCCTCCCGGCGGCGGCGGACCCTACGGCGGCGGCGGTCCCTACGGCGGTGACCCGTACGGCGGCGGTTCCTACCCCTCCGACCCGCTGGCCGGCATGCCGCCGCTCGCGGACAGCGGCCGGCGCACGCTCGCCCGCATCATCGACATGATCCTCGTGGGCATCGTGGTCTGGCTGCTGAGCTGGGCCTTCAACGTCCAGGAGTACCAGGTCAACGGCGACGACGCCTCGGTCGGCAAGTCCTTCGGGCAGTCCCTGATCGCGGCCGTGCTCTACGTCGCCTACGACACCTACTGGATCTCCCGCACCGGCCAGACGCTCGGCAAGAGGTGGCTCGGGATGCGGGTGGCGAACCTGGACAACGGCGCCACGCCCTCCGTGCAGACCTCGCTGATCCGCGCGCTCGTGCTGTGGATCCCGTTCGCGTTCTGCTGCGCCTGTGTGTGGACGATCATCGCGGGCGGCTGGAGCTTCTTCGACAAGCCCTACAAACAGGGCCTGCACGACAAGGCGGCCAAGACCGTGGTGGTCAGCGCCCGTTGAGGGACGCCGGGCCCGTGGTCAGGCGGCCCGGCCCCGCGACTCGCCGGCCGTCGCGTGGATCCTGGAGGCGGTCCGCGCCGGTTCGCCGGTCGCGGCGGGCCGTACGGCGGCCACCGTGCGTGTCCTCGGCTGCGGGACCGTCATGGCGACCAGCAACCCGAGGGCGAGGGCGGCGACGGCGACGACGGCGACTCCCGGACCCGAACTCGTCCGTGACAGCAGCAGCATGGCGAGCGTCGAGACGATCACGGTGCACGAACCGTAGGCGAACTGGGCGGCGGTCGGACGGGGCATGGCCATCGTGTCCTCGGAAGGCAATCTGTGGGTAGAACCGGCTGTCAGCCTGGTTTTCCGCCGACCTCCGGGCGTTCCGCCAGACGACTCTAACGGGCTGTGTGCCCGAGTGGAACAAATAGTAAGCGTGACCTAACCGACAGGGCAGATGCACGGGGGGCGCACGGATTCATGGTGTCGGACACGGGACCCCTCCCACGCGCCCGCGGGCCGTGGCCGGTGTCCGCAAAGCGAACGGCGACTCCGCATAGTGCACTTGTTCTGCTCAAGTCAAGGTCTGTCTTTTCCCGCGAACCTCTAGTCAAATGTCGTCACTTGAATACACGCGTTGAGCACGTGTGCGCGGACTTTGCCATGCCCTGGTCCCCCGATCCGCGCGCGTGGACGCGGGGGAGGAACTCAAGTGACCAGTAGATCCTGGACGTTCAGAACGGCGGCCACCGCCGTCGCGCTCGCCGCGGCGGGCGCCACGCTCTCCACCGCCACCGTGGCCTACGCGGACGTACCCGTCCGCCCGGCGGCCTCGGAGGGCAACGACCCGCACCCGGCCACGGGCGTGGACTCGCACGACCTCGACGGCCCGCTCAGCAAGACCCAGGAGGCGCAGCGTCAGGAGGCGCTGAACCAGGTCATCGCGGGCAAGGCCTCGGTCAAGAAGAAGGACGGCTCCAACGTCGTCCAGCTCAAGAGCAAGAAGGGCGACGCCAAGTACGTCGAACTGGGCCGGGAGAAGACCGACAAGATCTTCACCATCCTGGTCGAGTTCGGCGACAAGGTCGACAGCCGCTACGGCGGCGACGCCGGCCCGCTGCACAACCAGATAGCCAAGCCGAACCGCAAGAAGGACAACTCCACGGCCTGGCAGGAGGACTACGACCAGCAGCACTACCAGGACCTGTACTTCGGTTCCGGCAGCGGCGTCAACTCCGTCAAGACGTACTACGAGAAGCAGTCCTCGGGCCGCTACTCGGTCGACGGCGAGGTGTCCGACTGGGTCAAGGTCCCGTACAACGAGGCCCGGTACGGCAACAACGCCTGCGGCGACACCAACTGCCCGAGCGTGTGGAACGTCGTCAGCGACGGTCTGAACGCCTGGGTCGCCCAGCAGAAGGCGGCCGGCCGCACCGACGCCCAGATCCAGGCCGACGTCGCCCGCTTCGACCAGTGGGACCGTTACGACTTCGACGGCGACGGCGACTTCAACGAGCCCGACGGCTACATCGACCACTTCCAGATCGTGCACGCCGGCGAGGACGAGTCCGCGGGCGGCGGCGTCCAGGGCACCGACGCGATCTGGGCCCACCGCTGGTACGCCTTCGGCACCGACGCCGGCGCGACCGGCCCGGCGCAGAACCGGCTCGGCGGCGCCCAGATCGGCAGCACCGGCATCTGGGTCGGCGACTACACCATCCAGCCGGAGAACGGCGGACTCGGCGTCTACGCCCACGAGTACGGCCACGACCTCGGTCTGCCGGACCTCTACGACACCGCCGGCGGCGACAACTCCACCGGCTTCTGGACGCTGATGTCGTCCGGCTCGTGGCTCGGCACCGGCCGCAACGAGATCGGCGACCTGCCCGGCGACATGAACGCCTGGGACAAGCTCCAGCTGGGCTGGCTGAACTACGACACCGCCAAGGCGGGCGTCAACTCCTGGCACAAGCTGGGCCTGGCCGAGTACAACACCAAGCACAAGCAGGGCCTGGTCGTCGAGCTGCCGAAGAAGGCGGTCACCACCGAGATCGTTCCCCCCGCCCAGGGCCAGACCCAGTGGTGGAGCGGCAGCGGTGACGACCTCAAGAACACGCTGACCCGCAGCGTCGACCTGACCGGCAAGACGTCGGCCGCCCTGTCCCTCGACGCCTGGTACGACATCGAGGCCAACTACGACTACCTCTACGCCGAGGTGTCCACCGACGGCGGCGCCAACTGGACGGCCCTCGACGGCACGTTCGACGGCCGGCCGATCGAGCGCGACGGCAGCGACAAGCCCGCGCTGAGCGCCTCCGTCGACGCCTACGGCAAGCTCGTCTACCCGCTGGACGCCTACGCCGGCAAGAAGTTCGACCTGCGCTTCCGCTACCAGACCGACGGTGGTCTGGCCATGAAGGGCTTCGCCGCCGACCAGATCACGCTGACGGCCGACGGCGCCGTCGTCTTCGCGGACGACGTCGAGACCGCGGACGCCGCGTGGACCGCCAACGGCTTCACCCGGCAGGGCGCGTCCTTCACCAAGGACTACGCGCAGTACTACATCGCCGAGAACCGGCAGTACGTGTCGTACGACAAGACGCTGCAGACCGGTCCGTACAACTTCGGCTTCACGGAGCGTCCGGACTGGGTGGAGCACTACCCGTACCAGAACGGCCTGCTGATCTGGAAGTGGGACACCTCCCAGGCGGACAACAACACCAGCCAGCACCCCGGTACCGGCCTGGTCCTGCCCATCGACTCGCACCCGACCGCGATGAAGTGGAAGGACGGCACCCTGATGCGCAACCGCATCCAGGCGTACGACTCGCCGTTCAGCCTGTACCGCACGGACGCCATCACGCTGCACAAGGCGGACGTGGCGAAGTACTTCCCGGGCTCGAAGGGCGTCTCGGTCTTCAACGACCGCAAGAACACCTACTACGACCCGGCGAACCCGACCGGCGGTGTCAAGATCACTGACACCAACACCCAGGTCAAGATCCTCAAGGAGGCCAAGGACGGCTCGACGATCGAGCTCGAGGTGGGCTCCGCAGGTAGGTAAGTAGTATCTGCGCAGGTCAGCGCGTGATCGGCGGCGACCCCCTGGCGGGTCGCCGCCGATCCGTGTTTAGGTGCGTCCTGTGGCTCGCTTATTGACACCGGAACCCGCACCGACCGACACGGGGGTATGACCGCATGGCCGCAGGAGGCTTCTGCAAGCTGCCGAACGGCACCGTGGTGGTGGCGCTGAACCTGCCCAGCCCCGCCGCCGAGGGCAACGTCCGCGTCCTCGTCCACGCCCGCAACCGGGCGCGCGCCCTGACCAGGCTGCGCAACCTGGGTCTGCGCGCGGTCTACCTGCGGGGCAACGCGGCACCGCCCACCCCGGACGAGATCACGGCGGTCCTGCACCACCCCGACGGCCTCATATGGCGCACGGCCCCCGTCGGCGGGGCCCTCGTCCAGGAGCTGTGGCACCCGATCCGGGCCCTGCTCGGCCGCCCGGCGGCACAGACCTAGGACGGCCGGCCTACTGGACGACCGGCTTCCCCGACAGCTCCACGCCCGCCGCCCGCAGCTCCTCCAGCGCCCGCTCGGTCGTCCGCGGGGCGACTCCGGCGGTCAGGTCGAGCAGCACCTGCGTGCGGAAGCCCTCCCGGGCGGCGTCCAGGGCGGTGGCCCGGACGCAGTGGTCCGTGGCGATGCCGACGACGTCGACCTCGTCGATCTGCCGGTCGCGCAGCCAGTCGGCGAGCGACGTGCCGTTCTCGTCGGTGCCCTCGAAGCCGCTGTAGGCCGCCGAGTACGCCCCCTTGTCGAAGACGGCGTCGATGGCGCCGGACGCGACGGCGGGGGCGAAGTTCGGGTGGAAGCCCACGCCCTCGGTGCCGGCGACGCAGTGCGCCGGCCAGGAGTGGACGTAGTCGGGGTTGTCGGCGAAGTGGCCGCCGGGCGCTATGTGGTGGTCCCGGGTGGCCACGACGTGGCGGTAGCCGGCGGGCGCCTGCCCGATCAGCTCGGTGATGGCGGCGGCCACGTCGGCACCGCCGGTCACCGCGAGGCTGCCTCCCTCGCAGAAGTCGTTCTGCACGTCTACGACGATCAGGGCGCGGCGCATGGGCGGTGTCCTTCGACTGGGTCGACTACGGGGTCGGCGGGGGCAGGGGGGACGTGGTCGGACGGGTGGTGCGGGCCTTGTCGCGTCGCACCAGCATTAGCTACCCGAGCCCTCGTGGACGTACTCCGTCGGAATGACCGGTTCCCCCCGGGAGAGCTGGGTGGCGGACAGCGGCAGGTTGGCGCGCGCGGCGGCGTGCCGGTCCCGGGCGACGTCCAGCGGCTCGCGGGCGACGACCTCGCCGCCCTTGACGAGCTGGACCAGCAGCTGCCGGTCGGCCAGGCCGGCGGGGACCGGACCGGTGCCGACGACCTCGGCCTCGGCGTGGCCGGCGGAGTCCAGGCGCCGGGCGGCCCACTTGCGGCCGCCGATCGAGGTCTTGCCGCCGCTGGACTTCTTGGCCACCGGCACCAGCGGCGCCCCGGCGTCGCCGGACTCCGCACGGGCGACGAGCTTGTAGACCATGGAGGCCGTGGGGTGCCCGGACCCGGTCACGAGCTGGGTGCCGACGCCGTAGGCGTCCACGGGCGCCGCCGCCAGCGAGGCGATGGCGTACTCGTCCAGGTCGGAGGTGACGACGATCTTCGTCCCGGTGGCGCCCAGCTCGTCGAGCTGCTGCCGCACCCGGTGCGCGACCAGCAGCAGGTCGCCGGAGTCGATGCGCACGGCGCCCAGTCCGGGCCCGGCCACCTCCACGGCCGTGCGGACGGCCTCGGCGACGTCGTAGGTGTCCACGAGCAGCGTGGTGTCGCCGCCGAGGGCGTCCACCTGGGCCCGGAAGGCGTCGCGCTCGGTGTCGTGCAGCAGGGTGAAGGCGTGGGCGGAGGTGCCGACGGTGGGGATGTTGTAGCGGAAGCCGGCGGCCAGGTCGGAGGTGGTCGCGAAACCGCCGACGTAGGCGGAGCGGGCGGCGGCCACCGCGGCCAGCTCGTGGGTGCGGCGGGCGCCCATCTCGATCAGCGGCCGGTCACCGGCGGCCGAGGCCATGCGGGAGGCGGCGGCGGCGATGGCCGAGTCGTGGTTGAGGATGGACAGGAGCACCGTCTCCAGCAGCACGCACTCGCCGAAGGTGCCCTCGACCCGCATGATCGGCGAGCCGGGGAAGTACACCTCGCCCTCCGGGTAGCCCCAGATGTCGCCGCTGAAGCGGTAGTCGGCGAGCCAGTCCAGGGTCGCGTCGTCGACGATGTCCTTCTCGCGCAGGAAGCGCAGGACACCGGCGTCGAAGCGGAAGTTCTCCACCGCGTCCAGCACCCGGCCGGTGCCCGCCACGACGCCGTAGCGGCGCCCGTTCGGCAGTCGCCTGGTGAAGACCTCGAACACGCTCCGCCGCCCCGCCGTGCCCGCCTCCAGGGCGGCCCGGAGCATGGTCAGCTCGTACTGGTCCGTGAAGAGCGCCGTGGAGGGCACGTCCACCGGCAGCCCAAGGTCCGCTACGTCCACCGAACTCTCCTAGCTGTGACTTTCCGGGCGTCCCCGGGCAGGCCGGGGCTCCGGGGAAGGTCCCCGGGCGTGTTTGAGCACGACGACAGATGCTACCCCCATTTCGTCAGTCTGACGATTTAAGGTCGTGCGGCGCGGCCCGCGGGCCCGTTTGTGCGGGTGCCCCCCTGTGGTGGCAGCATGGGCTCTGTGACGGCAGCCGCACCCATGGAGATCGAGAAGACCGAGCCGGCGGAGGAGGTCTTCGCCGTACCCGAGCCCGACGTGCCCTGGGTGACGATCGTGCACAACGACCCCGTCAACCTCATGAGCTACGTGACCTACGTCTTCCAGGCGTACTTCGGCTATTCGAAGGACAAGGCCACCAAGCTCATGCTCGACGTCCACCACAAGGGCCGGGCGGTCGTCTCCAGCGGCAGCCGCGAGGAGATGGAACGGGACGTGCAGGCCATGCACGGCTACGGCCTGTGGGCCACTCTCCAGCAGGACCGGAAATGACCGACGCCCGCCCGCAGGACGGAAGCAGCTGAATCACCTCCATGCCCGGACAGTTCGAACCGCTCCCCGGCGGCGGCGCGGCCGTCGCCCTCGACGACGTCGAGATCTCCATCATCCGTTCGCTGGCGGTCCAGCTCCTGGAGCTGATCGGCCCCGGCCCGGCCGAGAACGCCTCCGACGACCCGCTCGCGGAGCTCTTCGCCGAGGGCCCCAGCGAGCCGCCCTCCGACCCGGTGCTGCGCCGCCTGTTCCCGGACGCCTACGGGGACCCCGAGGAGACGCCGCAGGCCCGGGAGGCCGAGGAGCAGCGCGCGCACTCCGCCGAGTTCCGCCGCTACACCGAGAACGACCTGCGCGCCGGCAAGCGTGAGAACGCGCTGGCGGTGATCCGCGCCCTGGACGCCCTGGCGTCCGAGTCGGCGGGCGAGGACGGCGCGGTGCTGAAGCTGTCGCCGGACGAGTCCCGGCAGTGGCTGGGCGCCCTGAACGACCTGCGCCTGGCGATCGGCTCCCGGCTGGAGATCGCCGACGAGGACGACTCCGACCTCCTCTTCCGGCTCCCCGACGAGGACCCGCGCAAGCCGATGGTCATGGCGTACCTGTGGCTCGGCGGGCTCCAGGAGACGCTCGTCGCGACCCTTATGCCCTGATCCGTCCCGTTCGGTGAGGCTCATCTGTCCGCTCAGCGGAGCCTCAAATCCGGATAACGATCGCGTCAAACCCGCGCCCTTCTTTGCACCCTCCGGCGTTCTTTTGTCCGCTTCTGCCTGTGGGACACGTCACAGGCGCCCCCTGTGATCAGTGCTGCGGCCGTGGTAAATCTTCACGACCGCCCGGCGAACACCACCCGAATGTTCGGCCGGGTGCGCCACCGAGCCGGCGGACCGCCGGCCAGGCACGAGCGGTACGCGAGGCCCGCTCAGCTCCATCATCCGGGGGGATCGAGACCCGATCCGCGGCCGACGACAGGCCCGGGTCGGCATGGAGAAAGGCGCACCACACATGACCTCTGCGCAGGTCGACACGGAGAAGGCCCCCGAAGAGGGATACGAGCGCGGGCTCGGCAGCCGTCAGGTCCAGATGATCGCCATCGGCGGCGCCATCGGCGTCGGCCTCTTCCTGGGAGCCGGGGCCAACATCGCCAAGGCCGGCCCCAGCATCATCCTCATGTACGCCCTCGCGGGCGTGGTCATCTTCTTCATCATGCGGGCGCTCGGCGAGCTCCTGCTCTACCGACCCGTCTCGGGCTCCTTCGCCGAGTACTCGCGCGAGTTCCTCGGCCCCTTCTTCGGCTACTTCACCGGCTGGACGTACTGGCTGATGTGGGTGGTCACCGGCATGGCGGAACTCACCGCCGCCGCCATCTACATCCACTACTGGTTCCCGGACATCCCGCAGTGGGTCTCCGCCCTGGTCTTCCTGGTCGTGCTGTTCGCGGCCAACCTGATCTCGGTGAAGCTCTTCGGCGAGATCGAGTTCTGGTTCTCGATGGTGAAGGTCACCGCGATCATCGGCATGATCGTGATCGGCGTCGGCGTGCTCACCCTCGGCTTCAGCCAGGCCGGCGACACCGCCGCCGTCTCCAACCTGTGGGAGTTCGACGGCTTCTTCCCCAAGGGCATCGGCTCGTCCCTGATGACCCTCCAGGGCGTCATGTTCGCCTACCTCGCCGTCGAGCTGGTCGGCGTCACCGCCGGTGAGTCGGAGAACCCCGAGAAGACCCTCCCCAAGGCGATCAACACCCTGCCGTGGCGCATCGCGCTGTTCTACGTCGGCGCCCTCACCGTCATCCTGGCCGTGGTCAAGTGGACCGAGTTCGCCGAGGGTGTCAGCCCCTTCGTCAAGGCGTTCGCGGTCATCGGCATCCCGGCCGGCGCCGGCATCGTCAACTTCGTCGTGCTCACCGCCGCCCTGTCCTCCTGCAACTCCGGCATGTACTCCACGGGCCGGATGCTGCGCACCCTCGCGGACAACGGCGAGGCGCCCAGGGTCTTCAGCCGGCTGTCGTCGACCAAGACCCCGGCGTTCGGCATCACGGTCTCCGTCTTCTTCATGGGCATCGGCGTGGTGCTGAACTACATCGTCCCGGAGAAGGCCTTCGGCTACGTCACCTCCGTCGCCACCGCCGCCGGCATCTGGACCTGGCTGATGATCCTGGTCAGCCACGTCCTCTACCGCCGCCACGTGGTCGCGGGGCGGCTGCCCGCCTCCTCCTTCCCGGCACCGGGCGGCTCGGTCTTCTCCTACGTCGCCATCGCCTTCCTGCTCTTCGTCACCGGCCTGATCGCCTACGACGCCGACTCGCGGATCTGCCTGTACGTGATGGCGGGCTGGGCCGCCGCCCTGGGCATCGGCTGGTTCGTGCTCAAGGCCCGCAACCCGCAGATCACCGACCGCCGCGGCGAGCCGGAGTTCGAGAAGGTCGGCTGACCTCTCCTCCCCGAATGTCCGGCATATGGGCCGATCCGTACCACCCACCGGTACGGATCGGCCCTTCTGCTTATGCTGGCCGCATGCTGACCATCACCCAGGCCCTGTACGACCAGATCGTCGCCCACGCGCGCGAGGACCACCCCGACGAGGCGTGCGGCGTGGTGGCCGGTCCCGTGGGCGCCGGCCGCGCGGAGCGGTTCATCCCCATGCTCAACGCCGCCCGCTCGCCCACCTTCTACGAGTTCGACTCGCAGGATCTGCTCAAGCTCTACCGGGAGATGGACGACCGCGACGAGGAGCCGGTGATCATCTACCACTCCCACACGGCCACCGAGGCGTACCCCTCCCGCACCGACATCACCTACGCCAACGAACCCGGCGCCCACTACGTCCTCGTCTCCACCGCGGACACCGACGGCGCGGGCGACTTCCAGTTCCGCTCGTTCCGGATCCTGGAAGGGGAGGTCACGGAGGAGGAGGTCAAGGTGGTGGAGGCGTACTGATCTCGTATCGCGGATGAAAAACGTCCGAAGGGTGAGATCACACTCCGGGGGCCGGACCGGGAATCGATACGATGAGTTCATGGTTCATCTCGACGTGAGCGAAAAGCCGCCGGGCACGCTGCTCGTGGCGCGGCTGCACGTCGACCTGTGCAGGCTGAACAGCGCCATCTGTTGATCGTCCGCTGCCGCCGTCCGGCCGTGAGCCGCGGCGGGCCGCCGCGTGCCGCAGCGCGCCCCACCGAACCCACGACACCTTCCGACAGGAGCCCTCAGCCATGGCCATCGAGGTCCGCATCCCGACCATCCTCCGCCAGTACACCGACGGCCAGAAGGCGGTGGAGGGCAACGGGGACACCCTCACCGAGCTCTTCGCCGACCTCGAGACCCGGCACACGGGCATTCAGGACCGACTCATCGACAAGGCGAACGGCGACCAGCTGCGCCGCTTCGTCAACGTCTACCTGAACGACGAGGACGTCCGCTTCCTCGACGGCATCAACACCAAGCTCGCCGACGGCGACAGCATCACGATCCTGCCGGCCGTCGCCGGCGGTATGGCCTGATCGGGATGCGGTACGACTCCCCGCTGGCCGCGGTGGGCAACACCCCCCTGGTGCGCCTGCCGCGGCTCTCGCCGTCCGACGACGTCCGCATCTGGGCCAAGCTGGAGGACCGCAACCCGACCGGCTCGATCAAGGACCGCCCCGCCCTGCACATGATCGAGCAGGCGGAGAAGGACGGCCGTCTCACCCCCGGGTGCACCATCCTCGAGCCCACGTCCGGCAACACCGGCATCTCGCTGGCCATGGCCGCCAAGCTCAAGGGCTACCGCATCGTCTGCGTGATGCCCGAGAACACCTCGCAGGAGCGCCGGGACCTCCTCGCCATGTGGGGCGCGGAGATCATCTCCTCCCCGGCCGCGGGCGGCTCCAACACCGCCGTGCGGGTCGCCAAGGAACTCTCCGCCGAGCACCCCGACTGGGTGATGCTCTACCAGTACGGCAACCCGGACAACGCCGGCGCCCACTACGCCGGCACCGGCCCCGAGATCCTCGCCGACCTGCCCTCGATCACCCACTTCGTGGCCGGCCTCGGCACCACCGGCACCCTCATGGGCGTCGGCCGCTACCTGCGCGAGCACAAGCCCGACGTCAGGATCGTCGCCGCCGAACCGCGCTACGACGACCTGGTCTACGGCCTGCGCAACCTCGACGAGGGCTTCGTGCCCGAGCTGTACGACGCCTCCGTGCTCACCACCCGCTTCTCGGTGGGCTCGGCCGACGCGGTCACCCGCACCCGCGAACTCCTCCAGCAGGAGGGCATCTTCGCGGGCGTCTCCACCGGCGCCGCCCTGCACGCCGCCATCGGCGTCGGCAGGAAGGCGGTCAAGGCGGGGGAGAGCGCGGACATCGTGTTCGTCGTCGCCGACGGCGGCTGGAAGTACCTCTCCACCGGCGTCTACACCGCCGCCACCACCGAAGAGGCCATCGAGACCCTCCACGGCCAGCTCTGGGCCTGACGTCTCACCGGGCGAGGTGCCGCACCTGGTCCCACAGGGCCGGGTCCACCTCGCCCACCCGGCGCCGGAAGTCCCCCACCGGGACCCGGCGCAGCTCGTCCGTCTCCAGGTAGCTCGCCCGCCCCTGTCCGTCCCCGACCGAGCCGGGCGGCAGCGGGATCACCCCGGGGCGCCCCTCCCGGTGCCTGCTGGTGATCTTCGCGACCAGCACCTGCCGCCCGCGCACCGCGATCACCAGACAGGGCCGGTCCTTCGCGCCCCGGACGTCCTCGAAGGGCACGTTCGCCCACCAGATCTCCGCCGGCCGCGGCCGCACGGCCCGGTCGCGCGGGCCCCGGGGGCGTCCCGGCGGGCGCCGGCTGCCGGCGGGCCGCCGCCGCCCCGGGCCCCAGCCGTCGACGACCGTGGCCACGAGCGCGAGAAGCACCACCGCGGCGAGGGCGAGCCACCAGGACGTGTCCATACCGCAGACGTTACCGGCGCGCGCCCGCACCGCGCGCCCCTCAGTGGTCCCGGGCGCCCCACTTCCAGCCGAACCGGTGACACCACAGGTGAGTTCGCCCACAACGGCCCCTGGCGGAGGAGCGACCCAAGGTTTTGCGCCTTACGCTCGACGGACCGCACGACCCCCGTCTCCCCATACCCGCAGCGGAGGTTTCTGCTTCATGAAGCTCACCGTCGTCGGCTGCTCGGGGTCGTTCCCGTCCGCGGAATCGGCCTGCTCGAGCTACCTCGTCGAGGCCGACGGCTTCCGGCTGCTCCTCGACATGGGCAACGGCGCCCTGGGCGAGCTGCAGCGCCACTGCGGTCTCTACGACCTCGACGCGATCTTCCTCAGCCACCTGCACGCCGACCACTGCATCGACATGTGCGCCTACTTCGTGGCGCGCTACTACCGGCACGACGGCGGCCGCTGCGAGCCCCTCCCCGTCTACGGACCCGAGGGCACCGAGCACCGGCTCACCACCGCCTACGCCGACACCCCCTCCGCCTCGTCCATGAGCGAGGTCTTCGACTTCCACACGGTCAAGCCGTCCACATTCGAGGTCGGCCCCTTCACCGTGCACACCGAGCGCGTCGCCCACCCCGTCGAGGCCTACGCCGTCCGCGTGGAGCACGGCGGCCGGTCGCTGACGTACTCGGGCGACACCGGCGTCACCCCCGTGCTGGACGAACTCGCCCGGGACACCGACCTGTTCCTGTGCGAGGCCGCCTTCACGCACGGCAAGGAGGACATCCCCGACCTGCACCTCAACGGGCGCGAGGCGGGGGAGAGCGCGAGCCGGGCCGGTGCCCGCCGCCTGGTCCTCACCCACATCCCGCCGTGGACCGACCCGCAGGTGAACCTGGCCGACGCCCGCGAGGTCTACGACGGCCCGGTGGACGTGGCGGCGCCGGGCGCGGTGTACCGGATCTGACGAGAGCGCGACGCACACGACGAGGCCCCCGGAACAGGATGCTCCGGGGGCCTCGTCGTGCCGGGTGGCGGGACCTCACGCCTTGGTGAGGTCCTCGACCTCCTCCTCGGGCTCGCGGCCCGGGGTCTTGAGGTCGAACCTGACGATCGCGAAGCGGAACGTCACGTAGTAGATCGCGGCGAACACCAGACCGATCGGGATGATCAGCCACGGCTTGGTCGCCAGGTGCCAGTTCAGGGCGTAGTCGATGAAGCCGGCCGAGAAGTTGAAGCCGGCGTGCACCCCGAGGCCCCAGGTCACCGCCATCGAGACGGCCGTCAGCACCGCGTGCAGGACGTACAGGACCGGCGCGATGAACATGAACGAGAACTCGATCGGCTCGGTCACACCGGTGACGAACGAGGTCAGGGCGAGCGAGACCATCATGCCGAGGACCGCCTTGCGGCGCTCCGGGCGGGCGCAGTGGGCGATGGCGATCGCGGCGGCCGGCAGGCCGAACATCATGATCGGGAAGAAGCCGGCCTGGAAGAGCCCGGCGTTCGGGTCGCCGGCCAGGAAACGGGTGATGTCGCCGTGCACGACCTCACCGGCGGAGTTGGTGAAGTCGCCGAGCTGGAACCAGGCCACGGTGTTCACGAACTGGTGCATGCCGACCGGGATCAGCGCGCGGTTCACGCCGCCGAACAGGGCGGCGCCGCCGGAGCCGAGGCCGGTCATCCACTCGCCGAAGTTCGAGATGCCGGTGCCGATGGGCTCCCAGACCAGGCCGAAGAAGACGCCGACGACGATGCCGACGAAGGCCATGATGATCGGCACCAGCCGGCGGCCGTTGAAGAAGCCCAGCCAGTCCACCAGCTTCGTCCGGTGGAACCGCTGCCACAGCACGGCGGAGAGCAGACCCATGATGATGCCGCCGAGCACACCGGGGTCGTTGTACGTCGCGGCGATGTCCTCGCCCTTCTGGACCACCGCCTCGGTGACCGGGAAGGCCTGGAGGACCTTGCTGTAGACGAGGAAGCCGACCACGGCGGCCAGGGCCGTCGAGCCGTCCGCCTTCTTGGCGAAGCCGATGGCCACGCCTATGCAGAACAGCAGCGGCAGCGAGCCGGTGAGGGCACCGCCCGCGTTGTTGAAGACGGCGGCGACCTTGTCCCAGCCCAGGCCGTCCGCACCGAAGATGTCCTTCTGGCCGAGCCGGACCATGATGCCCGCTGCCGGCAGTACGGCGATCGGGAGCTGCAGGCTGCGGCCGACCTTCTGCAGGCCCTGGAAAAGGCCCTGTCCCCGCTTCTTTGCGGGGGCCGCCGTTGCGGTGGCGGTGCTCATAAGTCCTCCATCGGGTGATGGTCTACACCACTGAGTGGTGTAGACCTGTTGTAGCACGATGAAGGCCGCGTGAGGAACCCGCTCTTCCGCTACCGCGGCACTACGCGCAGTGCCGATCGAGCCGCCCAGGTCAGACCCCCGGAGAGCGCGTCGAAGGCCCCCGGACGAGAAGTCCGGGGGCCTTCGCAAGACCACGCACCCAGGATACGTGACGCCTACACCTTGGTGACGTCCTCGACCTGGTCCTCCGCCTCGCGCCCCGGCGTCTTCAGGTCGAACTTCGTGATCGCGAACCGGAAGACCATGTAGTACACCGCCGCGAAGCACAGGCCGATCGGGATGATCAGCCACGGCCTGGTCGCCAGGTTCCAGTTGATGACGTAGTCGATCAGCCCCGCCGAGAAGCTGAACCCGTCGTGCACCCCCAGCGCCCACGTCACCGCCATCGACACACCCGTCAGCACCGCGTGCACCGCGTACAGGGCCGGCGCGACGAACAGGAACGAGTACTCCAGCGGCTCCGTGATGCCCGTCACGAACGACGTCAGCGCCACCGACAGCATCAGACCGCCGACCTCCTTGCGGCGGTGCGGCTTCGCGCAGTGCGTCATGGCCAGCGCCGCGGCCGGCAGCGCGAACATCATGATCGGGAAGAAGCCCGACGTGAACTGGCCCGCGTCCGGGTCGCCCGCGAGGAACATGTTGATGTCGCCGTGCACCACCGTGCCGTCCGGCTTCGTGAAACTGCCGAACTGGAACCACGTCGGCACGTTCAGGAACTGGTGCAGCCCGATCACCAGCAGCGCCCGGTTCGCCAGCCCGAACACCCCCGCGCCCCACGCGCCGATCCCGTTCAGCCAGTCGCTGAAGCTCTCCAGCGCGTCACCGATGGGCGGCCACACCCACAGGCACAGCGCCGCGAACGCGATCGCCACGAACGCCATGATGATCGGCACCAGCCGCCGGCCGTTGAAGAAGCCCAGCCAGTCCACCAGCTTCGTCCGGTGGAACCGCTGCCAGAAGTACGCCGACAGCAGCCCCATCACGATCCCGCCGAACACCCCCGGGTTCTGGAAGACGAACGCCGTCACCGTGCCCGAACCGTCGGTCACCTGACAGCCGACCTGCGGGATCGCCTTCGACCCCTCCGGACAGTCCTCCGGGAACTGCCGCAGCACGTTGAAGTAGACGAGGAACCCCGCCACCGCCGCCAGCGCCGTCGAACCGTCCGACTTCCTCGCCATCCCGATGGCCACGCCCACGCAGAACAGCAGCGGCAGCCCCAGCGAACCGTCGAGCAGAGCGCCGCCCGCGCCCGTCATCACCTTCGAGACGTCCGTCCACCCCAGGCCGTCGGCCCCGAACACGTCCGGCTGCCCAAGCCTGTTGAGGATGCCCGCGGCGGGCAGGACCGCGATCGGCAACTGGAGGCTGCGGCCCATCTTCTGCAGACCCTGGAACCCCTTGTTCCAGCGGGCGCGCGCAGGACTGACCGCGCTCTCGGCACTCATCCGGTCTCCATCCGGTCTGCGTCCGGCCGCCTGGAAGTCCCCTCGGGCAGGAGGCGGTTTGGCGGCCGTCCCCACAGTGGTGTAGACCAAATGAGACGGTTCCGCCGTCGTGACGCCATCATTCGGTACACACCGCATGAACGCTCGCGAAGATGGGCCAACTGTGGGTTACTGCGACAAAGCGGTTCGGATCAGGGAGAAGGAACATGGCCAGCAAGGCTGAGAAGATCGTCGCCGGCCTCGGCGGCATCGACAACATCGACGAGATCGAAGGCTGCATCACCCGCCTCCGCACCGAGGTCAACGACCCCGCCCTGGTCGACGACGCCGCCCTCAAGGCCGCCGGCGCCCACGGCGTCGTGAAGATGGGCACCGCCATCCAGGTCGTCATCGGCACCGACGCCGACCCGATCGCCGCGGAGATCGAAGACATGATGTGACCACCGGCCCACACCGGTGCACCGGCCAGGGGCCTTCCCCGCAGCGGTCCTCCGCAGCGGGGAAGGCCCCTTCCGCATGGGCCGCTAGGCTCACCCGCATGTCACGAATCGACGGCCGCACCCCCCAACAGCTCCGCCCCGTCACCATCGAGCGCGGCTGGAGCAAGCACGCCGAAGGCTCCGTCCTCGTCTCCTTCGGCGACACCAAGGTCCTCTGCACCGCCTCCGTCACCGAAGGCGTCCCCCGCTGGCGCAAGGGCAGCGGAGAAGGCTGGGTGACCGCCGAGTACGCCATGCTGCCCCGCGCCACCAACACCCGCGGCGACCGCGAGTCCGTCAAGGGCCGCATCGGCGGCCGCACCCACGAGATCAGCCGCCTCATCGGCCGCTCCCTGCGCGCCGTCATCGACTACAAGGCGCTCGGCGAGAACACCATCGTCCTCGACTGCGACGTCCTCCAGGCCGACGGCGGCACCCGCACGGCCGCCATCACCGGCGCCTACGTCGCGCTGGCCGACGCCGTCGGCTGGGCCCAGGGCAAGAAGCTGATCAAGGCGGGCCGCAAGCCCCTCACCGGCACCGTCTCCGCCGTCTCCGTCGGCATCGTCGGCGGCACCCCGCTCCTCGACCTCCGCTACGAGGAGGACGTCCGCGCCGACACCGACATGAACGTCGTCTGCACCGGCGACGGCCGCTTCGTCGAGGTCCAGGGCACCGCCGAGGCCGAACCCTTCGCCCGCGACGAACTCAACGCCCTCCTCGACCTCGCCACCGCCGGCTGCACGGAACTGGCCGAGCTGCAGCGCAAGGCACTCGCCACCACCCTCGAACGGTAAAGAGGACGCCAAGAAAACAACGCCCGGCGCGCAACTCGACCGCCCGCCACCGCGTCTTCGGCAGTACGGGCGTACGGCCACACCGCCGTACGCCCCGCGCCGCACCGCACACGGGCCGACCGGCCCCGTCCCAAGGGGAGGACCGAGACCCATGGCCGCGACCCGACGCAGCCGCCGTCGCCGCACTGCCTACGCCGCCGCAGCCCTGACGGCCGCCGCCCTGACCGTGGGCCTGACCACCGGCTGCGACGCCGTCGGCAAGGCACTCGACTGCGTCCAGACCGCCGACGCCATCGCCGACAGCGTCACCTCGCTCCAGCAGGCCGTGGAGAACGCGTCCGACGACCCGACGCGGCTCGAGGAGTCCCTCGACTCCATAGACAAGGACCTCGACCGGATCGGCGACCGCACCGACAACGCCGACGTCAACAAGGCCGTCGACGACCTCGGCAAGGCCGTGGACAACATCCGCACGTCCGTCCGCAACGGCGACAACACCCCCGACATCAGCCCCGTCACCGACGCGGCCGGCGAACTGACGAAGGTGTGCACGCCCTAGCGAGGGCCGCCGCGGGGAAAGGGCCCCGGGGGCGTCCGGGATACTGGGCCCCATGACCCGCCTGATCCTCGCCACCCGCAACGCCGGAAAGATCACCGAACTCAGGGCCATCCTCGCCGACGCGGGCCTGCCCCACGACCTCGTCGGCGCGGACGCCTACCCGGAGATCCCCGACGTCAAGGAGACCGGCGTCACCTTCGCCGAGAACGCCCTCCTCAAGGCCCACGCCCTCGCCCGGGCCACCGGCCTCCCCGCCGTCGCCGACGACTCCGGCCTCTGCGTCGACGTCCTGAACGGCGCCCCCGGCATCTTCTCCGCCCGCTGGGCGGGACGCCACGGTGACGACAAGGCGAACCTGGACCTCCTCCTCGCCCAGATCGGCGACATCGCCGACGGGCACCGGGGCGCGCACTTCGCGTGCGCGGCCGCCCTGGCACTGCCCGACGGCACGGAGCGCGTGGTCGAGGGACAGCTCCGCGGCACCCTCCGCCACGCCCCGGCGGGCACGGGCGGCTTCGGCTACGACCCGATCCTCCAGCCGGACGGCGAGACCCGCACCTGCGCGGAACTGACGGCCGCGGAGAAGAACGCGATCAGCCACCGAGGCAAGGCCTTCCGCGCCCTGGTACCGGCGGTGCGGGAGCTGCTGGGGTGAGACGCCTATGACAACGGCCTGCGCATCCTCTTTGGAATCGCAGGCCGTTTGTGTGCGGCGGAAGGGATTCGAACCCTCAAGCCCGGTCAGGGGCCACAGATCCTAAGTCTGCTGCGTCGCCATTGCGCCACCGCCGCCAGCGTCTGACATCGTACCGGGAGTCGCACGTCGCCTTGCGCGTCCCCTGCACCAGGTGCCGGTCGTCGCGTGGCAGTTGGGACACAGCAACCGCAGGTTCTCGCGTCGGTCGTCGGTCCAGTCACCGTTGATGTGATCGAGCTCCAGAGTCATCGGCTTCCCCCGCCACTCGGGCCCGGTGCCGCAGCGGACGCACTTCTCGGCCACACCGACAGCGAGGAGCGCTCGGCGAAGGCGTTCGGTCGAATTCCGGCCAGGGCCGTTGTGCTTGACGAGCACTTCTTCCGGCGGCTTGGTCGTGGTGCCCGGTTTCCCTCGTTGGTGTGCCTGCCCGAGAAAGTGCGACGTCGAGATCTGGTGCTCGGCGATCCACTTCCGAAGCTGTGCGCGTTGCGAACCATGGCCAGGACGATTCAGGAGGCGCAGAGCCTCCGCCAGGGAGACCGCGCCGGCGATCGCCGCCCGCAACTCGCCCTCCGAGGGCCGAGGTCGCCTGCTGCCCGTCACGAGGTACGCCCCTTGCCGCGGCCTCGGTAATTGTCCGTCGCCGCATGGCAGTTGGGGCAGAGCGTCCGAAGGTTCTCGATCCGGTTGTTCCGCCAGTCGCCGTCGATGTGGTCGACCTCGAGCGGGAGTGGCTCCCCGAGCCACATCGGCTCGATCCCGCAGAGCGCGCAACGCTCTACCATGCCGAGTTCGAGCATCGCCCTCTTCAGTCGGCTCCCCGGTACGCGCTTGGCATGCTCCGAAGTCGCCTCGACGAGGATCTCCCCCGCGGTTCGGCGGCGCCGGTCTTCCCTCTGCCGTTCGGTGCGGACGGCGGTCGTGAAGTGCGAGGTGTCGATGCCGTGCGCCGAGATACGCCGGGAGATGTTCGTGTGGTGGCCTCCCACCAGGTCGAGACCGAGACGACGCAGGACCTCGTTGACGCTCGTGGACGAGGCGACCACCGGTTCGAGGACTTCTCTGGTCCACTTCGCGCCCTCGCGTTGGAAGTGCGACACGTCCACGCCGAGTTTCCTCATCCGCCCCAGCACGTACCGCCGTGTCGGGCTCTTCGGGTCCACCCCCAGCCGTACCAACGCCTCCGACAGCGTTCTCGCCCCCCGGGCCGCCTCCTCCAGCCGCTCCCGGCTGTACGCGCTCGTCCCCATCACGCCCCTCCGTCCCGGCCGCACGTTCGCAGCCTCGTACGGAGTAACGAACCGTTTATCGGACCGTCACGCACGGCATGCGGAAGGGCCCGTACCGGCGTAGGCCGGTACGGGCCCCGCAGGGGACCTCAGATGCCCAAGTCCTTGATGATCTTGGCCACGTGACCCGTGGCGCGGACGTTGTACAGGGCGCGTTCGACGTTGCCCGCCTCGTCCACGACGATCGTGGAGCGGATGACGCCCATGTAGGTCTTGCCGTAGTTCTTCTTCTCGCCGAAGGCTCCGTACGCGTCGAGGACCTTCTTGTCCGGGTCGGCGAGGAGGGTGACCCGCAGGGACTCGGTGTCGCGGAACTTCGCGAGCTTCTCCGGCTTGTCGGGGGAGATGCCGAGCACGTCGTAGCCGGCGGCGGCCAGCAGCTCCAGGTTGTCCGTGAAGTCGCACGCCTGCTTCGTGCAGCCGGGGGTAAGCGCGGCAGGGTAGAAGTAGACGATGACCTTGCGGCCCTTGTGGTCGGCCAGGGACACCTCGTTGCCGTCGGCGTCCGGGAGGGTGAAGGCGGGGGCCGGGTCCCCCGGCTGGAGTCGCTCGCTCATCGATCCAGGGTATCGGGGGGTCCTGACAGTGCGGCTCGGGCAGGAGCTGACAGACTGTCCGGAACAGCGTCAGCAGACTTCGGAGGCCGTACGGTGGCGGACACGTCGGACATCAGAACCCCGGCGCAGATCGAGGCGGACATCAGGCGCCGCCGCGAGGTGCTGGCCGAGACGCTCGACGAGATCGGGGTGCGGGTGCACCCGAAGACGATCATGGGCGATGCGAAGGCCAAGGTCGCTTCCAGCGTCGATCACACACTCGGACGGGCGTACGTCCAGGTCAACAAGGTGGTCAGCGATGTGAAGTCGCAGTTCGTGGACGAGGAGGGCTCGCCGCGCATGGAGCGGGTGGTGCCCGTGGCCCTCGTCGTGGTCGGGGTCGTGGGGCTCCTCGCCCTCGGCACCCGGCGGCGCAGGGACTGAGGCCGGGCAGGTAGGTTTCAGGGCGTGAGCGCCAAGAGAAACGAGCACAGTTCCCCGGACGACAAGCTGCCCATCCGGATGCTGCACGACCGGGTACTCGTGCGGCAGGACACCAGTGAGGGCGAGCGCCGTTCCGGGGGCGGCATCCTGATCCCCGCGACGGCGGCGGTCGGCAAGCGGCTGGCCTGGGCCGAGGTCGTCGCGGTGGGGCAGAACGTGCGCACGGTGGAGCCCGGCGACCGGGTGCTGTACGACCCGGAGGACCGTGCGGAGGTCGAGGTGCGGGGCACCGCGTACGTGCTCATGCGCGAGCGCGACCTGCACGCCGTGGCCGCGGACCGGTTCGAGGGGTCGGAGGACTCCACCGGGCTGTACCTGTAGCGCGGCGGCGGTATCCGCCGAGGGGTGGCGAAGGGGCTGGTGACCAGTGTCACCAGCCCCTTCGTCCTGTCTTTGCTACCTTGGACGCATCCCGACGAGACGCGCCGTACCGGGTCGAAGGAAAAGACGACGCACCCCGTTCAGTTCGCTCCACGGAGGTGCCTGTCATGGCGTGGGTCCTGCTTGTCGTCGCCGGTCTGCTCGAGGTCGGCTGGTCGGTCGGGATGAAGTACACCGACGGTTTCACCCGGCTCGTGCCGAGTCTGCTCACCGGCGCCGGGATCGTGACCAGCATGGTGCTGCTGTCGTACGCCGCCCGGACGCTTCCCATCGGTACCGCCTACGGCGTGTGGGTGGGGATAGGCGCGGCCGGGGCGGCGGTGCTCGGCATGGTGGTGCTGGGGGAGCCGGCGACCGCCGCCCGGATCTTCTTCATCTGTCTGCTGCTGGTCGCCGTGGTGGGTCTGAAGGCGACCTCGGGTCACTGACCCGGCGCGGGGGTCACTGGCCCCGTGGGGTGGCGGGGATGCCGCCGACGAGTCCGCCGGGGTCCGGTTCCCCGCCGCCGGCCCCGCCGGGATCGCCCTCGCCGGTGCCGCCGTCGCCGTTGTCCCCGTCCCCGCCGCCGGTGGGTCCGGGCTCGGTGGTGGGGCCGCCGGTGGTGGGCCCGCCGGTCGAGGAGTCGCCGTCGCCGCCCGTGTCGCCCGGTTCGGTGCTGGTGCCGCCGTTCTGGCCGGGGGTCGCGGTGCCGGTCTCCGGGGCGTCGGTGCCGTCCTCGTCGCCCGTGCCGCCGTCGGTCTCGTCGCCCGTGCCGGTGTCGTCGGAGGCCTCGGCGGAGGGCGGTGCGGTGACGTCGGCGCCCGCCTGGAGCTGGAGGTCGAAGTCGGTGACCGGCTTGCCCTTCAGGGCGTCGCGGGTGTACTGGCCCCAGATCTCGGCGGGTGCCCCGCCGCCGTTGATGCGGTCGAGGCCCATGACGCCGTAGAGGGACTTGTGGGCGGCCGTGACCGGGTCCTGGCCCATGACGGCGACGACGGTGGCGAGTTCGGGGGTGTACCCGGCGAACCAGGCGGCGGTGTCCTCCTCCGCGGTGCCGGTCTTGCCGGCGGCGGGGCGGCCCGCGGCCTGGGCGGCGGTCGCGGTGCCGTTCTGGACGACGCTGCGCAGCACGGAGGTGGTGGTGTCGGCGGCCTCGCGGCTGACGGCCTGGCTCTCGCGCCGCTCGGGCAGCTCCAGCGCGTGCTTGCCGTCCTTCATGACCTTCTCGACCAGGGTGTACGTGCTGTGCCGGCCGTGGTTGGCGAGGGTGGCGTAGGCCTGGGCCATGTCGAGGGGGCTGGCCTGGGCGACGCCGAGGGCGATGGAGGGGCCGGCGTCGCCGAGGCTGGGCGTCTTGGGGGACAGGCCGAGGTCGATCGCGGTCTGCCGGACCTCGTCGGCGCCGACGTCGACGGCCATCTGCGCGTACACGGCGTTGACGGACTTGTCGGTGGCCTCGCGCACGGTGATGTTGCCGTAGTCGCGGTGGTCCTCGTTCTCGGGGGCGTAGCGGGCGCCGCTCCAGCCCTCGACGGGGCGTTCGCTGGTGCCGTCGTAGGTCGTGTTCGGGTTGATCATGCGGCCGTCCTGGGTGTCGGAGTGGTTCTCGACGGCCGCGGTGAAGACGAAGGGCTTGAAGGTGGAGCCGACCTGGAAGTCGCGACGGGTGGCGTTGGGGGTGTACTGCTTGACGTAGTCGATGCCGTTGTACATCGCGACGACCTTGCCGGTCCGCGGGTCGACGGAGGCGCCGCCGGCGCGGACGTAGGAGTCGACCTTGCGGTCCTTGTCCAGCTCGGACATCAGCTTGTCGTCGACGGCCTCGACGAAGGCGTCCTGCTTGTCCTTCTGGAGGGTCGTGGTGATCCGGTAGCCGCCGCGGTCGAGGTCCTCCTCGTCGACGATGCCGTTCTTGATCAGGTAGTCCTTGACGATGGTGACGACGTAGCCGCGCTGTCCGGACATGCTGGTGGAGACGGTGGTCTTCCTGGGCGCGGGGAACGTCAGCCCGGCGCGGTCGGCCTGGGTGAGCCACTTCATCTTGACCATGCCGTCCAGCACGTAGTTCCAGCGGGCCTCGGCGGCGGCCTTGTTCTCCGGGTGGGCGACGACGTCGTACTCGCTGGGGGCGTTGAGCAGGGACGCGAGGTAGGCGCCCTGGGCGGCGGTGAGCTTGGCGGCGTCGATGCCGTAGTAGGCCTGGGCGGCGGCCTGGATGCCGTAGGCGCCGCGGCCGAAGAAGCTGGTGTTGAGGTAGCCCTCGAGGATCTCGTCCTTGCTCTTCTGCCGGTCGAGCTTGATCGAGATGAAGAACTCCTTCACCTTGCGGGTGACGGTCTGCTCCTGTGCCAGGTAGTAGTTCTTGACGTACTGCTGGGTGATCGTGGAGCCGGACTGCTTGCCCTTGCCGGTGGCGGTGTTCCAGCCGGCCCGGATCATCGCCTGGGGGTCGATGGCGGACTCGGTGTAGAAGTCGCGGTCCTCGGCGGCGAGGACGGCGTGCTGGGCGTCCTTGGAGATCCGCGAGAGGGCGACGCTCTCCCGGTTGATCTCGCCGTCGCGGGCGAGGACGCTGCCGTCGGCGTACAGGTAGACGTTGCTCTGCTGGGTGGCGAGGGTGTTGGCCGACGACGGGATCTGGACCAGCTGGTAGCCGAGGAAGAAGCCGCCGATCACCAGCAGGACGCCGACGACGAAGGCGCCCAGCGTCATGCGCCAGGTGGGGATCAGCCGGCGCCATCCGGTCCGCTTGGGCCTCTTCGGCTTCTTCGCCTTCGCCGTTCCCGGTTCCGAGCCCTGGTCAGGCTGCTGCGGCTCGTCGCTCATCTCGTGCACGGACTCCTGTTTCGCGTCGTACGGTCTCGTACGGCCTTGTACGCTTCTGCGTCCTCTGTTGAAGACTCTCGCACCGGGCGTTCCGTTCCCGTTCCGCGGCACACCCGTGAAACTGGGTGCCGTCGTCCCGGATTCCTAACCCCCCGCCCGGTAATTCCGTGGCGTGCCCCGTCGCCGTCGTACTAGGCTCCTGCGCTTTGCCGCCGGGCGGAGGTGAGGGCTGTGGGCGTGGGTTCGGGGCGGTTGTACGCGGCCGTCGCGGTGGGAGGATTCCGACGGTACGCGACGTATCGGGCGGCCACCGCCGCCGGGGTGTTCACCAACACGGTCTTCGGGCTGGTCCTCGTGTGCACCTACTTGGCCCTGTGGGACGAGAAACCGCAGCTCGGGGGCTACGACCAGGCGCAGGCGGTGACGTTCGTGTGGCTGGGGCAGGCGTTGCTGGCGGCGCTGGCGATCGGTGGCGGCGGGGTCGAGACCGAGTTGATGGAGCGCATCCGTACGGGTGACATCGCCGTCGATCTGTACCGGCCGGCCGATCTCCAGCTGTGGTGGCTGGCGGCGGATGCCGGGCGCGCGCTGTTCCAGTTGCTGGGGCGCGGGGTGGTGCCGTTCGTCTTCGGGGCGCTGTTCTTCCCGGTGGCGCTGCCGCGGGAGGCGTCCAGGTGGCTGGCGTTCCTGGTGGCGGTGGGGCTCGCCATGGTGGTGGGGTTCGCGCTGCGCTACCTGGTGGCGCTGTCGGCGTTCTGGCTGATGGACGGCACCGGGGCGGCGCAGATGGCGTGGATCGCGGGGCTGTTCTGCTCGGGGATGCTGCTGCCGCTGAACGTGTTCCCGGGGGCGCTCGGCGAGGTCGTCCGGGTGCTCCCGTGGTCGTCCCTGCTCCAGGCGCCGGCCGATGTGCTGCTGGGGGAGGCGGACCCCCTGGGGACCTTCGCGTTCCAGGCGGGGTGGGCGGTGGCGCTGCTGGCGGTGGGGCGGCTGGTGCAGTCGGCGGCGACGCGGCGGGTGGTGGTGCAGGGTGGCTGAGACGGCCGGGACGCGGGTGGCCGGGGGCGGCCGGGTCGCGGCGGGGCTGCGGGCCTACGGGCTGATCGCGGGCATGTGGATCCGGTCGACGATGGCGTACCGGGCGTCCTTCGCGCTGGCGGTGTTCGCGAACTTTGCGGTGACGCTGTTGGACTTCGTGGCGGTCCTGCTGATGTTCTCCCGGGTCGACGCGCTGGGCGGTTACGCGCTGCCCGAGGTGGCGTTCCTCTACGGGCTGTCCGGGGTCTCCTTCGGGCTGGCCGATCTGGCGGTGGGCTCGATGGAGCGGCTGGGGCGGCGGGTGCGGGACGGCACGCTGGACACGCTGCTGGTGCGTCCGGTGCCGGTGCTGGCGCAGGTGGCCGCGGACCGGTTCGCGCTGCGCCGGCTGGGCCGGGTGACGCAGGGCGCGCTGGTGCTGGGCTACGCGCTGGTGGTGCTGGACATCGACTGGTCGGCGGCGAAGCTGCTGCTGATGCCGGTGATGCTGCTCGGCGGGGCGGGGATCTTCTGCGCGGTGTTCGTGGCGGCGGCGGCCTTCCAGTTCGTGGCGCAGGACGCCTCGGAGGTGTCCAACGCCTTCACGTACGGCGGTACGACGATGCTCCAGTACCCGCCGACGGTGTTCGCGCAGGAGCTGGTGCGGGGGGTGACGTTCGTGGTGCCGCTGGCCTTCGTCAACTGGCTGCCGGCGAGCTATGTGCTGGAGCGGCCGTACCCGGTGGGGCTGCCCGGGTGGGTGGCGTTCACGACGCCGCTGGTGGCCGTGGCCTGCTGCGCGGTGGCGGGCCTGGCGTGGCGGGCGGGGCTTCGTTCGTACCGGAGTACAGGGAGTTAGCGGGAGATGGACATCACCGGCGTCACCGGGGGAACGGGTGCGGGCTTCATCGAGCTGGAGGGCGTCGAGAAGGTCTTCGACGTGCGCAGGAGGACCGGGTTCCTGAAGCGGGAGCGGCGGCGGGTGCGGGCGGTGGACGGGCTGTCGTTCACCGTGGCGCGGGGCGA
Organism: Streptomyces sp. NPDC127100; assembly: GCF_042724095.1. Classification (NCBI taxonomy): domain Bacteria; kingdom Bacillati; phylum Actinomycetota; class Actinomycetes; order Kitasatosporales; family Streptomycetaceae; genus Streptomyces; species Streptomyces sp. NPDC127100. Next base: position 115,591 of record NZ_JBHXFL010000002.1, read on the forward strand.
GATGGTCGGCTACATCGGCCCGAACGGTGCCGGGAAGTCGACGACGATCAAGATGCTCACCGGCATCCTGACGCCGAGCGGCGGGCGGCTGCGGGTGGCCGGCATCGACCCGTCGCGGGAGCGGACGCGGCTGGCGCACCGCATCGGGGTGGTGTTCGGGCAGCGGACGACGCTGTGGTGGGACCTGCCGCTGATCGACTCCTACCGGCTGGTGCACCGCATGTACCGGATCCCGGACGCGCGTTACCGGGCGAACCTGGAGCGCTGCGTGGAGCTCCTGCGGCTCGGGTCCCTGCTGGACGTGCCGGTGCGGCAGCTGTCGCTGGGCCAGCGGATGCGCGGCGACGTGGCGGCGGCGCTGCTGCACGACCCTGACGTGCTGTACCTGGACGAGCCGACGATCGGCCTGGACGTCGTGTCGAAGGCCCAGGTGCGCGGCTTCCTGCGGGAGTTGAACGCGGAGCGCGGTACGACGGTGCTGCTGACCACGCACGATCTCCAGGACATCGAGCAGCTGTGCTCGCGGGTGATGGTCATCGACCACGGGCGGCTGATGTACGACGGCCCGCTCGCCGGGCTGCACGAGGCGGGGGAGAGCGAGCGGACCCTGGTGGTGGACCTGGAGCGGGAGTTGCCGCCGGTGGAGGTGCCGGCCCCGGCGCGGGTGGTGCGGGTGGAGGGGCCGCGGCAGTGGCTGGCGTTCCCCGCGTCGGCGTCGGCCGCGGGGCTGGTGGCGGACGTGGCGGCCCGGTACCCGCTGGTGGACCTCTCGGTGCGGGAGCCCGACATCGAAGCGGTGATCGCCAAGATGTACGCGGAACGGGCGAGCGCGTAGTGCCCGGCGGGGTGAGCTCGTAGGCTGCTGTACATGACCGACGACGCCCCGGACCTCCGTGCATCCGACGCCGACCGTGAACGAGTCGCCGAGATCCTGCGGGACGCCCTCGCCGAAGGCCGCCTGGACATGGCCGAGTTCGAGGAGCGGCTGGACGCCACCTACCGTGCGCGGACGTACGGGGACCTGGCGCCGATCACCCGGGACCTGCCGGCCGGGCAGGGCGCCGCGGCGCCGGTGCCGCGGGTGTCGATGACCAAGGAGCCCGCGGAGAGCGGGGGCTGGGCGGGGCGGATCACCGGCGGCGAGGGGACGTCGTCGTGGGCGGTCGCCGTGCTGTCCGGGTTCGAGCGCAAGGGGCGCTGGACGGTGCCGAAGCGGTTCAACTGCTTCGCGTTCTGCGGCGGCGGTGAGCTGGACCTGCGGGAGGCGAACTTCGCGGACGGCGAGGTCGTGATCAACTGCGTCGCGGTCATGGGCGGCCTGAACGTGATCGTGCCGCCGGGTGTCGAGGTGGTCGTGCGCGGCATCGGCATCATGGGCGGGTTCGACCACCGCGAGGAGGGCGTCCCCGCGGAGCCGGGTGCCCCGCGCGTGGTGGTCACCGGCTTCGCCTTCTGGGGCGGGGTCGGCGTCGAGCGCAAGGTGACGCGGGCGGAGCGGCTGCGGCTGAAGGAGGAGCGCCGGCAGGAGAAGCTGGACCGCAGGGCGGCGCGGCGGGAGCTGCACTCCTCGTTCCGTGAGGACGTGGAGGAGGCCCATCGCACGATGCTGGACGGGCACCGGGATCTGATGCGGGAGCGGCGCGAGGAGCGGCGCCGGCGCGAGGACTGACCGCGCGACCGGGTGCCGCCGCGGGTGGGTCGCGCGGCCCGGCGCGGGCGGGGTGCCGCCGCGCCCACCCGTGCCGCCCTGGGGGTACCTCCCAGGCCGTTCAGGCACTGGGGGAGGCACGACTGCCCGCGGCTGAGGTGGGTGGGGCGGCGGTGGGGTTACAGGGTTGCCGGGGTTCTCGGGTGCAGGTCGGTCAGGTCGAGGGCCGCGGCCATGCGGGCGTAGCCGCGGTCGCTGGGGTGGAGGTGGTCGCCGCAGTCGTACTCCGCGCTCAGCCGCCGCGGGTCGTACGGATCGCGCAGCGCCGCGTCGAAGTCGACGACCTCGTCGAACACCCGCCCCTCGCGGATCTCCTCGTTGATCTCCTGCCGCATGCTCTCGCGGGCGGCGGTGTAGCCGCTGTGCCCGCCGAACGGCATCACGGTCGCGCCGACGACCTTGAGCCCGTGGGCGTGGGCCATGTCGACGAGCGTGCGCAGGCCCGCGAGGACCGAGTCCCGGTCGGCGAGCTCCGGGCTGTGCAGGATGTCGTTGACCCCGATGGCGACGACGACCACCCGGGCGTTGGTGCGGCCCAGCACGTCCCGGGGGAACCGGGACAGCGTGCTGGGGTTGGCGGGGGGCGTGCCCGGGCCGCTGGTGAGCAGCCGGTTGCTGCTGATGCCCTGGTTGACGACGCTGTAGCGGGGCACGTTCCGCCCGGCGCCGGCCGCCGTGCGCAAGCGCTCGGCGAGGAAGTCGGTCCAGCGGTGGTTGGCGTCCATGGTGGAGAGGTAGCCGTCGGTGATCGAGTCCCCGAGGGCCACGACGGTGCCCACGGCCTCGTGGCTCAGCACGTCCAGCGCCGTCACGTACCGCCAGTACGAGGTCCGGCCCGTGTAGGCGTCGGCGGTGACGTCCTCGGCGCGGTCGCCCTCGGCGACGTAGCTGGTCTGCCGCGCCTGCGGGTGGTAGGTGACCGGGCCGGACGGCACCGGGGAGTAGGTGGTGATCAGCACGTCGCTGCCGTGGGGGACGGCGATGCGGGCGACGTCGCTCATCACCTGGCCGCCCGCCGGGACGACCACCCGGGGGCTGCCGCCGAAGGTGAGCCGGCGCATGCTGCCCTCGGCCGCGGCGGCGGTGCCGTCGTCGGCGGCCAGCGCGATGGACGCGTGGGTGACGGTCAGCGGCGAGTGGCCGTACAGGTTCGACAGGGTGATCCGGGCGCTGTTGCCGCCGATGCCGGCGTGCACGACGTTGCGCACCGACCGGCCCGCCATGCCCCGCGCCGCGGTGCCCGGTTCCGGGCCGACGGGCGAGGTGGACCAGGCTCCGACCCAGGTGCCCGTGGAGGCGGGCGCGGCGTCGTTGTGCGGGGCCCGGCCGCCGGCGACCGGGGTGCGGTCGCGGGTGCCGTCGTCGGAGGCCACCGTGGCGTATATGGCCGCGGAGATCGCCACCACCAGGGCGACGATCGCGGCCAGCAGGGCACGCTGCTTGCTGGGAGGAGGCGCCCCCACGCCTCCGTCATGACCCTGGGTCATGCTGTGTCGTTCTCCTCGGGCGAGGGGAGCTCCGAGGCTCCGGTCCGATGAGCCCATGATGCGGCATGGGCCCGGAGAAGGCCTCGTGACCCCCCGTGCTTTCCCCTTCCCCGTCAGACGCCGGGAACGTGTGTTCCGTTCCGGGAGTCGTACGGGAAGGGACAATGTGTGCGGGACGGATCGGCGAACGGTGGAGCGGATGGCACGCACGAAGGCAGAACGTCCGGAGGGTTCCATGGGTAGCGGGCAGGACACCGGGACGGCCTACAGCCAGTCCTCCGCCCGGTCCGGTCCCGTCCGCGACCGGGCGATGACGGCGTTCAGCCCGGCCGACGAGGAGAAGCGGCGCGGCGTGCGCCGCATGAAGCTCACCGCCGCCGGCCTGCTGCTGTTCGTGGCCGTGGTCTACGTGCTGGCCGAGTGGGCCTCCCACCGGGGCGCGGGCGCCTGGGCGGGCTACGTCTCGGCCGCCGCCGAGGCGGGCATGGTCGGCGCGCTGGCCGACTGGTTCGCGGTCACCGCCCTCTTCCGCCACCCCCTCGGGCTGCCCATCCCGCACACCGCGATCATCCCCCGGAAGAAGGACCAGCTGGGCGTCTCGCTGGGCGAGTTCGTCGGCGAGAACTTCCTCTCCGAGGACGTCGTGCGCGGGCGGCTGCGCGCCGTCGGCATCGGCAGCCGGCTCGGCGCCTGGCTGGCGGTGCCCGAGCACGCCGACCGGGTGACGGCCGAGCTGTCCGCCGCCCTGCGCGGTGCCCTGACCGTGCTGCGGGACTCCGACGTGCAGGCGGTGGTCGGCGAGGCCATCACCCGGCGGGCCGACGCGCAGGAGATCGCCCCGGGCATCGGCAAGCTGCTGGGCCGGGTCGTCGCCGACGGCGGCCACCGGCGGGCCGTGGACCTGATCGTCTCCCGCGCCCACGACTGGCTGGTGCTGCACGGCGACTCGGTGATGGACGCCGTGCAGGGCGGGGCGCCCGGCTGGACGCCCCGGTTCGTGGACAAGAAGGTCGGCGAGCGCGTCTACAAGGAGCTGCTGCGCTTCGTCACCGAGATGCGCGACATGCCCGCCCACCCTGCGCGCGGTGCCCTCGACCGCTTCCTCACCGACTTCGCCTCCGACCTCCAGTCCGACACCGAGACCCGGGCACGCGTGGAGCGGCTGAAGACGGAGGTGCTGGGCCGCGGCGAGGTCCAGGACCTGATCGCGTCCGCCTGGACCGCCGTACGCTCCATGATCGTCTCGGCGGCGGAGGACGAGCGCAGCGAGCTGCGGCTGCGGGTGCGGGCGTCGCTGCTGTCGCTGGGGGCCCGGATGGCCTCCGACCCGAAGGTGCAGGGCAAGGTCGACGGGTGGGTCGAGGGTGCCGCGGTGTACGTCGTGACCACCTATCGGCGGGAGATCACGTCGCTGATCACCGACACCGTGGCGGGCTGGGACGCGGAGCACACCACGAAGAAGATCGAGGCCAACATCGGCCGGGACCTCCAGTTCATCCGGATCAACGGCACGGTGGTCGGCTCGCTGGCCGGGCTGCTGATCTACACGGTCTCCCGCGTCCTGGGGGCGTAGGCCCCCCGAGCGGCCGCGCTTGTCCGCCGCGGTTGGGGGCACACGGGTTCCGATCGCCCGCTCCGACGGCGCCGCACGGCACCGCGGGACCGGGCGAGTCGCAGCCCACGGTCCTCGACGGAGAGGGAGTCATGTCAGCGGAATCGTCGTCGCCGGGCTCCGGTCGCGCCTCCGGGGGGACCGTCACCACCGCGGTCCCCGCCCGGCTGGACCGGCTGCCCTGGTCCCGGTGGCACTGGATGATCGTGATCGGCCTCGGCACCGTCTGGATCCTGGACGGCCTCGAGGTCACGATCGTCGGCAACGTGGCCGGCCGGATCGCCGAGGACGGCAGCGGACTGGACATCAGCTCCGCCCAGATCACCGGCCTGGCCGCCGCCCTCTACGTGGCCGGTGCCTGCTCGGGCGCCCTGTTCTTCGGCTGGCTGACCGACCGGCACGGCCGCAAGAAGCTGTTCATGCTGACGCTGGTCGTGTACCTGCTGGCGACCGCGCTGACGGCGGTGTCGTTCGAGTCCTGGTGGTTCTTCCTGTTCCGGTTCCTGACCGGTTTCGGCATCGGCGGCGAGTACGCGGCCATCAACTCGGCGATCGACGAGCTGATCCCCTCCAAGTTCCGGGGCCGGGTCGACCTGATCATCAACGGCAGCTACTGGCTGGGCGCGATCGGCGGTTCCCTGCTGTCCATCGTCATGCTGGACACCGACATCTTCCCCAAGGACCTCGGCTGGCGGCTCAGCTTCGCCCTCGGTGTGGTCCTCGGCCTGGTCATCCTGCTGGTGCGCCGGCACGTCCCGGAGAGTCCGCGCTGGCAGTTCATCCACGGCTACGGCGACGAGGCCGAGCGGCTCGTCTCCTCCGTGGAACGGGAGATCGAGCAGGAGAAGGGCGAGCCGCTGCCGCCGCCGGCCGGTGAGATCACCATCCACCAGCGCAAGGGCATCGGCTTCGGCCTGATCGCCAAGACCGTCTTCGGCACGTACCCGCGGCGCGCGATCCTCGGCCTGTCGCTCTTCATCGGCCAGGCGTTCCTCTACAACGCCATCACCTTCGGCTTCGGCACCATCCTCATCACCTTCTTCGACGTGCCGACCGGCCACACCGGCTACTACTTCGCCGTCATCGCCGCGGGCAACTTCCTCGGCCCGCTGCTGCTCGGCAAGCTGTTCGACACGGTCGGCCGCCGGATCATGATCTCGGGCACGTACCTGCTGTCGGGTGTGCTGCTGTTCGTCACGGCGTGGCTCTTCGACCGCGGCTCGCTGACGGCCGACACCATGACGGCCTGCTGGTGCGTGGTGCTGTTCTTCGCCTCCGCGGGCGCCTCCAGCGCGTATCTGACCGTCTCCGAGATCTTCCCCATGGAGACCCGGGCGATGGCCATCGCCTTCTTCTACGCCCTCGGCACCGCCGCCGGCGGCATCAGCGGCCCGCTGCTCTTCGCCGACCTCACGGAGTCCGGCGTGGTCGGCGACACGGTGCTCGCCTTCCAGATCGGCGCCGGACTGATGTGCGCGGCCGGCCTGGTGGCGGCGTTCCTCGCGGTGAAGGCGGAACGCCGCTCCCTGGAGGACATCGCGGAGCCGCTGTCGGCCGCCGGGGCGGGGACGGGAACGAAGGACACGCCGGAAACGGGGACGGCGACGGCGTAGAGTCCGGGCACCGCCTCCGACCCGAGCGACCGCGAGGAGCCCCGATGACCATCCGCAGGATCGTCCCCAACATCCGGGCCGAGTCCCCGGACGAACTGGCCGCCGGCCGTGACTTCTACGGCCTGCTGGGCTTCGAGGAGGTCATGGACATGGGCTGGGTGACGACCCTGGCCTCACCGTCCAGTCCCGCCGCCCAGATCAGCTTCTTCACCGAGGAGCGCACCGCGCCCGTCGTCCCCGACTTCAGCGTGGAGGTCGAGGACGTCGACGCGGTCCACGCCCGGCTCGTCGCGTCGGGCGCGGAGATCGTGCGGGAGCCGCGGGACGAGGAGTGGGGCGTGCGGCGCTTCTTCGTGCGCGACCCGAGCGGGCGCGTGGTGAACGTGCTGACGCACCGCTCCTAGGACCGGGTCCGGTCAGGCCCGCCGGTCGGCGACCGCCCAGGAGGCCAGGGCGACGGCACCGGCGACACCGAACACGGCGGGCCAGGCGCCGACCTTCCTGGCCAGCGGGTGGGACCCGGCGAAAGCGGTCACGTACGCGGCCGACAGCGCCCCGGCGGCCCGCCCGCCGGCCCGCTCGCGCCACTGCTGCGCGGCCGCGGCCCCGGCGACGGCGAGCACGGCCCCGCCGAGCTGCCGCTTCCCGGTCCAGCGGGCCACGCCGTACCCGCCGACGAGACCGCCCGCCGCGACCACCGCGCTGGGAACCTTCGCCATGCCTGCCTCCTGCTTCGCTCCGGCCGTTCGCCGGCTCTTGTCCGGCTCTTCTCCGGCTCTTCTCCGGCCTCTCGGACCGAGGCTAATCCCCGCCGGGCCCGTCACCGGCGCCGGGGCGCACGGCCGGCCACCCGCGCACTGTGGCGCAGGTCACACCGTTTCGGGCGGCCGGTCTGTCACACCGGGCCGCCGCATCCCGTCGTAACTGTGTAACGCGGTACGGCAACCGCCGACGACCCACGACGGAGGAACCACCATGGACGCTCGCCTCAGCCTCTTCGGCAGCCCGATCGCCGGCAAGCTCCTGCGGCACATCAACTCGGCGGGCAAGGTCGTGGCGGACTCGGCGCTGCCGGCCGCCACCCAGGAGCTGGTGAAGATCCGCGCCAGCCAGATCAACGGCTGCGGCTTCTGCCTCGACATGCACACCAAGGACGCCGCGGCGGCGGGGGAGACCTCGCTGCGCCTCAACCTGGTCGCGGCCTGGCGGGAGGCCACGGTCTTCACCGACGCCGAACGCGCCGCCCTGGAGCTGACCGAGCAGGGCACCCGCATCGCGGACGCCGGCGGCGTCACCGACGAGGCCTGGGCGAACGCGGCGAAGCACTACGACGAGGACCAGCTCGCGGCACTGGTCGGGCTGATCGCCGTCATCAACACCTACAACCGGCTGAACGTCATCACCCGGCAGCCGGCGGGCGACTACGAGCCCGGCATGTTCGGCTGACGCCCGCGGGACGCCGAACGGCCCGCCCCGACAGCACGGGGCGGGCCGTTCGCGAGGGCTCAGCCGTGCAGCAGCACCGGGAGCCGCTGGTGGCCGTTGCTGATCAGGGACGGCACCGTTCCGAGCTCGGCCGAGGGCACGGCGAGACGGATGTCGGGGAAGCGGTCGAACAGCCGCTGGAGCACGAGGGTGACCTCCATGCGGGCGAGGGGCGCGCCGAGGCAGAAGTGCACGCCGTGCCCGAACGCCAGGTGGTCCTTGACGGTGCGGGCCGCGTCGAACGTGTCGGCGTCGTCGTGCCACCCGGGGTGACGGTTGGCGGCGGCGTAGGACGCGAGGATCGCGTCACCGCGGGCGATGGTCCGCCCGTCCGGCAGCGGGATGTCCGTGACGGCGAACCGGAGCGGCAGGTGCTTGACCGCCGGCTCGTGACGCAGCGTCTCCTCCACGACGTCGTCCCAGGTGACGGCACCCTTGCGGACCAGTTCGAGCTGGTCGGGACGGGTCAGCAGGGTGTGGACGGCCTGGTCGATGACGTTGACGGTCGTCTCGTAGCCGGCGCTGATCATCAGCAGCAGGGTGTCGCGCAGCTCCTCGGGCGACAGGCGGGCGCCGTCGCTCTCGTCGTCCCGCGCGGCGATGAGCAGGGACGTCATGTCGTCGCCGGGGGTGCCGCGCTTGTCGGCGATGAGCTGGTCCAGGACCCCGTACAGCCGGGCGGTGTTGGTCATCGCCTCGTCCTGGCTCAGCGTGGTGTCGAAGACACCGTCCACGAGGGCCCGGAAGTCGTCCCGCTGGCTCTCGGGCACGCCCATGAGGTGGCCGATCACCGCGATGGGCAGCGGGTAGGCCAGCTCCTGGCGCAGGTCGGCCGGCTCGCCCGCGGGGAGGCCCGCGAGGCGGTCGATCAGCTGGTCCACCATGCCCTCGACGGCCGGCCGCATGTGGGCTATGCGGCGGGAGCTGAAGGCGGGCGCCACCAGGCGCCGCAGCTTGCGGTGGTTGGGGCCGTAGGCGGTGAACATGTTCTCCACCGCCACCCACAGGGCGAGCGGCCAGGTGCCGACCCGCTGCGCGTAGTCGGGCCAGTGCGCCCGGGCGTCCTTGGAGACGTCGGGACCGGTGAGGAGCTGCTTGAGCAGGGCGGGGTCGCTGACCGACCAGGCTTCCACGCCGAGTACGTCCACCCGGGTGGCCGGGCCGCGGGCGTGCAGGGCACGGTGCTCGGCGTGGTGGTCGGCGCCGGCGGGGTCCAGGACGAGGGGAGACTGCTGGTCGGCCATGGCGGGCTCCTTAGGAAGCGGCGGGGAAGGTGACGGGCAGGGATTCCAGGGCGCGGTGGAACGGGCCGGGCCGCCAGACGAGGCCGGCGGCGGGCACGGCGAGGTCCGTCTCCGGCAGCGCGTCGAGGAGATGGGTGACCGCGGTCTCCGCGATGAGGTAGGCGTGCGAGCGGGCGGGGCAGGTGTGCGGGCCGACGCTCCAGGCCAGGTGGGCGCGGTTGCCCGTGTGGCGTCCCTCGGGCACGCCGTCGGTGAGGGCCGGGTCGTTGTTGGCGGCCGCCATGGAGATCACGACCGGCTGGTCGGCGGGCAGGAGGAACCCGTCCACGTCGATCGGGAACGGCGGGTACGAGATGCAGTAGTTCGCCATGGGCGGGTCGGTGTAGAGGACGGTGTCCAGCGCGTCGCGCACCGTGGACAGCCCGGCGTGCAGGTCGGCGGAGAACTCCTCGTCGGTGAGGATCTTCAGCACGGTGTTGCTGATCAGGTTGGTCAGCGGCTCGATCCCGGCGCCGTAGAGCGTGACGAGCTGGTGGCCCATCTCCTCGTCGGTCAGCCGGGCGGAGTGCAGGACGAGCCGGGAGGTGATGTCGTCACCGGGGTGCTGCCGGCGCAGGGACACCAGGTCGGCGACGGCCTGCCCGAGGATCCGGTTGCCCTGCTCGGCGTGGGTGGTGTCGAAGATCTTCGCCATGCCGTCGGCGATGCGCATGCCGATCTCGTCCGGGCAGCCGAGCAGCGCGCTCAGGACGCGGAAGGCGATCGGGAAGGCGTACTGCGACAGCAGGTCCGCCTCGCCCTTGGCGCGGAAGTCGTCGATCGCGCCGGAGGCGACCCGCTCGACGAGGGACCGCAGCCCGTGCTGGTCGACGGCCCCGATCGCGGCGGTGTTCGCGCCGCGGTAGCGGGCGTGCTCGGCGCCGCCGGAACGCAGCGCGTTGGGGCGCCACTCCATCATGGGCTTGACCGGGCAGGACGCCGGGATCAGCTTCTCCCAGGCGCGGGGGTCGGCGGGGAAGTGCAGCGGGTCGTTGAGGATGCGGCGGGCCTGGTAGTAGCCGATCACCAGGGTCGCCGGGACGCCGGGCGCCAGGTCCACGGGCACCAGGGGGCCGTGGACCTGGCGCATGCGCCGGTAGGCGGCGTGCGGGTCGGCGGCGAACTCCGCGGAGTACAGGGCGATCCGGTCCGGTGGGCTCGTCGGCACGGACGCGGCGGAGGGCATCGTCATCGGCGGGACTCCATCAGGGCGGCCGAGCGGTGCTCGGAGAGGTACTCGGTGAGCGTGATCAGGGCGTGCAGGGAGGACGTGCGGTCCCGGGCGTCGCAGGTCGTCAGCGGAGTCGCCGGGTCGAGGGCCAGCGCCTCGCGCAGCTCCTCCGCCGGGTAACCCGGAGCGCCGGGGAAGGTGTTGATGGCGACGGCGTACGGTATGCCGCCGCTGTCCAGGAGACCGAGGGCGTCGTGGGAGGCGTCGAGGTCGCGGGTGTCGGCCAGGACCAGGCAGCCGAGCGCGCCCTCGGCCAGGTCCTCCCACAGCGGCTGGAACCGGGCCTGCCCCGGCAGACCGAACAGGTACAGCGCGAGGCGCCCGCCGGCCATGTGGATGCGGCCGAAGTCCATCGCCACCGTGGTCGTGGTCTTGTGCGGGGTGCCCCGCAGATCGTCCACACCGGCGCTGGCCTGCGTGATGGGTTCCTCCATCCGCAGTGGCTTCACTTCCGAGACGCTGCCGATGAACGTCGTCTTGCCGACGCCGAACCCCCCCGCGACCACGATCTTGGCCGACCGTGTCACCGTGGCCGGGACGTAGGTGACGGGCGGGTCAGACCAAGGAGCGCAGTCCACGCAGTACCTCCTGCAACAGGTCGGGTTCGGGCATGTGGTCGCTCGCCGCGGCCGGGCTGGCCAGGAGGCCGGAGTCCATCAGCGAGGAGACGAGGATGCGTACCGTGGAGGGCGGCAGCTCCAGCGCGGCGGCGATGTCGGCGACGGCCAGGCCGCCCTCCGCGCCGGCGAACAGGCGCATCACGCGGCGGGCGTCCGGGCCCAGGGCGTCCGTGGGCCCGGTCGCGGCGATGAGCACGCTCTCCAGGCGCACGTCGTCACGGGCGCGGACCTGACCGCCGGTGCGGACGTAGGGCCTGACCATGTCGGGGTCACGCCGCGGCCCCGTCATGCCGGCCGGCCGCCTTCCGCGGCCGGTACCCGCTCCGCGGTCCCCAGCTCGTGCCCCACCCGGGTCGCGAGCCGCACCATGTGATGGGAGATCAGGCCGACGTCGGCGTCCGGGCCCGTCGTGCACACCGACAGCATGGTGTTCCTCGCCGCGGTGGTCGTCAGGCCGATGCAGCCGACCGACTCGATCAGCAGCTGGCGCATGCCCTGGCCGCCGGTGAACTCGTCCCACGCCTTGCCCGCGGCTCGCAGCGCCGCCGTCAGCGCGGCGAACTTCTCCCCGTCGTCCTGGCCGATCGTCTCGGTCCGGGCTGTCAGCAGACCGTCGCTGCTCATCAGTACGGCGAAGCGGACGCCTTCGACGGTGCCGAGCTCCTGGTCGAGCAGCCAGCCCAGGCTGTTGCTGTGTGTGTCTCGCACGATCAGTTTCCTTCGTCGTGTGCGGGGTCGGGTCCGGGTGCCGTCCGGTGTGCCGCGTCGGACCCGGCGGGGGTGGGGGAGGGCTGGTCCTGCCGGCCGCGGCGGGTGCCTTCCGCCCAGGCCGCGGCGATGGCGGGACGGCCGGGCCCGGCCACGGGGGCGGGCCCGGCGGTGCGGCGCGCGGTGGCGGGCGCCGTGGTGCGCCGGCGGACGGTCAGGCCGCTGGCGGTGGTGGCCGCCGGAGCGGCCTGCGGCTCCGGCTCGGCGACGGGGGCCGCCGGCACGGCCCGCGGTGTCGGCTCGGCCACGGGAGCCGGAGCGGCGGGCACGGCGGCGGGCGGCGCGGCGGCGGGCGGGGTAGCGGGCGGCGCGGGCTGCGCCGCGGGTGCCGACGACGCGGAGACGACGGCGGGGCCGGCCGGTCCCGAGGTGGCGAGCAGGTTCTTCGGCAGCACGATCATGGCCCGGGTGCCCTGGTAGATGTTGGGTGCGGTCAGTTCCACGCGGAAGCCGTAGTTCTCCGCGAGCAGGGAGGCCACGCGCAGCCCCGTCTGGGGGTGGGCGCCGAGGCGGGTGATGTCGTCGCGCTGCTCGCCGGACATCACGTTGCTGGCCCACAGCAGCCGCTCGTCGTCCATGCGCAGGCCGGCGTCGTCCACGATCAGGAAGAACGCGTGGTGGCCCTGCTCGAGCGAGACGTGGACGCTGGCGGCGGGCGGGGAGTAGCGCAGCGCGTTGTCCAGCAGCACCGCGAGGGCGTGCACGACCGCCTCCACGGCGCGGCCCTCGACCGCGACCGACCCCATCTCGGGGTGCTTGATCCGCTCGTACCCCTCGATCCGGCCCATCGCCGCCCGCACGATGTCGTTCAGCGAGGTGGCGGGCCAGCGCCGCGACAGCTTGTCCCCGGCGAGCACGGCGTAGCCGGACGCGGTGAGCAGCATCTGCTGCGCGAGGTGGTCGATCTCCACGAGCGTGGCGTACGCCTCGTCCGAGATGTGCCGCCGCACGCCCTGGCTGACGGACCGGCCGAGCCGCGCCGCCCGCGCCACCACGTTGTTGGCGAAGCCGCGCACGGCGGCCCGGGCCACGCCCACGGACTCGTGCCGCACCTGCGCGATCTGCCGTTCCGTCTCCTGCCGGAACTGGTCGGCGGTGCGGGCGGCCGCGGCCCGTTCCTGGGCCCGGATCTCGCCGACCGCCGAGGCCAGTGCCCCGGGCAGGGTGCGCAGCCGTTCGGCGAGCGGCGTGCCCTCGAGGTTCGGCGGTACGACGAGTCCGCCCTGACGGCCGTCACCGTCCTGTGCGGCGCCGGCCGCCGCGGGGATCACGGTGGTCGCGAAGTGGCCGACGCACTGCTCGGCCGACAGCAGTTGCAGGGTGAGCCGGTCGGCGTGCCGGCGCAGCAGCTCGGCCTCGCGCCGGGCCTGACCGCGTTTGTGCCGGAAGTACCAGGCGGCCCCGGCTGCGGCCACCGCGAGCAGCACGGCGCCGGTCAATACCAGTTCAGTCATCAGGTCCTCACGGATCGGGAAGCCGTCGGTGTGGGGGTGCCGGCCGGCCCCGGCTGAGCCGGTGGGACGACCGGCCGCGGCGGCGGGAACGGCCGGGGCGGGAGAACGGCGGGAGGGCTGGGGCGGGCCGGGCGGACCGGTGCCGCGGCCCCCGGGGGCGCGTCGGCATCCGCCCGGCGGCGGCCAGGGGCCTCAACAAGCCAGAAAAGGCCCGCGTCTCCCGGACCGCGGCACGGGGACGCGACGGCCCTCGCCGCTCTCGCGCGGCATGGCCCGGGACCGGGCCCCCGTCACGCCTCCACGCGCCGAGGACTCAACGGTGCTGTCAACGGTGACGGTGCACGACATGGATCTCCAGGGCGCGAGCGCGGGCCTGCGCGAGCGGCGGGTCGACGGCGGCGACGGGCCCGCGGCAGCGCAGGTTCGTTCCTTCAGACACCTGAACTACCGGGCCCGCCAAGGGCATTCGGCAGGGACCCTACCGCTTGTGCTCACGCGTTGTGGCAGCTCAGTGACTACGGATGGCCGTCCTTGGAGGTTTGAGGCGAAAAATGCGCGGTTGACCGCCAACTCGCAATGGCTGGAAAGTAGTTGGTCGCGGAATCGGCGTTCTGTTAGTCAGTGGCCGGGTTCGGAGTCGTAGGCGACCCGGGCCCGCTCGACCTTGACCAGGTTCTCGGTGGCCCACTCGGACAGATGCGCGAAGAGCGGGGCGAGGCTGCGGCCGAGGTCGCTGATCTCGTACTCGACCCGGGGCGGCACCTCGGCGTGGTACGTGCGCACGACCAGGCCGTCCCGCTCCAGCTGCCGCAGCCGCTGGGTCAGCACCTTCGGCGTGATGCGGGCGATCCGCCGCTCCAGCTCCACGAACCGCTGTCGCCCGTACGTGTGCAGGGACCACAGGATCGGGGTGGTCCACCGGCTGAACACGATGTCCACCACGGGACTGACCGGACAGGCCAGCTCGGGATCGTCCACCGGAGCCGCCGGGGCGGCCTTGCGGGCGGTGTCACGGGCCACGTGCGCATCCCTTTCGGAAAGTCACTTTCCTCTGGGTACCTACTATACCGACGCTGTTAGCGTCTCCTCGTGCTCCTCACCGAGCCAACAACGTGCCTGATGAGCAAAGGAGTTAAGCATGATCACCGTTACGGGGGCGACCGGCGGCGTCGGCCGTTCACTGGTCGGCATCCTCGCCGCGGCCGGCGAGGCGGTCACCGCGACGTCCCGCGGGATCACGGCCGCGGACGTGCCGCGAGGCGTCCGGCACCGGCAGGCGGACCTGACCGACGCCGAGTCCCTCCGGCCGCTTCTCGACGGCGCAGACGCACTGTTCCTGCAGAACGGCGGCGCCAGTGCGCACCTGATCGACCCGCACGCGATCCTCGACGCGGCGAAGGCGGGAGGTGTGGAGCGGGTCGTTCTCCTGTCCTCCCAGGGCGTGGCCACCCGGCCGGAGTCGCCGTCCCACGGACAGGTCGGCCGCTCCATAGAAGAGGCCGTGCGGCAATCGGGCCTGATCTGGACGATCCTGCGCCCCGGTGGCTTCCACTCCAACGCGTACGCCTGGGCCGGGCAGGTCCGTGCCCACCGGACCGTCGCCGCGCCCTTCGGGGACGTCGGTCTGCCGACCGTCGACCCGGCGGACATCGCCGAGGTCGCGGCGGCGATCCTGCGGCAGGGCGGCGACGGGGCGGGCGGCCACGCGGGCCGGACGTATGAACTGACGGGCCCTACCCTCGTCACGCCGCGTCGGCAGGCACAGGCGATCGCCGAGGCCCTGGGCGAACCGGTCCGCTTCACGGAACTCACCCGTGAGGAGGCCGCCGCCCGGTTCCTCGGCTTCATGCCCGAGCCCGTGGTGGAGACGACCCTGTCCATACTGGGCGAGCCGACCCCCGCGGAACAGCGCGTCAGCCCCGACGTCGAGCGCATCCTCGGCCGCGCACCGCGCGACTTCGCCGACTGGGCGACCCGCAACGCGGCGGCGTTCCGTTAGCCCTCGCGGATGTTCACTGGACGCTCCAGCGGTGCGGGTGCCCGGGGTCGGCCGGGCAGGCGAAGACGTTGAGCTCGCCGTGGTTGCCGACGACGACCTCCGTGGGCCTGGCGAAGGGGTGGGGCGGCAGGTCCCGGTCCTCGACGGGCTTCCAGCTCGCGCTGCCGCCGTCCCACTCGGTGCTGTCGACGGTGAGCAGCAGCTCCATGGGGGCCGCGCAGGTCCCGCAGTCCACGGCGTACGGGTCGGTCCGGTGCCAGGAGGCGTAACCGCCCGCGTGCCAGCCGGGCGGTATGGAGAGGTCGTACTGGTACCCGACCGGCTCGACCGCGCCGCAGCCGCAGGAGGAGTCGGCCGCTCCTTCGGCCTCCTCCTCCATCGCCTCGTCCCAGGCGTCGAGCCGGTCGCACAACTCGTGGGGGAGCAGACCGGCGAAGGGATAGGTGACGACCTGCTCGGGGTGCAGCACACAGGCCTCGGGCACGTAACCGGCGTAGCCGACCAGCTCCGGCAGCGGCGGCGCGGTCAGCACCTCGCCGACCTCCGCCGACCTGCGCCACCGCAGGTGCAGGTGCGGCCCGTATCCCGTGGCGCCGTGCGCCTCGAAGGGGCACCAGAACACCTGGAGCAGGTCGGCGCCGTCCGGCCCGGGGAGGAGGTCCGGCACGTGCCGCCGGTACAACTGGGCGAGGCCGATCATCGGTACGGGAGCCGTCTCGGAGACGCCGGGCACCCGGTGCGTGCGCTTGAGCTCGTCCAGAAGGTCGCGCTCGGCATCCGTGAGTCCGGTTCCACGCTCCTGCGCCGCCGCCCAGACTTCCCGCTCCCGACGGATGTCCGCGAGCCGCCGCCCCCGGTCCCGCCCGTGCGGCTCCACGCACACGGGCCAGGCCTCGTCCACGGGCCACAGTATGGGCCCGCCGACGGAACTGTCCTCCGCGCCGGGGTGGCCGGCCCGTGGGTGCAGCCGGGTGGTGGTGCCGCGGTGGCGGGCGAGCTCGGGGAAGACGGCCTCGATGTCGAGCGGGCGGGGCGGCGTGGTTCTCGTCATGGTGCCGACTCTTTCACCGTCCCCGGGCGGGGCCGTCCCGGGCGGGGCCGTCCCGGCCTGTAGGGAGCACCCGCCGATATTCGGTGCCGAAGGGACAGACCGCGGCGTTAGGTTGGCAGGCCGAAGCACCGCCCGCCACCTGCCAGGAGACCCCGCCGTGACGCATCCCGTCGACCACGAACTGATCCAGGCCGCGGCCGACGTCGCGCGCACGCGCTGCCGGGGCGACAACCACACCATGGCGGCCGCGGCCCGCGCCCGGGACGGCCGGATCGTCACCGCCGTGAACGCCTACCACTTCACCGGAGGCCCCTGCGCCGAGCTGGTCGTCGTCGGCGCGGCGGCCGCGCAGGGCGCCTACGAGCTGGACACGATCGTCGCCGTGGGCGACCGCGACCGGGGCGTGGTCCCCCCGTGCGGCCGGTGCCGGCAGGTCCTGGCCGACTACTTCCCCGACCTGAAGGTCGTCGTCGGCAGGGGCGCCGACATCAGGACGGTGGCCATCACCGACCTCCTGCCGGAGACGTACGTCTGGGCGGACCACCAGCTGGAGGCGGACGGCGCGGGGACGGCCTCCTGACGGTGCCCAGCCCTCCGCCCTCGCACGGCGGTTGGCTGGACTCCAGGCGGAACGGTCGGTGACGGGGCGGGCGGGCGCGGGTGCCCGGAAGGGGCGGTGGAACCATGTGGCCACGGGTGGACGGCATGCGGGCGCTGGAGCTCGGTACGGCGGGTGAGATGCGGGAGCGACTCAACGGGCTCGTCCTGGCCGGGAGGAAGACCGCCACCACCGGGCTGCTGGCCGAGTACGTCGAGGAGACGGAGGGCCTGGAGTTCGCGGGCGAGCGCCTGGCGCTGCTCGGCAACGACGGTGACCGCGTCGCCACGATCGAGATCACCGGCGTCGAGCTCGCCCCCTTCGCCGCGGTCACGTGGGAACACGCGGCGGCCGAGGGAGAGGGCGACCGCTCCCTGGACGAGTGGCGGACCGGCCACAGCCGCTTCTGGGACGCCATCGGCACGCCGGTGGACGAGGACACGATGCTGGTGTGCCTGCGGTTTCGGGTGGTTGAGTCTGTGTAGAGGTACGGATCAGGGTTGCAGAGGGACGGCCAGGAACCGGCGCCACGCGTCGTCGGAGACCCGCACGAGAGGTCCGTCGGGGCGCTTGGAGTCGCGGATCAGTATGCCGGCCGGTATGAACGCGGCCTCCACGCACTCGGTGCCGCTGCCTCCGCTGTAGGAGGACGTGAACCAGTGCAGCTCGGACGCTGCCGTCATCATGGCTCCCTGCTGATCCGATCGACGAGTTCGGCTGACGACTCGAAGTCGAGCGCCTGTGCGCTGAGGTACTGGAACGCCAACCTATAACGCTCCAACTCCTGCGGCTTCTCCATGAAGAGCCCACCGCCGAGGAGGTCCACGTACACGACGTCCAGTTCGGGGGTCTGTCCGTGGAGAAGGGCGAAGCTGCCAACCGCCGCTGCGTGCGCGCCGCGTGCGAACGGCAGCACCTGCACCGTGACGTGTGGTCGTTCGGCCATGGCGAGAAGGTGCTCGAGCTGCCCTTTCATGACCTCCTTGCCGCCGACTCGCCGTCTGATCGCCGCCTCGTCGATGACGCACCAGATGTGCGGCGGCTCCTCGCGGTCCAGCAACTCCTGGCGTTTCATGCGGATGTCGACCATGAGCCGCACCTCGCGCTCCTCGCACTGCACTTCCGATGCTCGGTGGACGGCCTCGGCGTAGGCGCGGGTCTGCAGCAGACCGGGCACGTACATGGAGGCGTAGTGGTCCTCACGTACGACCTCGTCCTCGAGGGTCAGCATGAGGTTCATGGACTCGGGAATGGGGTCGGCGAGGGAGCGCCACCAGCCCTGGATCTTGGCACCCTTGGCGAGCTCGACCAGTGCTGAGCGCTCCGCGTCGGTGGCGCCGTACTCACGGCACAAGGCGTCGACGGCCGGCCACTTGACCGTGCCCTCCTTCGTCTCGTAACGACTGAGTGTTGCCTTGGAGATGCCGACCAGAGCCCCTGCCTCCTCCAGCGTCAAGCCTTTCGCCTCGCGGAGTCGACGCAGGTCGGCGCCTAGCTGACGCCTGCGAGTGGTGGGTCCAACTGCCATGCCAACGGCCCTTCATGTCGATGCCGTAGATCGTCCTGTCCATGGAGAGGAACGGCAAGACGGTGTGCGCCGGGGGCGCGTACTGAGCCTCCACGCTCCTTCCCGAGAGCTGTGAGAGTTCCATTTTGAGAGTTTCACTGCAACTCTTAGTGGCGAAGACGTCACGGAGAGCGCGAGGCGTCCAGGTCGAAGGAGTAAGAGAGTGAGCGACTCCATGGGGAGTGCCGTCCAGAGGGCGAGGCGGGCATGGAAGCTGCCCTTCTCGGCGGAAGCGGAGGAAGTGGCCGGGTTGCGCCGCCTCGTGCGACTGCACCTGGAGATCTGGAACCTGCACGATCTGGCCGACGTAGCCCAGCTCTGCGTCAGCGAGTTGGTGGCGAACGTCATCAAGCACGTCGGGCCGGGAACACCGTCCCTGCTCGCCGTCTCCGCGAACGGAACCCGCCTGCGGATCGAGGTCACCGACCCGAACTCCCGGGTTCTCCCCGTACTGACCGACGCGGGCACGGACGCCGAGGGCGGACGGGGTCTGGCGCTCATCGACGCCGTCACCGATCGCTGGGGCGTCGACCTCACCGCCGACCGGAAGTCGACTTGGTGCGAACTCCGCACGGGCCCCACGGCGACCAAGGGCCACACGGTCCCGCCTCGCGTGGCCCGGGCAGCGGATGTGCTGGAGCTCTACGCCTGTGTGCCGATGCCGCCGCGGGGCACGACCTTCAGCAGACTGGGGGCGACCGTCGCGGAGGAGACGGCGATCGACGTCATCGCCGATCTCCTCCACTGGCTCAGGGCCCACGGCCGGGACCCCGACGACGTACTGGACCGGGCCCAGGCACACTTCGAGGCGCAGGTCGCAGCCCACTGAGCGTGAGCGTGGGCTCCTGCTGGTCAGCTTGCGTTGATGGCCGAGTATGTCCACACGTCGGCCGGCAGTTGGTGCCCCAGGCGCCAGGTGATCGCCATGGGCTTGCTGCCGGTGTGGCTCTGGTAGGTCGCCGGGCCGAGGAGCATCCAGGGCTGCGGCTTTCCTATGTCGGTGTTCTTGTAGCGGCGCATGAACAGCAGGACATGGCTGCCACGCTGGGCATGCTGCTGATAGCGCAACCCGGTGCGGGAGTCGGCAGCCGTCGCGTTCTGTGACTCCCAGTGGTAGAGCGTCGGGCTCAGCGCGTAGTCCTTGTACCGGACCGTGGGGGAGAAGTCCTTCTCGTTCTTCTCCTGCGTGATGAGGAGAGCGTCCGTCTGAAGCTCTTCGACCCACTGGACGCCCTGTGCGAAGGACCGGGGCATCTGGCCACCGATGCGGGCGACGCCGAGCGCCGCGAGGATCTCGGACCGGTTGTAGGCGCTGTGGACCTTGAGGGGGACTCGGCCGAGAGAACCGGCCAGGGGCAGGGGAAGGTGGTCGGCCTGCTCGATCACGCAGGCCAGCAACTGCCGCAGCTCGTCGCGGACCGCGCCCTGGGTCCGCAGGGACTCCAGCCCCTCCTGATAGCTGGTGAATCCGCCGGCGTTGTCCCAGAGGTTGAAGAACAGCATGCGGGCGTACGTCTGGTCCTTCGGTCCCAGATCGCTGTAACGCGGGGCGTCGTCTGCGAGTAGACGGAGGTAGGCCTGAGCACGTTCCGGATCGTCCACGTGGAGGAATGCGTGGGCTCGCTTGAGCAGAGCCTCTTCGCCCTGCGGCACCGGCTCCTGCCGCAGACCGGCACGACGAAGGACGGTCGTCCAGGAATTACCACCCTTGTACAGCTCTTTGATCTCTCGGCGGCTTTCCCGGAGGTAGTCGGCGAGACGTGGAGTGCTGTACTCCTTGACCTCCTTCACCAGCGTGTTCACCGTGGCGCCCAATTGGGTCCGGATGTTGTCGAGGATGATGTCCTTCGACTTGCCTTCCAGGATGATCTGCGAGCCGGACGGCAGCTGCGGGAAGTCCCGCTCGATGTGCTCGACGAGCCGGTTCCGCGAGAGGTTGGTCAGGGCTCGGAACTGTTCCTCGAAGCGGAACTCCGCCCGGTGCTGGCCGATGAAGTCGAGGACGGTGAGCACAGGCTTCGTCTCGGTCCGCCGTAGCCCTCGTCCCAGTTGCTGGAGGAACACGGTGGCGCTGTTGGTGGGCCGCAGCAGGAGAAGGGTGTCGACATCCGGGATGTCGAGCCCCTCGTTGAACAGGTTCACGGAGAAGATCACCTGCAGCTTGCCGTCCCGCAGGTCGGTCAGTGCCTGGGCGCGGACGTCGGCTGGCGAGTCACTGTCGAGCGCCACAGCCTCGAAGCTGGCCTTGCGGAAGAAGTCCGCCATGTAGTGGGCGTGCGCCCTGGTGACGCAGAAGCCGAGCGCACGCATGGCGCCTGGGTCCGAGACCTTGTCCATGATCTGCTTGACGACGATGCGGGCCCGGGCGTCGTTTCCCGTGAACAGGTTCCCGAGCTCCTGGTCGGCGTACGAGCCCTTTTGCCAGCCGATGTTCGACAAGTCCGTGCCGTCAGGAATGCCGAAGTAGTGGAAGGGACAGAGCAGGTCGTTCTCCAGGGCTTCCCAGAGGCGCATCTCGGCAGCGATGCGGCCCTCGAAGAACTCGTCCTGGACATTGAGCCCATCCATCCGTTCCGGAGTGGCGGTCAGGCCCAGGAGCTCCTTCGGCGCGAAGTGCTTGATCACCCGCCGGTAGGTGGAGGCTGTGGCGTGGTGGAATTCATCGATGACGATGACGTCGAAGTGTTCCGGAGCCAAGTGCTCCAGTCTCTGGACGTTGAGCGACTGGACACTGGCGAACACATGGTTCCATTCGCGTGGATCCACGCCGCCGTGCAGCAGCTCGCCGAATGACGCGTCATCCAGCACCTCACGGTAGGTCCGCAGGGACTGCTTGAGAATCTCCTTGCGATGTGCCACGAACAGCAGCCTCGGCCGACCGCCGGTCGACTTCTTGCAGAGTCGGCGGTAGTCGAGGGCGGCCATCACGGTCTTACCGGTCCCCGTGGCCGCAACGAGCAGATTTCGGTGCCGTCCGCGGATTTCGCGCTCGACATCCAGCCGTTCCAGCATGTCCCGCTGGTGCGGGAAGGGGCGCACCTCGAGGCCGGAGAGGCTGATCCTCAGATCGGTGGTCGAGGTGGACCCGTTCGCGTGGGCGAGCGCTCCGTCCAGGCGCTCCCCGTGAAGGTCGGGGTCGTACGTCTCGAAGGCAGTGTCGTTCCAGTACGCGTCAAAGGTCGCCTCGAACTTGTCGAGTACGGCAGGCGTGGCCACTGACGACAGCCTCACGTTCCACTCCAGGCCGTCGAGGAGCGCGGCCCGGGACAGGTTGGAGCTCCCGACGTACGCCGTGTCGAAACCCGTATTCCGGCGGAAGAGCCATGCCTTGGCATGGAGTCGCGTCGAGCGGATCTCGTAGTTGACCTTGACGGTGGCACCGAAGTCCCGAACGAGCCGGTCGAGCGCGTGACGGTCGGTAGCACCCATGTAGGTCGTCGTGATGACGCGGATCGGTACGCCCCGCTCTTTGGCGGCACGCAGGGAGTCCTCCAGGACGCGAATGCCGTACCACTTCACGAACGCGCACAGCAGATCGATTCGGTCCGCGGTGGCCAACTCGGCTCTCAGCTCGGAGCCGAGGCTGACGTCCTCGGGAGAATTGGTGAGCAACGACGTCTCGGACAGTGGAGTGAGCGGGCGGATCGCGTAAGCGCCCGGAGCTTCCTGCTGGGCGAGAGCCAGCAACTGCCGGGGCCCCTCGACGACCGTGCCGGCGGACCCGGTGCCGCCCTGGCCTTCAGAGTGCGAGGCAAGAGACTCCAGGATCTGGTTGGCGAAGGGAACCTGCTGCGCGGTCGGGAGCTGACCGAGGCGGCGGGCCACCATCTCTCCGACGTGCCGGGCCAGCACGTGAGGCGAGGACTCCGCACTGACCTCCGCGTCGACGGCTTTCCACCCCGTCGCTTCGAGCTGCTTGAGCTCGTCACGCACGTCTTGCGTGATCAGCTTCTCGTAGACCCCCGAGACCGGCTGCGCCTGCTCCCCCGCGTCTCCCACTAAGACCCCCTCGGTCACACGTCGACGTGCCCCAGTTTTAACAGGAACCACCGACAGGCGAAGCGTGTCGAGTCCTGTTAAGCCCTGTCCGGCTCTGTTGCCATCGGGTTCAATGGGCGCGCGGTCGGGTCACGTCCGGAGGGGGCAGAACGTGAGTGGAGCGTCGCCGTCGGGTGGGGTGCCGCCGATGCCGGGGGAGCCGCCGGCCCCGGGGCCGGGTGCACCGGTCCCGCCGTTACCCGCGCCGGGCCCGGCACCGGATCCCGCGCCGCCCCCGCCACCCGGACCCGCGCCTGACCCCGCGCCGAGCCCCGCGCCCGGCCCGGCACCGGACCCCGCTCCGCCCCCGCCCCCGGTGTCTCCGGCCCGTCGGCTGGGGGACGTCGCCGCGCTGGTCTCGGCGCTCGCGGCCGTGGCGGGTCTGCTGCTCGGGTTCTTCGGGCTGCCGACCGTGGTCGACTCGCCCACGGCGCAGTCGGTGACGGCCACGGCCACGGTGACCGCCACCGTCACGGCGACGGTCACGGCCGCCGCGGAACCGCCCGAGGCGGACGCCGGCACCTCGGCGGAGCCGCCGGTCCCCTTGCCGACGGGCGACGTGCCGCTGACCGACATCACGCCGCTCAGCGGGCTGTACAGCAACTGGGAGCTCAAGCCCGTGATCATGGGCGGGAAGCGCTTCGACAACGCCCTCACCACCGAACCCGGCTGGTTCGAGAGCGTCGGCTGGAGCATCAACGAGCACTACAGGAGCCTCACCGTCACCGTCGGTCTGGACGACAACAGCGCGGCCTATCCGGTCACGGTGGCCTTCAAGGCCGGTGCGGACGGCGAGAAGACGCTCAAGACCGCGACCGCGCAGATCAACCGGCCCGTGCAGGTGACCGTGGACCTGACCGGCGTCGCCATCCTCCACATCGAGGCGGTCCAGAGCGACAACGAGTCCGCGACCCTCGCGCTCGGCGACGCGATGCTGCACAGTTCCTGACGGCGGGGGCGGAGGGAGGGGATCAACCCCGCGCCCCCTCCGCCAGGAACCGCTCCAGCCCGTCCAGCAGCATCCCGCTGCCCTGCTCCGCCATGTCCCGCTCCTCCGCCGTGTCGCTGGTCTGGCCGAGGACGATCTCCGTGCGCTCCGGGCCCCGCTCGGTGAGTTCCAGGGTCATCGTGACCTGGTCCGGGCGGCCCGGGACGTCCATGCCGAGGACCAGGCGGTGGGGCTCGGCCACCTCCACGTAGGAGCCGGTCAGCGGGAAGGCGCTGCCGTCGGGCGTGAGCATCGTGGCCTTCCAGGCGCCGCCCGGGCGGACGTCCATCTCGACGGAGCCGGGGACGGCGTGCGCCCATTGGGCGTACTGCTCGGGGGTGGTCCAGGCCTGCCAGACCCGGGCCGCGGGGGCGTCCAGGGTGCGGGTCAGGGCGTAGGGGAAGCCGTCGGCCGCGGTGGTCTGCTCGGTGCTCATGGGGTACCTCCTGTTCCGGGCCCTCACTGCTCGTGTGAGGGGGTCGCACGGGTAGACGTCCCCCGGCGCCGAATCTCATCGGTGGGACCGGGAGCACTTTCCGGGTGCGGGTCCGCCAAGGTGTGCGGACGCGGCCGTGCGGCCGAGGGGGGCGCGCATCGCGGTACGGCCGCGGACACCGGCCGTGGGGCGCGGCGAGGGCCGGCGGGGGCGCCCGCCCGCCCCCGGAGGACGCGACGGAACCTCACCCCGCCGAGGCGGCCTCCCCGTGGCACTCCCCGTAGGCCCGGCCCGACCCGCACCAGCAGGCCGCACCCCGCTGCGGGGGCCACGCCGTCGCGCGGCCCCGGGCCGCCAGGGTCGTCGCGTACTGCGGCAGCAGCGTCGCGTCGGCCGGGGACGCGCCCTCCGAGGCCGCGAACGCCTCGTACGACGGGACCGTGCCGGGCACGACGCCCAGGTTCGGGGTGCCCGACGACGCGAGTTCACGCAGCGCCGTCTCTATCGTCGCCAGGTGCTCCTCGTAGGAGGGGTACTCGGCGGACAGCGACGGGTACGCCTCGAGCAGCTCCGTCAGCTCCTCCGCCGGCCAGTGCAGCATGGCCACGGGGAAGGGACGGGACAGGGCCTCGCGGTACGCGCCCAGCTCGGCGCGCAGGCGGGAGATCTCCGCCTCCAGGTCGGCCGGGTCGTCCGAGCCGAGGGACCAGACGCGCTTCGGGTCGTGCAGCTCGTCCAGGGACACCGGCATCGAGTGCAGGGTGTCCGCCAGCCGGTCCCAGTCGTCGTGGGGCACGCCCAGCATGCGCCGCACCCGGTGACGCCCGTACAGCAGCGGATGCGTGGTGTACGGGGGCTCGGCCACGTCCGACAGCAGCAGGCGGGCGCCCTCCGTGAACGTCTCCTGGGCCGCCTCCAGTTCGTCGTGGGACTCCAGGGCCTCGGCCACGATCACCCACGGCGCCGGGTCGCGCGGGGCCGTCGTGCGGACGCCCTCGATGATCGCCCTGGCCTCCGCCTCGTGGCCGTACTCCCAGAGGTTCGACGCCTTGAGGGCGCGGACCAGGGACGGGTTCTCCAGCCCGTCCGGCGAGGACAGCAGGCGGTCGTACAGCTTGGTCGCGGAGGGGCGGTCGCCGGACAGCTCCAGGTGGGCCGCGGCGCGTACCAGGAGGGCCTCGGCGTCCTCCGGGTACAGGCCGGCGGTCCGCTCCAGGCGGGCGGCTTCGGCGGTGTGGTCGACGTTTTCGGCAGGCGTGTCGGGGCGCATGGGTGACACCGTACTGCCGCGAGGTGACGGGAGTCAGGGGCCCGCAGGTCAGAGGCGGTGGCCGGGGACGACGCGGAGGCTAGAAGGTGTACAGGTTCGCGATGCGGATCAGGACCGCCGTCAGCGTCCCCACCCACACCAGCACGCCGAGCCACATGCCGAGCACCGCCGTCCGGTAGCGCTCCGGCGAGTCCAGGACCACGCTCTCGGGGGCGCCGGGAAGATGGCGCAGGTGGACGCGGGTGCCCTTGGCGATCCGGTGGGCGTCCGCCGCGTCGGGGAGGGCGTGCTCGTGCTCGGTGCCGTCGGCGTCGGTCCAGCGGACCACCAGGTGCAGCGTCGGGTAGGTGCCCTCGCGGGACGCGACGTGGTCGCTCACCACGCCCTCGGCGTGCCGGCCCAGGCGGCGCACCACGTGCTCGGTGAGCGCGATCCTGGCCTCCACGGCCGTGAGGGCGAGTCCGCCGAGGAAGGGTATGAGGGCCAGCAGCCAGTACGCGGTCATGGGCGCAGAGCCTAGGGCGGTCTCCGGCGGCGGTACTCCGCGGGCCGTCCGGGGCCACCCGGTGCCGCCCGGGCGGAGGCGCGGCCCCGGCACCCGCCCCCGCGCCGACGCGCCCGCCGCTCACCCCCGCTCCCGCAGTACCCCCACCAGCACCGCAGCCGTCACCGCCAGCCCCGCCGACACCCAGAGGGCGACGTCCGTGCCCCGCCCCAGGTCGCCCGCCGACGTGGCGATCGCGATGGTCAGGGCGACGCCGGCGCACGAGCCGATGTAGCGGAACGTCTGCTGCGCCCCCGACCCCATCGCCGCCCGGGCCGCCGGTACCGACTCCACGGCGAGCAGCGGCAGCGCGGCGTTCAGCAGGCCGCTGCCCACTCCGGCCACGACCAGGCCGGGCAGCAGGCGGGTCCAGGAACCGGCGCCGACCGCGCCGAGCATCGTCAGGGCGCCGACCGCGTGCAGGGCGAAGCCGACGGCCAGTTGGTGGCGCGGCGGCACGCGGTGGGCGATGCGGCGGGCCTGGAGGGCGACGGCGAAGGACAGGCCGGACCACAGCAGGAACAGCCACGCCGTGTCCATCGGGGAGAGACCGAGCCGCTGTTGCAGCAGCGCGGGCAGGAAGCTGAACAGCCCGATCACCGCCAGGCCCGTGAACAGGCCGCCGACGGAGGACGCCAGGAAGGGCGCGCGGCGCAGCAGGGACAGGTCGATCATCGGGGTGGCCGCGCGGCGCTCCAGCAGGACGAACAGGCCGCCCAGCAGCACGGTCGCCGCCAGCAGCAGACCCACCGGTGCCCGCAGCCAGCCGTCCCGGCCCAGCGTCACCGCCGCCACCAGCGCGACCAGCGCCAGTCCGAACGTCACCGCCCCGGCGAGGTCCGGCCGGCCGCCCCGCGGTGAGCGCGACTCCGACAGGGACCGCGCCCCCAGCGCCGCGACGATCAGCGTGGCCGCGCCGAGGATGCCGTACGACAGCCGCCAGTTCGGGAGCGCGCCGGTCACCAGGGGGCCCACCGCGATGCCGCCGCTCACGAAGGCGCCCCACACGCCGGTCGCGCGCAGCCGTCCGGCCGGGGTGGGGAAGGCGTGCACCAGCAGGCCCAGGCTGCTGGCCAGCAGTGCCGCGCTCGCCGCGCCCTGCGCGACGCGGGCCAGGGTGAACAGCCACGTCGTGGTGGCGAACGCGCCCAGGCCGGTGGTGATGCCGAGGGCCAGGGTGCCGGAGAGGAAGATCCGGCGGCGTCCGTAGTCGTCGGCCAGGGAGCCGGCCACCAGGAGCAGGGCGGCCAGGCCCAGCGGGGTGCCGTTCAGCAGCCAGGCCTGGGCGGACAGCGGGGTGTGCAGGTCGGCGGCCGTCTCGGGGAGCGTGACCATCGGCGCGGTGTACGTCATCAGGGCCACTGCGGTCGCGGCGCTGGTGAGGCCGAGGGTGAGGCCGGGGCGTGGTGGCGCGTGCCGGTCGGGGCGGCCCTTCCGGCGTACGGCGCCGGTGCCCTGGCCGCTGGTGCCTTGGCTGCCGGTGGGGGCGGTCGCGGTGGAGTCCGTGCCGATGTCGGTCATGTCTGTCCGCTCTTCTCGGTCCGTGGGTCCCTGGGGCCGTGGGTGGTCCGCTGGGTCCGGGGTCCTTGGAAGCCCGGGCGTCAGTCGGTTCTTTGAATGAACCCACCCCGGCTGGCAACCTAGCACCCTTGGTTCGGTGAATGAACCCACTCGTCGGAAAGTGGCTACAGTGGAACCCATGGCACTGGGCAAGGACTACGCGGCGCAGGAATGCGCGATCGCCCGCGCGCTGGAGGTCGTCGGCGAACGGTGGACGCTGCTGGTGATCCGCGACGCGCTCTACGGCGTCCGGCGCTACAACGACTTCCTCGTCCACCTCGGCATCCCGCGCGCCGTCCTGGCCAACCGCCTCCAGACGCTCACCGCCGAAGGCGTCCTCGAGAAGCGCCGGTACCAGGAGTCGCCACCCCGGGACGAGTACGTCGTCACCGACCGTGGCATCGCCCTGTGGCCGGCCCTGCGCGCGCTCGGCCTGTGGGGCCGCGAGCACCTCGGCGGGCAGCCGTTGCGCTCCTTCCGGCACGCCGACTGCGGCACCGAGCTCGGCCCGTACGGCGAATGCCCCGCCTGCGGAACCGTCGTGGCCGTCCGGGACGTCGAAATGGTGCCGGGACCCGGACTCGATCCGCACCCGGCGGACCCGGTCAGCAAGGCCCTGCTCAAGCCGCGGCGGCTCCTGAAGCCGATCGACACCGATCCGCGGAGCGACAGCGACCGCCCGTCGCAGCCGGATCCCGCCTAGGCGGCGGCCAGGGGCCCGCACGCACGCTGTCGGGCGCCGCTCGGGGTCCTGTATAACTGGGGCAAACACGCGTACGAGGGGAGGAGCCGCCGATGACCCGCGACCGGGCCGTCCCGAGCCCCCTGCTCGTGCTGCTGCTCCTGATCCTGCCCGTCGCCCTCGTCGACGTCGGCAGCCTCTCCGCCACCGTCGCGCTCGCCGCGACCGCCGCGGCCGGCTCCGCGCTCGCCGTCTGCGCCCTGATCGCCGCGCGCTGCGTGCCCGCCGTGCCGCCCACCCGGGTGCGCACGGCCATCAGGGACCGGGACCGCCGTACGGCCTTCCTGCCGCAACGCGATCCCGACGCCGCCGGCCGCCGCCGGCCACGAGCACCCGGACACGCCCTCCCGGCGACCGCCGCGTAGGGCATCCCTTCACCTCGCAAGGACCGTGCACCCGCGCGGGTCGTCATGCCGCACACCCGATCACCGATCGCCCCGGCACGACGAGACCCCCGGAGGGCTCCTCACCCATGTCCGTTTTCGCCAGCCTGGTCGAGCACCTCGCCGACCTGCTCCAGCCGCTGTTCGGCGCCTCCGCCGCGGCCGCCGCCATCGTCCTGTTCACCGCCCTCGTACGGCTCCTCGTCCACCCCCTGTCACGGGCCGCCGCACGCGGGCAGAAGGCGCGCACCGAACTCCAGCCGAGGATCGCCGAACTGCGGCGCAAGCACGCGAAGAACCCCGAGAAACTCCAGAAGGCCGTCCTGGAACTGCACGCCGAGGAGAAGGTGTCGCCGCTGTCGGGCTGCCTGCCCAGCCTGTGCCAGCTCCCCGCCTTCTTCCTCCTCTACCACCTCTTCTCGAGCGGCACGATCGGCGGCGAGGCCAACGCCCTCCTGTCCCACCAGCTGCTCGCCGCGCCGCTCGGCGGACGGTGGGCCGACGCGCTCGGGGACGGCGGGATGCTCGGCGGCGCCGGGCTCGTGTACGTGGCGCTGTTCGCGCTGGTCGCCTGCGTCGCCGCCTTCAGCTACCGGCTCACCCGGCGGACCATGGCCGACCGGCCCGTGCTGCCCGCCGCCGGTGACGGGGACCAGCAGGTGCCCGGGTTGGGCGCGATCACCAAGGTCATGCCGTTCATGTCCTTCTTCACCCTCGTCACCGTGGCCGTCGTGCCGCTGGCCGCCGCCCTGTACATCGTCACCAGCACCACGTGGAGCGCCCTCGAACGGGCCGCCCTGTACCGGTGAGGCGGGCCCCGGCCCCTGCCTACGGTCCAGTACGTGAACCGGGTCTTGCGGAGTGGAAGCCGACCTTGGACGATCGAACAAGTCCCCCGATGGCCGCGCCCTGCCGCAACCAGGTCGCACCCCATCGGGCGGGCGCCCGCGAAAGAGGGAGTTGGGGATCATGAAGTTGCTGCGAGTCGGTACGGCGGGTTCGGAACGTCCCGCCCTGCTCGACGCCGACGGGATCCTGCGTGACCTGTCGGGCGTGGTGACGGACATCGACGGCGAACTGCTCGCCGACGACGCGGCACTCGACCGGGTACGGGCCGCCGCCGACGCCGGCGAGCTGCCCGCCCTGGACGCCACGGGGCTGCGCGTCGGACCGCCCGTGGGCCGCATCGGCAAGATCGTGTGCATCGGGCTGAACTACCACGACCACGCCCGCGAGACCGGGGCCGAGCCGCCCGCCGAGCCGGTCGTCTTCCTCAAGACGCCGGACACGGTCGTCGGACCGGACGACACCGTGCTGGTGCCGCGCGGGTCCCGCAAGACCGACTGGGAGGTGGAGCTGGCGGTCGTGATCGGGCGCACGGCCCGCTACCTGGACTCGGCCGAGGAGGGGCTCGCATGCGTCGCCGGGTACGCGGTCGCGCACGACGTGTCCGAGCGGGAGTTCCAGATCGAGCGGGGCGGGACCTGGGACAAGGGCAAGAACTGCGAGACGTTCAACCCACTGGGCCCGTGGCTGGTGACCGCCGACGAGGTGCCCGACCCGCAGCGGCTGCCGCTGCGGCTGTGGGTGAACGGCGAGCTGAAGCAGGACGGGACGACCGCGGAGCAGATCTTCCCGGTGGGGGAGGTCGTGCGGTACCTGAGCCGGTTCATGGTGCTGCGTCCCGGTGACGTGATCAACACCGGGACGCCGGCGGGGGTGGCGATGGGCCGGCCGGAGCCCAAGCCGTACCTGCGGGCGGGCGACGTGGTCGAGCTGGAGATCGGGGGACTGGGCCGGCAGCGGCAGGAGCTGAAGGACGCGTAAGCGCTCCGCTGGATGGAGGGGAACCGCGGTGCGTTGTCGGCTGCGGGCCGGTTGCGGCTGGTCGCGCCCACGCGGCGGAGCCGCACGTGTCACAGCCCCGCCCCCCTTCGGGGCGCGTTCTCGCTCAGCCCAGCAGTGCGGCGAGCCTGCGCCACCCCTCCCTCGGGGCGGACGTCATGTCGGCCTCCACCACCTGGAGGGCGACGTGGTCGGCGCCCGCGTCGTGGAAGGCGGTCACGCGGGCGCGGACCGTGTCGTCGTCGCCCCAGGCGAAGAGGGCGTCGATCAGGCGGTCGCTGCCGCCGTCGGCCAGGTCGGCGTCCGTGAAGCCGAGACGCAGGAAGTTCCGCGTGTAGTTCGGGAACTGGAGGTACCGGGCGAGATAGGCGCGGGCCGTCGCGCGGGCGCGGACCGGGTCGGAGTCGAGGACGACCTTGAACTCCGGGGCGAGCAGCGGGCCGTCGCCGAGCGTCTCGCGGGCCCGCGCGGTGTGCTCGGGCGTGACCAGGTACGGGATCGCGCCCGCCGCCCGGTCCCGGGACAGCTCCAGCATCCTCGGGCCCAGCGCGGCCAGCACCCGGTGCCCGGACCGCATCCCGTCCCTGTCCAGCTCGTCGAGGTAGCCGGCCATCTTCGAGTACGGGCGGCTGTACCCCTCGACGCGCGGGCCGTGGCTCACCCCGAGGCCGAGCACGAAGCGGCCGGGGTGGGACACCTCCAGCTCGGCGAAGGCCGCCGCGGTGGCGGGGGCCTCGTGCTCCCAGACGCTCTGGATACTGGTGCCGACCACGATCCGCGAGGTCGCCTCGATCAGCGGGGCGGCGTGCGGGGCCGAGCTGTTGCCGCCCAGCCACAGGGCGCCGAACCCGAGACGCTCCAACTCGGCGGTCGCCTCGGCCCGTTCGTCCCGGCCCTCCGGGCCCTCGGCGCGCAGGTGCGGGCTCCAGATCCCGTACCGTCCGACGGATTCCTTCAGTGCGGCCGTCGCGTCGTTCATCGGTTCCGATCCCTCCGGTGGCACGTGATCGTCTGTTGTCGCGTGCCAACCGGAGGGAGCCGGAGATGATTCCCGGGACGGCCGTCCGGGCTACTCGCCCAGGAACCGCTCCAGCGCCTCCACCACCAGCCGGTGGTCCTCCACCTGCGGCAGCCCCGACACCGTCACCGCCCCGACCACGCCGACGCCCTCCACGGTGACCGGGAAGGAGCCGCCGTGCGCGGCGTACACGTCGGGGTCGAGCCGCGAGGAGTCCTCGAAGGTCGTGCCCTTGGCCCGGAAACGGGCACCCACCAGGTACGACGCGGAGCCGTACCGCTCCACCACCCGGCGCTTGCGGGCGATCCAGGCGTCGTTGTCGGGGGTCGAGCCGGGCAGGGCCGCGTGGAAGAGCTGCTGGCCGGCCCGGTGGATGTCGACGGCGACGGGCGCCCGGCGCTCCCGGGCCAGCTCGACCAGGAGTGAGCCCAGCGTCCACGCGTCCTCGTGGGTGAACCGGCGGAAGACCAGGCGGCGTTCCTGCTCCTCCAGCTCCGCCACGGTCGGGGCGGGGGGCTGCTCGCGCGTCACAGGGCCACCGCCACTCCGTCGCGGGCCGAACGGCGGGCCGCCTCCAGGACGTCCAGGGCGGCAGCCGCCTCCCGCACGTCCACCGGGTTGGGGCCCCGCCCGCGCAGCGCGTCGGCGACGGCCGCGTAGTAGGCCGGGTAGTCGCCCGGAACGGTCGCCTCCACGCGCCCGCCGCCGGTCAGGGGGGACTCCCCTGAACCCACGCGGCCCCACAGCGACTCGTCCTCCTCGCCCCAGCCGGGGCCCGGCCGCTTGCCCTCGCGCAGCGCGGCCTCCTGCGGGTCCAGGCCGTACTTGACGTAGCCCGCCCGGGAGCCCAGCACCCGGAAACGGGGGCCGAGCTGGGCGGCGGTGGAGGAGACGTAGAGGTGCGAGCGGACGCCGTTCGCGTGCGTGATCGCGATGAACGTGTCGTCGTCCGCCTCGGCGCCGGCGCGCCGCACCACCGACTCCGCGTACACCTGGGTGGCCGGGCCGAACAGGACGAGCGCCTGGTCGACGACGTGGCTGCCGAGGTCGTAGAGGAGACCCCCGATCTCCGCCGGGTCGCCCGACTCGCGCCAGCCGCCCTTGGGCTCGGGCCGCCAGCGCTCGAAGCGCGACTCGAAGCGCCACACGTCGCCCAGCGTGCCCTCGTCGAGGAGCTTGCGGAGGGTGCGGAAGTCGTTGTCCCAGCGGCGGTTCTGGAAGACGGAGAGCAGCAGGCCGCGCTGCTCGGCGAGCTCGGCCAGCCCGCGTGCCTCGGCCGCCGTGCCCGCGACCGGCTTGTCCACGACGACCGGCAGACCGGCCTCGAGGGCACGCGTGGCGAGCGGCACGTGGGTCTTGTTCGGGGACGCGACGACGATCAGGTCCAGCTCGGCGGCCCGGTCGAACAGCTCGTCCGGCGTGGCGGCGGTCCGCACGTCCGGGAACTCGTCGCGGGCCTGCCGCTGCCGGTCCGGGTTCGAGGTGACCACCGTGTCCAGGGCCAGGCCCTCGGTGGCGGCGATCAGCGGGGCGTGGAAGACGGAGCCCGCGAGGCCGTAGCCGACGAGACCGACGCGCAGCGGGGTGCCGGGAGGAGTACCAGTCATGGCATCCACTTTCGCAACGCTGTTGCCAAAGTGCAAGCGGCGGGGACAATGGGGGCGTGAACAGGGCTGACGGCGAGGGAACGGGCGACGGCGCGCGCGGCGGCGCGGCGAGTGGCGGCGGGCGTGCCGCCGGGGGCGTGCGGCCCGCGGCGGGCGGCGCGAACCTGCTCGCCCTGCGCAGCCACAACACCGCCCTCGTCCTCGACCTGCTGCGCACCGCCGGGACGGAGGGCATCAGCCGGCTGGAGCTCGCCGAGCGCACCGGGCTCACCCCGCAGGCGGTCAGCAAGATCACCGCCCGGCTGCGGGCGGAGGGCCTCGCCGCCGAGGCCGGGCGCCGCGCCTCCACGGGCGGCAAGCCGCGCACGGTCCTGCGGCTGGTGCCGGAGGCGGGCCACGCGGTGGGCGTGCACCTGGACCGGGACGAGCTGCGGGCCGTGCTGGTCGACCTCGAGGGGACGGCCGTGGGGGAGCGGCGGTACCCGCTGGACCTGGGCGCGGGGGCGCCGGCCGTGCTGGAGGGGGTGGCGCGGGCGGCCGGGGAGCTGGCCGCCGACGTGCTGCGCGCGCCCGGCGGACGGCTGACCGACGCGCCCACGCTCCTCGGGCTCGGCGTCGCCCTGCCGGGGCCCCTCGACCACGTCCGGGGCGTACTGCACCGGGTCACCGGCTTCCCGGAGTGGGACGGCTTCCCGCTGCGGGACGCGCTGACCCGGCGCCTCGGTGTACCGGTCGTGGTGGACAAGGACACCAACGCGGCGGCCCTGGCACTGGCGGTCGGGGGCGAGGCGGGCGGCGAGGGCGGCTCCTTCGCCTATCTGCACCTCGGCACGGGACTCGGCGCCGGCCTCGTCTTCGGCGGCGGTGTGCACCGGGGGGCCCGGACCGGGGCCGGCGAGTTCGGCCACCAGGTCGTCCAGCTCGACGGCCCGCCCTGCACCTGCGGCGCCCGCGGCTGCATAGAGGCCCTGTGCCTCGGTGCCGTCGCCCGGGGCGACCTCGCGGAGGCGGCCCGGGTCCTGGGCGCGGGCGCCGCGAACCTCGCCGGGCTGCTGGACATCGACCTGGTCCTGCTCGGCGGCCGTACCGTCGCCGCCGCGCCCGACGCCTTCGTCCGGGGGGTCGGCGCCGTCCTCGACGCCCGGGCCCGGAGGGAGGGCGGGCACGACGGCGCCGTGCCGGTGCGGATCGCGCCCGGCGGGGTGCGGGGGGTCGCGGAGGGCGCGGCCCAGTTGCTGCTCGCGCCGCTGTTCGGGCGGGGCGACGGCGGCTGAACGGCCGCCGGGGCGTACGCCGGACGAGGGCATCGCGGGGGCCGTTCGAGGGGCACGCCCCGAACGGCGGTCCCGGCGGGCGGGGCGGTCCGGCACGCTCATGTGCTTATGCGACTGTTCACGCCCGCGACCCCCTGCCTGGCAGCGGCAGCCGCCCTCCTGGCCACCGCCGCCCCGGCCGCCGCAGCGTCCCTGACGCCCGCCGGCCCGACCTCGTCCGCGCCCCCGGCCGCCTCGGCCGCCGCCGCGCCCCTGGCCGCGTCCGGCCCGGGCACCGCCGCACTTCTGGCGCCTGCCGCCGTGGCCGCCGCCGCGCCCCTGGCCGTGTCCGGCCCGGGCACCGCCGCACTTCTGGCGCCTGCCGCCGTGGCCGGCGCCGCGTCCCTGGCCGTGTCCGGCCCGGGCACCGCCGTGGCCCCGACGCCTGCCGGCCCGGCCGCCGCACCTCTGGCGCCTGCCGCAGCCGCGCCCCTGGCCCCCATCGCCCTGGCCGCCGCGCCCCCAGCGCCAGCCGCCCCGGCCGCGTCCGGCCCGGGCACCGCCGTGGCCCCGATGCCTGCCGCCCTGGCCGCCGCACCTCTGGCGCCTGCCGCAGCCGCGCCCCTGGCCCCCATCGCCCTGGCCGCCGCGCCCCCAGCGCCAGCCGCCCCGGCCGCTCCCGGCCCGGGCACCGCCGCACCCCCGGCGCCCACCGCCCCGGCCGCCGCCGCGTCCCCGGGCTCCGTCGCCCCGCTGCCCGCCTGTACGGCGCCCGACGACCACACCTTCCCGCTCACCACCCGCATCCACGGCGGCCCGGGCGCCTACGAGACCGGCGGCGGCTACGGCGTCTGGTACCTGGACCTCACCAACACCACGTCCCGCACCTGCGAGGCCGTCCACCCGGTCGTCGTCCTGGTCGACGAGCTACGGGCCCTCCGGCCGGCGCAGGCCCGCCTGGAGTTCTTCGACGGCGACCACCCCCGCCCCGTCACCTTCGAGGAGACCGACCGCGGTGAGCTGATCGGCGCCTTCGGCGAGGGCCAGGGCGACGCCGCCTTCCCCGGCTTCACCGTCGGCCCGGGCAGGACCCTCACCGTGAAGGTGCGGCTCGCGCTCACCTCGGACACCGCGCCCGGCGAGGTCACCGCCAACGCCGCCGTCGTCCGGCGCCGCGGCGACGACGGCGACTGGGTCGGCAAGTCGAACGACTACCGCTTCCGCATCGGCACCGGCGGCGCGCCCGACGAGCCCGCCGACGCACCGTCCGGCACCCGCAGCGCCGAGCCCGTGGCACCCTCCGTCGCCTCCACGCCCGACGGCGGGGACACCGGCTTCCCGTTCGCCGACGAGCTCGCCGGCACCGGCATGGGCCGCCTGGACGCGGCCCTCGCGGCCGCCGCCCTGCTCCTCGCCACCGGCACCGCGGCCGTCCTGCTCGCCCGCGGACGCCGCTGACGCGTGGCCGCCGGACCCTCGGCCGCCGGCTCCTCCCCGCCGGTCCATGAGACGGCCGTTCCGCCAAGATCCCGCTCTGTTTAGGGTGGGGCGCAGGCTGGACCGCGTACGGCAGGAGATCCCGCACATGGCAGACCGCAAGCCCATCGAGTCATGGCTCACCGACATGGACGGGGTGCTCATCCACGAGGGCGTCCCCATCCCCGGCGCCGACGCCTTCATCAGGAAGCTGCGCGAGTCCGGCAAGCCCTTCCTCGTCCTGACCAACAACTCCATCTACACGCCGCGCGACCTGCACGCCCGGCTGCGCCGCATGGGTTTGGAGGTCCCGGTCGAGGCGATCTGGACCTCGGCGCTGGCGACCGCGAAGTTCCTGGACGACCAGCGGCCGGGCGGCTCGGCGTACGTCATCGGCGAGGCCGGCATGACCACCGCCCTGCACGACATCGGCTACATCCTCACCGACCACGAGCCCGACTACGTGGTCCTCGGCGAGACCCGCACCTACTCCTTCGAGGCCATGACGAAGGCGGTACGGCTGATCAACGCCGGCGCCCGGTTCATCTGCACCAACCCCGACGAGACCGGCCCCTCCGCCGAGGGCCCGCTCCCGGCGACCGGGGCGGTGGCCGCGCTGATCACCAAGGCGACTGGCAAGCAGCCCTACTTCGCCGGCAAGCCCAACCCGCTGATGATGCGCACCGGGCTCAACGCGATCGGCGCCCACTCCGAGACCAGCGCCATGATCGGCGACCGCATGGACACCGACGTGCTGGCCGGCATAGAGGCCGGGATGCAGACCTTCCTGGTGCTCACCGGCCTGACCCGGTCCGAGCAGGTCGAGGACTTCCCGTACCGGCCGTCCAAGGTCGTCGACTCGATCGCGGACCTCGTCGACCGGGTCTGAGACCGGCCCGTTCCCCGCGTCGCCCGTTCGGAGCAGCGTCGCCCCCCGCCCGGATGCGGGGGCGGCCGTCGCGGGGCAGCCTCCAGGTGACTGGAGGTACATGATGGGCTCACTGAAGGTAACTGTCTGTGCCGGAGCCGCGCTGGCCGCGCTGTGCGCACCGGTCGCCCCGGCGGCGTACGCGGCGGACGGGGGCGGGGTCTCGGTGTCTCCGGCGTCACCGGTGCCCGGCACCGACGTCACGCTCCGCGTCCCCGGCTGCACCGAGCGGACGGCGGTCGCCGTGTCCGCGGCGTTCGAGTCCGACGTACGGCTCGCCGTGGCCGCCGAGGACGGCGTCCTCGTCGGCGCCGGCCGGGTCCGCACCACGGTGGCGGTCGGTGTCTACACCGTGCAGGTCACGTGCGGCGAGAACGCCCGCAGGGGCACCATCACCGTCGGGCCGCACCGCCCGGCGGACCGCCCGGACAGCCACGCCTCTCCCGTCGCCCCCGTCGACGCGGGCGGCGGCGGTGCCGCGGTGCCGGCCGCCGCGGACGCCGGGGACGGGGCGCGCGTCGACCCGCCCGGCACCGCGCACACCGTGACCGGTCTGGTGCTCGCCGGGATCGCCGCCGTCGCCGTGGGGCTGCGCGGGGTGCGCAGCCGGAGCCGCAGGGCGGACTGACCATGTCCGACCAGGACCGACGGCGGGGAGAGGTCCCGATACGCCCCGCCGGCCCCGGCCGCCTGGTGAGCGGCACCGCCTGGGTGGTGCTGTTCCTCGGACTGTGGCTGTGGGGCCGCGACGCCACCGACGTGCACGCGGGCATGTCCCGGCCGGCCACCGGCGACATGGCGGCGGCCGGCCGGCCCCCCGACCTGCCGCTGCCGCCCGCCCACGCGCCCCTCGGCGACGCCCTGCCCGAACGGCTCGACGTCCCCGGACTCGGCATCAGCGCCCCGGTGCTCGCGCGCGGCCTCGACGGCAGGGGCGGGATCGAGCCGCCCTCCTTCGACCGGGCCGACGCCGTCGGCTGGTACGCGGCCGGCGTGACACCGGGGGAGGCCGGGGCCGCCCTGATGGTCGGGCACGTCGACACCGAGACCCGCCCCGCCGTCTTCTACCGGCTCAGCGGCATCGAACCCGGCGCGACGATCCGGGTGGTCCGCGACGGCGGCGGGACCGCCGAGTTCACCGTCGACGACGTCCGGGTCCTCGACCGCGACGGCTTCGACGCCCGCCAGGCCTACGCGCCGCGGACCACGGGACGGGCCGAACTGCGGCTGATCACCTGCGGCGGCACCTTCGACCGCGCCACCGGCGGCTACACGGCCAACGTCGTCGTCTCGGCCTATCTCACGGGCACCGGCCCATGACCCGGGTATGTCAGGATTGAGCCTCCGAACAGTGCACCGGGGGGTTGGATGTACGGCAGCAGGGGGGCCGGAGGGACGACCGCGAGGCGGGCGTCCGCGGCGGTGCTGGGGGCGGCGCTGCTGATCGCGGGGTGCTCGTCCGGCGACGGGGACGGGGACAAGGACGCGGGGGCCGGCATCACCCAGCAGCCCAGGGAGACCGACCCCTTCTGGGTCAATCCCGACGGCACCGCGGCCCGGCAGGTGGTGTCCCTGGAGAAGGCGGGCAAGCAGGACCAGGCCGACCGGATCCGCAGGATCGCCGAGCAGCCGACCGGCGAGTGGATCAGCCCGGACAACCCGGAGGAGCAGACCCGCGGCTTCACCGAGGCCGCCGACAAGGCCGGGCGCACCGCGCTGCTCGTCCTCTACAACATCCCGCACCGCGACTGCGGCCAGTACTCGCAGGGCGGCGCCGCCGACGGCGACACCTACCGCTCGTTCGTCGACGGCGTGGCCGAGGGCATCGGCGACCGGGCCGCCACCGTCGTCCTCGAACCGGACGCGGTGCTCCACCTGGTCGACGGCTGCACCCCGGACGAGTTCCACGAGGAGCGCTACGACCTCCTCAAGGGCGCCGTCGCCAAGCTCACGGCGCTGAAGAACACCAAGGTCTACCTGGACGCGGGCAACGCCGGCTGGGGCCACCCCGACCAGATCTTCGAGCCGCTCCGGCGGGCCGGCATCGACCAGGCCGACGGCTTCGCCGTCAACGTGTCCAACTTCTACTCCACCCAGGAGTCCATCGCCTACGGCAAGCGGCTCTCCGCCAAGGTGGGCGGCAAGCACTTCGTCGTCGACACCAGCCGCAACGGCAACGGCCCCTACACCGGGGGCGCCCCCGACAAGCAGTGGTGCAACCCACCGGGCCGCGCCCTCGGCGAGACCCCGACCGTCCGGACGGCCGACCCCCTGGTCGACGCCTACCTGTGGATCAAGCGCCCCGGTGAGTCGGACGGCGAGTGCAAGGGCGGCCCGAAGGCGGGCGCCTGGTGGCCCGACTACGCCCTGAAGCTGGCCGGGGGCTGACGCCCCGGGGGGAGCGAATCCCCCCGAGGCGCTACGGCACCCGTACCCACTGCGCCTTGGAGGGCGTCCCCTCCCCGTCCGTGGCGAACAGCATGTACCAGCCCGACTGGACCAGGTTCCTGCCCTCCGGCACGGTCACCGTCAGCTTGTCCCCGTCCGCCTTGAAGTCCAGCGCGATGGACCGCTGGTCGACGTCCGTGACGTGCGTCGAGGCGCTCGGCCGGATCAGCCGCACCTTCTTGACCGTCGAGGCCGCCCGCGAGGTGAACGTCCCCGACGCGCCGCGCGCGATGGTCTGCGGACCGCCCGACAGGTCGGGCCGCGAGTCCCGGTACAGGTACGGCGGCGTGTAGATCTCGACGCGCTGCTCGAACTTGCCGGGCTTGGTGTTGGCCTTGTCGGCGTAGAGCGAGTCGGAACCGAAGAACATCAGGCGGCCGTCGGGCAGCAGGATCGAGCCCGAGTGGTAGTTGCGCCCCACCAGGGGGTCGGCGACCTTCTCGAACCGGTTGGTGTCCGGGTGGTAGAGCCGCGCCTGGTGGATGTTGGAGTCGCCGCGGCCCCGGTAGTCCTCCGAGCCGCCGGAGACCAGCACGGTGTCGTCGGGCAGGATCGAGGCCTGCGGGTAGCGCGTGCCCTTCTCCAGCGACGGCCCGTCCACGAACCTCGGGTCGTCGGCCTTCAGATCGACGATCCGGGTCTTCTCGCTGGCCAGCTTCGACTCGCCGACCCCGCCGCCGCCGATCACCATGTACTTCTCGTCCTGCGCCGGCGGCAGCAGCACGGTGCCCGAGGTCTCCAGCATGTCCGGGTCGCTCAGGCCGGGGATCCTGCGGAACTTGTTGGTGTCGACGTCCCAGACGCCCGGGTCGCGCCCTACGTCGTCGGGGCCGTACCCGGCGTTCGAACCCGAGTAGAAGATCTTGCCGTTCTGCATCAGGAACAGCGCCGGGTACGTGGGGAACTGGCGGACCTGGTCGGTGTAGGTCCACTTCCTGGTGTCCGGGTCGTAGACCTCGTTCT
Source organism: Streptomyces sp. NPDC127100 (assembly GCF_042724095.1). Classification (NCBI taxonomy): domain Bacteria; kingdom Bacillati; phylum Actinomycetota; class Actinomycetes; order Kitasatosporales; family Streptomycetaceae; genus Streptomyces; species Streptomyces sp. NPDC127100. The sequence goes on from NZ_JBHXFL010000002.1 coordinate 155,566, forward strand.
TGCCCGGGACCAGCTGGCCGATGTCGTCGAGACCGGAGACGCTGAGGATCCTGCCGTCGCTCAGCGTGGTGAGCGTCGGGTACCAGCGGGCCTCGTGCATCGGGTCGACCTTGATGTACTTCTCGGCGACCGGGTCGAACTCGAAGGCGTCCCGGATCCCCTGGAAGTCCTTCTTGTCGAGGGCGAGCTTCTGCGCGATGCCGTAGGTGTTGCGCGCGTCGGCACCCGACAGGCCCTGGATCCGGTAGTTGTCCTCGGTGCCGGTCTCGTACTCGGCGCCGCTCTTCTGCGCCTCGACGTAGATCCGGCCGAGGCCCGGGTCGTTGCGCACGAACTCGCCGGTCACCGGGTCGAAGACCTTCTCGGCGCGCGGCACCAGCACCGGGTCCTTGGAGACGAACGTCCTGCCGTTCTCCTTGCCGGTGAACCTGGTGCCCGCGGGCAGCGTGATCGGCCTGTCCGGGTTCTCGTTGTGGACGATCATCAGGCCGCCGGCCTTGGTGACGTCGCCCTTGAGCTTCTCGTACCGCTTGGTGCCGCCCGCGATCAGCAGATTGCCGTTGGCGAGCTGGGTGTGGCCGGTGCAGAACAGGTCGGCGGGCGTCGGCACCTTCTTGACGGTCCCCTTGACCGGGTCCCAGATCCGGGTGTCGAACTTCTTGTCGTCGAAGTTGTCCTGGTTGTTGCCCGACCCCGCGACGAGCAGCACCTTGCCGGTGCGCAGCAGCGCCGCGTGGATGGTGTTCTGCCGGTACTCCTCGGGAAACTCGACGATCTCCCACTTGCCGTTGGCGGCCTTGTACTCCGGCTTGTTGATCTCGTACTGGTGGTATTTCTCGGTTCCGAAGCGGTAGAGCCACGGTCCGTTCATCCCGGCCAGCGCTACTACCACCGCCGTGCCTATCGCGAAGCGACGGGCCCGGCGGCGGCCGGCACGGTCCTTCATTCCTTACGTCCCCCAAGTCCACCAAGGGCGATCTGCATGGTCTGGTCGCCGTCCCCGTCGGGGGAGGCGGCCCAGTTGGGCTTCTGCTGCGGCATGTGCGGCATGTGCGGCATGTGCGGCATGTGCGGCATGTGCGGCATGTGCGGCATGTGCGGCACGTGAGCACCGTGCGCCCCGTGCGCCCCGTAGGGCACGTCCCGGGCCGGCAGCGGATACGGCTGGTACGGCCCCGCGGGCGCCGCGTCCTCGGGCTGGGTGCGCGGCTCCGCGGGAGCCGCCGCGGCGGGCTTCTTCCTCGCCTCCCGCAGGGAGTGCCGCCAGGCGAGGATCGGCGAGGCGGTGATCAGCAGCGCGAACGTCGCCCAGATGATCATGGCGGGGTGGGAGTGGCCGAGCACCAGGCCGGCGGTGATCGAGCCGCCGAAGACGACGATGAAGTACCAGTGGTAGCGGAAGGTCCCGAACAGGGTGTCCGGGCTCGCCGAGTCGCCCTTGGGGGTGACCACGAACTTGCTCTTGCGCCGCAGCACGGAGTCGACGAGTGCCTTCGCGTACAGCGGCGCCGACAGCGCGGACATCACCATGCCGGCCACACCGCCGGAGCCCTCCGGCTCGTGCGGCGAGACGTTGTGCCGGCGGTTCCAGACGTACAGGCCGATCTGGAGCGCGGAGGCGTTGCCGTAGAGCATCAGCCAGACCGTGGGGTCGATGTTCACACCCGAGGCGCCCAGGCCCAGGAACAGCGCGCAGCTCATCGCCGCGAGGATCCAGTTCAGGGCCGACATCGGGTAGAAGATGATCATCATCGTGTAGTTGAAGAGCTTGCTCGGCGGCAGCGAGTACCAGCCCTTCCAGTACTGCTTGAGGATCGTCTCGTACGTCCCTCGCGACCAGCGCATCTGCTGGGTGAAGAAGTCCGTCCAGGCGTTCGGGCCCTCGCCGACGGCGAGCACGTCCGGGGTGTAGACCGAGCGCCACTTGCGGCCGGTGGCCGGGTTCCGGTGGCGGTGGATCTCGAAGCCGGTCGCCATGTCCTCGGTGATCGAGTCGTACAGGCCGCCGATCTGCTTGAGCGCCCTGATGCGCACCGCGTTGGAGGTGCCCACGAACATCGGCGCGCCGTAGCGGTTGCCCGCGCGCTGGATCAGCGCGTGGAAGAGGAACTGCTGGGACTCGGCGGCCTTGGTGATCGGGTTGTCGTAGTTGCCGTAGACCTGCGGGCCGATGACGAAGCCGACGTCCGGGTCGCGGAAGAAGCCGAGCATCCGCTCCAGGTAGTTCGGCAGCGGCACGTGGTCGGTGTCGACGGAGGCGAAGAAGTCGTAGCCGTCGCCGTGCGCCTCGAGCCAGGCGTTGTAGTTGCCGTGCTTGGTCCTGGCGCGGTGCGGTCCCTTGGGCCGGTTCCACTTCGCGACGCCCTTGCGGGAGAAGTGGTGCACGCCGAGGCGCTCGCAGACCGCCTTCACCTCGGGGTCGTCGCCCTCGTCGAGGAGCCAGACGTGCATCAGGCCGCGGTGGCGGATCCTGACGGCCGCCTCCAGGGTCTTCGTCACCATCTCCAGCGGTTCCTTGCCGGGCACGAAGGAGGTGAGGAAGGCGACCCGGGTGCCGGTCTCGGGCACCACGGGTATCGGGTCGCGGGCGACCAGTGTGGCGTGCGCGTTCGACAGCACGTTCAGGCAGCGGAACAGCTCGATCAGGCCGATCGAGACGAGCATGACGATGTCGAGGGCGGGCAGCCAGTCGAAGGCCGGGTAGTCGCGCTCCGTCCAGTGCTCGGGCTGCAGCAGCCAGACCAGCAGCACCACGGACAGCAGCGGGGCCGCGGCCAGCATCAGGGCGACCCGGATGCGGTGCGGCTCCTGCGAGAGCAGCGAGCGGTACTGCACCGTGTACGGCTTGTGCGGGTCGGGCTGCGTGAGGGGACCCGCGAGCCGGCTGTAGTGCTCGTAGTCGTATCTGGGCAGCGCCTTCTTGATCCGGCGGAACGAGCCGGTGTTCCAGTTCCGGTGCGCGGGCACCCTGAGCTGGGTGGTCTGGGACGGGTCGTGGTCCTGCCCGGCGCCCGTCGGCGTCGACGTCATGAGTCTTCCCCCCACACGCGGGTCAGTGCGTGTTTCGTCGCTTTGCTTCGTCCGCCGGGTCCCCCTTGCCGTCACGGACGTCTCAGTGGTGGGTTGCTGTCACCACGGCATCCACACCTTATATAGACATGGAACGGCGCCCCCCGGTTGCATGATGCCCCCGCGGCAACCGGACCCCCGACCCGGACCAGGCTTCTACGGCGTTCGGCATGATCGCAAGAGGCCGCGGCTCCGGATACGCCGAAGGCCCTCCGTGTGCTACGGAGGGCCTTCGACCGTCTGTGCGCCGCCAGGGACTCGAACCCCGGACCCGCTGATTAAGAGTCAGCTGCTCTAACCAACTGAGCTAGCGGCGCCTGCTGACTCGGACAACTTTACCCGACGCCGGCGGGTGCTCCCGACCACGTCAGGGGAGGGCCTACCCCGCGCGCACCTCCCGGGTACGTCATTCGGACCGTCAACATGCGCGCGAACACGACAGTTGAGAGGCTGATCACGGTGCGCCGCTGCGCACACCTACGCGGACTTTTTCACTGCTGTGTGAGGGGAATCGCATGGAGACTCCGGTATTCGAAGAGATCGATCCCGCGAGCGACTGCGACTGCCCCGGGTGCCGGGCCCGGTGCGCCGTCCCGCCGCGGGCCCCGGCCGGCCGGGGCATCCACCCGGCCGCCCACCGCGTCCTGGTGGTGGCCACCGCGGCCACCGCGACCGCCGCCCTCGGGGCGGGCCAGGCGGCGGCCGCCCCGGCCGCCCCCACGATCCACCGGCCGGGTGTACCCGCGGACGGGCAGCCCGACACCCCGCAGGGCCCCAGGGCCCCGCTGCACGGCCCGACGGGCCGGCCGGCGTCTCCCGCGGCCGGTACGCAGCTGCCCGCGATCACCCGTACGGACATCATCGAGCGGGCCAGGACCTGGGTCACCGCGAAGGTGCCCTACAGCATGACCGCCTACTGGTCCGACGGTTACCGGCAGGACTGCTCGGGCTACGTGTCGATGGCCTGGAAGCTGCCCACGAACGAATGGACCGGGAGCCTCGGCGCCTTCGCGGACCGGATCACCAAGGAGGAGCTCCAGCCCGGCGACATCCTGCTCTTCCACAACACGGCCGACCCCCAGCAGGGCTCCCACGTGGTGATCTTCGGCGGCTGGACGGACGCCGCGCACACCTCCTACACGGCCTACGAGCAGACCCCGCCGAGCACCCGCAAGCAGTCCACGCCCTACGCCTACTGGAGCAACTCCGCCAAGTACCTCCCCTACCGCTACAAGGGAGTGACGAGCGAGACGACGCCCGCGGCGGACGGGGCACCGGCCACCGCGGCGGCCCCCACGGCCCAGACGGGCGAGGCCACCGCCGGGCTGCCCGGACCGGGGGCCCGTCGGCCGGCGGCCACCGGCGGGGGCGGGGACGTCCCGGCCGGCGCGCACGGGGTGTCCGGCTATCCGGGCCGGGCGACGTTCCGCCCGGGCACGGACAGCCCGCACGTCACCCGGCTCGGCGCGCAGTTGGTGAGGAAGGGTTTCGGCAGGCACTACACGAACGGACCGGGACCGCGCTGGGGCGAGGCGGACCGGCGGAACGTCGAGGCCTTCCAGCGCGCCCAGGGCTGGCGCGGCGGCGCGGCGGACGGCTACCCGGGCCCGGAGACCTGGCGGCGGCTCTTCTCGTGACCGGCCCCGGGGGCCACCGTTCGTGATCATCCGTTCATGGCGCGTCTGGCGCGGAGGCTGGAGCACGCATGAGTACGACCTCTTCGACGACACCCTCGACGACCCCGGCACCGGTCCCGGCATCGGTCCCGGCCTCTCCCTCGCCGTCGGAGCCGGCTCCGGCTCCGGCTTCGGCGTCGGCTCCGGCTTCGGACCCGGCTTCTCCGGCTCCCGGCGCCGGTGGGCCCGGGGAGGGCGCGGTCCGGTCCGCGCGGATCATCCACAACGAGGCGACCACGGAGATCCCCGTCCACCTGCTGTTCCGGGACGACCCCGCCCCGGCGCCGGTGCCGCTGCGGGCCGCGGTCGTCGGCCGCAGGCAGGGCACGGGGGAGCAGCCGCGGATGCGGCGCCCCACCGCGGCGCGGCCCCGGCCGGTGGCCGCGGTCGACCCGGAGCTGACGGAGCGTCCGGCCCGGGTGCTGCCCGGCACGGCGGGCGTGGCCGCCGGGGCCTGCGGGGTGGCGGGCTGTGCGGTCACCTCCTGGTGGGCCGGGATCGTGCCGCCGCTCGCCGTCGAGGCGCTGGGCGTGCCGGCGCAGGCGGGTGCCGGGCTCGGGCCCGCGCAGTGGGCGGCGTACGCGGCCGCCGGGGCGCTCGGGCTGTTCGGCTTCGGCGGGCTGGCCCGGGGGCGGACCGGGCAGGCCTGGGTGCTCGGTCTGTTCGGCCGTTACCGCGGCACCGTCCGGCGCACCGGTCTGATGTGGGTGAACCCGCTGTTCCTGCGGCGCCGGGTCGATGTGCGGCTGCGGCACTGGCGCAGCGAGCCGATGCCCGCGGCCGACGGCAACGGGGTCGCGCTCCGGACGGTGACGCTGGTGGTGTGGCGGGTGCGGGACACCGTGCGGGCCACGCTGGGCGTCGAGGACCACGAGGCGTACCTGCGCGAGTGCGTCGAGGCGGCGCTGGCCCGGATCCCGGTGGAGCCGGCGGGCACGGTCCGCGGCGCGGCGGACGTGGCGGGGGAGACGCTGACCCGGCTGGTGGCGGCGGACGCGGCGCCGGTCGGTCTGGAGGTGTTCTCGGTGCGGCCGGTCCGGGTGGAGTACGCCCCGGAGGTGGCCGCCGCGATGCACCGGCGCCGGATCGCCGCCCTGGACGCGGCGCAGCGGGCGAGCGTGCTCACCTCGGTCGTGGACTCGGTGGAGGACACGGTGACCCGGCTGACGATGCGCGGGCTGGTGGAGCTCGACGACTACGAGCGCAAGGTGCTGGTGAAGGACCTGACGGTCGCGTTCTGCGCCGGGCGGGGTGAGCCGGGGGCGTGAGCGGGGCCGCGGCGGGACCGGGACCGGGTTCTTCGATTGGTATGGACATGTTCAAGTGACGGTCATAACCTGAGACTTGGTCTAGACCAGAAAAGCTCGCTGCCCTTCCCCCACGTCACAGGAGAAGCAGTATGCGCAAAAGGATCAAGTTGTCCGCCGCGGCGGTGGGCATCGCGACGACCGGAGCCCTCGTGCTGTCCTCCGGCGGCGCCAGCGGCCACGGCTACACCGACCTCCCCGTCAGCCGGCAGAAGGTGTGCCAGAACGGCACCGTCACCGGCTGCGGCTCCATCCAGTGGGAGCCGCAGAGCGTCGAGGGCCCCAAGGGCTTCCCGGCGGCCGGACCGGCCGACGGGCAGATCTGCTCCGCGGGGCACGGCACCTTCGCCCCGCTCAACGCCCCCAGGCAGCCCAACGGCCAGGCGTGGCCGACCACCAAGGTGAACGGCGGACAGAGCTACACCTTCCGCTGGCAGTTCACCGCCCGGCACGCCACGACCGACTTCAAGTACTACGTCACCAAGCCGGGCTGGAACCAGGACCACGGCCTGTCCCGGTCCGACCTCAACCTGACGCCGTTCTTCACGGTGCCCTACGGCGGCAAGCAGCCGCCGGCCACGCTCTCCCACAGCGGCACGCTGCCGTCCGGGCTGAGCGGCCACCACGTCATCCTGTCGGTGTGGACGGTCGCCGACACGGGCAACGCGTTCTACGCCTGCTCGGACGTGACCTTCTGAACGAACGGAAGAGGGCCCCTCGCGTGTGCGAGGGGCCCTCTGCTGTGCGCCGCCAGGGACTCGAACCCCGGACCCGCTGATTAAGAGTCAGCTGCTCTAACCAACTGAGCTAGCGGCGCATGACTCCCGCCTTCCGCTTTCCGCGGTCGGCGACGACGTAAATACTACCTGGTCCGCGGGGGTGCTCACGACCACCGCCCGCGGGGCCGGACGTCCCCGGACCCTAGATCGCCATCGACAGCAGGACCGGTGCCGCGCCCCGGTTCAGGGCGTCCGCGGCCTGCCGCAGCCGGTGCGCGTGCGCGACGGGCAGGGACAGGGCCAGGCAGCCCGCGGCGGAGCCCGCCGTCAGCGGGACGGCCGCGCAGACCGTGCCCAGCGCGTACTCCTGGAGGTCGAGGACGGGCACCGTGGGCGGCTGGGACTCCAGCCGGGACAGCAGCAGGCGATCGCTGGTGATCGTGCGCGAGGTCAGGCGGGCCATCCGGTGCCGGGCGAGGTGGTCGCGGCGGCCCGCGTGGTCGAGCTGGGTCAGCAGGCTCTTGCCGACCGCGGTGGCGTGCGCCGAGACGCGGAAGTCCACCCACTCGTTCACCCGGGGCGCGGCCGGGCTGTCGGCGTACTGGGTGACGCTGACCTCGCCGTCGACGTAGCGGCTGATGTAGACGGCGGCGCCCACCGAGTCGCGCAGCCGGTCCAGGGTGTGCTGGAGCTTGTCGCGCAGGGCCTCCTCGCGGCCCTGCGCGGAGCCCAGGCGGGCCAGGGCCGCGCCCGTGACGTAGGCCCCGTCGGCGGTCCGCTCGACGTAGCCCTCGCGGCGCAGCATGAGCAGGAGCGGGGTCAGCCGCTCCCGGCCGAGGCCGGTCCGGCGGGCCAGTTCGGTGTCGGTGATTCCGGTGCTGTGCCGCGTCACCGTCTCCAGGGCGCGCAGGGCGTCCTGGACCGAGTGGTGCGGCGCGGTCGGCTTGTGCTGCAGCGCCACGGTGGTCTCCCCCTGCGCTCGCTTCGTAGGCCCTGGTCCGGACAGCGGGTCACCTTCACGATAGCCGTCAATGAGCCGCGAGCGAGGGGGTGTTGGCCGGATTCCGGCGCTCCCGGCCGCGTCGTCGGCGATCGGCATATGCCGGTGGCGTGCCCCGGCGTCCCGACCTCGGACGCCGGGGCACGCCCGCCTCACAGCACCGCGCTGAGGAATTCCCGGGTCCGGTCGTGCTCCGGCTCGCTGAAGATCTTCTCCGGCGCGCCGGCCTCGATGACCCGCCCCGAGTCGAACATCAGGACCTGGTCCGATATGTCCCGGGCGAAGTTCATCTCGTGGGTCACGCAGAGCATGGTGATGTCGGTGCTGCGCGCGATGTCCCGCAGCAGGTCGAGGACGCCCGCGACCAGCTCGGGGTCCAGCGCGGAGGTCACCTCGTCCAGCAGCAGCACCTTGGGCCGCATCGCCAGCGCCCGCGCGATCGCCACCCGCTGCTGCTGTCCGCCGGAGAGCTGGGACGGGCGGGCGTCGCACTTGTCGGCCAGGCCCACCATGTCGAGCAGGCCCTTGGCCCGCTCCGCCGCCTCGTCCCGGGACATGCCGAGCACGGTGACCGGCGCCTCGGTGATGTTGCGCAGCACGCTCATGTTCGGGAACAGGTTGAACTGCTGGAACACCATCCCGATCTGCTTGCGCACCTCGCGGCGCTGCTTCTCGTTCGCCGGGAACAGCTGCTGCCCGTCGACGGTGATCGTGCCCTCGTCGGGCTTGAGCAGCGTCATCAGCAGCCGCAGGATCGTCGTCTTGCCCGACCCGGACGGGCCGATCAGGGTGACGTGCTTGCCGGCGTCGACGGAGAAGTCCAGGTGGTCGAGGACGGTGTTGTCCCCGAACCGCTTGGTGACCTGCTCCAGGCGGATCAGCTCGCCGGTGCTGCGCTCGGGGCTCTTCTCGGGATTGGGGAGGGTGTCAGTGGGCAAGGCGTCGCTCCAGGGCTCGCAGGGCAAGGGAGGCCAGGTAGGAGACGATGATGAAGGCCACGCCGATCACCGTCAGGGGCTCGGTGAACTGGAAGTTCTGCTGGGAGAACAGACGCGCCTCACCGAGCATCTCCAGCACCGTGATCGCCATGAGCAGCGGTGTGTCCTTCAGCATCGAGATCACGTAGTTGCCGAGGGCGGGCACCACCCGGCGGACGGCCTGCGGCAGGATCACCGCGGTCCACGTCCGGCCCAGCGGCAGGTTCAGCGCCGTGGCGGCCTCCCACTGGCCGACCGGCACGGCCTCGATGCCGGCCCGGTAGACCTGCATCGTGTAAGTCGAGTAGTGCAGGCCGATGCCGATCACGCCGGTGGTCAGCGCCGAGGCGGTCACGCCCCACTCGGGCAGCACGTAGAACAGGAAGAACAGCTGCACCAGCAGCGGGGTGTTGCGCACGAACTCCGTGACGACCCCGACCGGCCAGGTCACCCAGCGGGACGGCGTCCGCATCAGCAGCGCCCACACCAGGCCCAGGGCGAAGGAGATCAGCGAGCCGAGCACCAGGATCTGGAGGGTGACCAGCAGGCCGTCCCAGAAGTGCGGCATGAACTCGGAGACCGCGTTCCAGTCCCACTTCATCGGACACCCCCGATCTCGGCCGGCTCAGGGGTGACGGTGCTCCGCTCGGGCACCGCCTTCCCGACGCCCGCCTTCAGCTTCTTCTCCAGACCGCGCATCATCCGCGTGAGCAGGAACGCGATCACGAAGTAGATCAGCAGGACGTACGTGTAGATCTCCGCGCTCTCCTGAAGTGCCAGGCGCACCAGGTTGCCGCTGAACGCCAGGTCGCCCATGCCCATGATCGACACCAGGGCGGTGCCCTTGAGCAGCTCGACCAGCAGGTTGGAGAAGGGCGGGATCATCTCCGGCACCGCCTGCGGCAGCAGGATCAGCCGCATCCGCTGCCAGGGCGTGAAGCTGAGGGCGATGCCGCCCTCCCTCTGCGCCGGGTCGACCGCGCCGAGCGCGCCGCGCACGATCTCGGAGCCGTACGCCCCGTAGGTCAGGCCCAGCGCCAGCGTGCCCGCCCACATGGGCACCAGCTGCCAGCCGAAGGCCGGCGGCAGCACGAAGAACACCCAGAAGATCATCACCAGCGCGGAGGTGCCGCGGAACACCTCGGTGTAGAAGCCCGCGAGGAAGCGGACGATCCACAGCCGGTGGGTGCGCGCGACGCCGGCCGCGAAGGACACGGCCGTCGCCAGCAGGGCGCTGAAGAAGAGCAGCTGGACGGTGACCCAGACGCCCTGGAGTACGAGTTCCCACAGTCCGGATGTCATCCGCCGCACAGCTCCTTCGCGGTCAGATCGGTCATCTCGTCCTCGGTGAACCCGAACGGCTTGAGGATGCGCAGCAGTTCGCCGCTCTTCTTGAGCTTCTGGAGCTCGACGTTGAAGGCGTCCCGCAGATTGGTCTCGGTCGGCCGGAAGGCGAAGCCGCCGCCGTCGACGTGCGGCCTGCCGCCGACGACCGGCTTGAACGCCTCGGTCACCTCGGCCTTCGACGACTTCTTCACCACCTCGCGGGTGGTCAGCGCCGTGCCCGCGAAGACGTCCACGCGCCCGGCCTCGACGGCGTTCAGGCCGGCCACCTGGTCGGGGACGATGAGGATGTCGCCCTCCTTGTACCCGGCCTCGACGGCGTACTGGATCTCGGCGTACCCGGTGCCGGTGGCGAACTTGGCCTTCTTCTCCACCACGTCCTTGTAGTCGCGCAGGCCCAGGGGGTTCCCCTTGCGCACGATGAAGGAGTCGAGCATCTGGTAGTCGGGGTCGGAGAAGATGACCTGCTCGCAGCGGTCCGGGTTGATGTACATGCCGGCCGCCACGACGTCGAACTGCTGCGACGCCAGCCCCGGGATGAGGGAGCCGAACTCCGTCGGGACCGGCTGCACGCGGTCCACTCCGAGCCGCTTGAAGATGACCTTCGCCAGTTCCGGCGCCTCGCCGGTCAGCTCCCCGTTCCTGTCGATGTATCCGAAGGGGATCTCGCCCGCGATGCCGAGCCGGGCCACGCCCTGGGCCCTCAGCCGGTCGAGCAGGTCGCCGCCCTTCACGTTCGACGCGGTGGCGACCCGTGAGCAGCCCGCGGCCCCCAGTGCGCCGAGCGCCGCGGCCCCCGCGAGCAGCGATCGGCGAGTGGGCCCCGAACTCCCGGACCTTCGGACGGATATGCCCCATGGAGGGGTTCTGTGTGGTGGAGCCATGGGCGCGCAGCTACCCAAGGCCCTCGAGGTTATGCCGATCTTTTTTGGTCCGATATGGCGGCACGGCACCCCCGGCCGCCGCTCCCCGCCCGCCGCCGTGGCGGAGATGGCTGCGCGCTGCATCGAAGTCCCGCTGGTCAGGCGGGCGATCACGGACACGGCCCGGCAGCCCGGCGAGCGGGCCCCGGCGCCCCACCCGGGCGTCCGGAACACCCTCCCTCCGGTCGGCGACGCGCATCACGCCATATGCACCGGTAGCGGGACCCAAGCCCTCTTTCCGGCCTGTGCGGCGAACGAGTCACCGCCGGAGGATCCGGCACCCGCTGCCCGACGGCGACCGGTCGTCCGCCGCGCCGGCGGGCCGACCGCGCTCGCCTCGGAAGCCGCCTCCGTCAACACGTCCCCGTGTACGGCGCGTTGTCCGCCCGTCCCCCAGGGTGAGGCCGGGGCGCGCCACGGGCCTCTCCGGGCGCGGTGACCCCGGTGATCTCGGCCAACCCGGTGACGATGTGGGCGGCGCTGCGCCGACTGGGTACCCGTACCGCCAGGGACTCCGGACGTTCCCGGCACGGAACAGCGGCAGGAAGGGTGGACATGACAGCACTGGGATTCCTGTACCCGGGCCACTCCGGCGAGGACGACTACCCACGCATCGAGCAGCTCCTGGGCAGCGACATCCGAGTGGACCTGGTGCACACCGAACCCGGCGAGGACCCCCACGGCGGGGACGCCCTGCGCGAGATGGGCTCGCCGCAGCGGCTCGAGGCGGACACGGCGGAGCTGCGCCTGGCCGGCGCCGACGCCGTGGTGTGGGCCTCCACCCGCGGCAGCTTCGCGCACGGCTGGGAGGGCGCCCAGGAACAGGTGCGCTCCCTGGCCCGGACGGCGGGCCTGCCGGCCTCCTCGACCTCCTTCGCCTTCGTGCACGCGGCGAAGGAGCTCGGTCTGCGCAAGGTCGGCATCGGCGCGACGTACCCGGACGACGTGGCCCGGCTGTTCGCGGACTTCCTGCGCACTGCCGGTGTGGAGGCCGTCGCCGTGGTCGGCTCCGGGAACATGACGGCCGCGCAGACCGGCACCTGGACGGAGGACGAGGTGCTGGCGCTGGCCCGCTCCGCCGACCGCCCGGACGCGGAGGCGGTGCTCCTGCCGGACACGTCCCTGCACACGGCGGCACACGTCCCGCTCCTGGAGAAGGAGCTCGGCAAGCCGGTCCTCACGGCCAACCAGGTGACCGTCTGGGAGGGGCTGCGGCTGGCCGACCGGAGGGTGAACGCGCCGGAGCTCGGAGCGCTGTTCACGCGGGAGCCGGTGGTCCAGGTCTGAGCCGGGGGCGCCACCGGACCCGCCGCCGGGTTCCGTGGCGCTTTCCGTGGTCAGTACGGAGGCGCGGGCGCGCCGGCCGCGGGAAGCTGTGATCACAGCGGCCGGACCGGGTACGGCACACCGGCCGATCGTGAACCGCGACCACGGGAGTGACGATGAGCGCCACCGACGCCAGCACGTACGAGGGTTTCTCGGCCGACGAGCGGGCCGCGATGAAGGAGCACGCCCAGGAGCAGAAGAAGGCGGCGCGCCGCGGATCGCGCGCCGACAAGGCGGCGGAGGCCGAGCGGGACCTGCTCGCGAAGATCGCCGAGATGGGGGACTCCGACCGGATCATGGCCGAGCGCGTCCACGCCGTGGTCACGGCCGCCGCCCCCCACCTCGCGCCGAAGCTCTGGTACGGGATGCCCGCCTACGCGCTGGACGGCAAGGTCGTCTGCTTCTTCCAGAGCGCGGCGAAGTTCAAGGCCCGCTACGCCACGCTCGGCTTCAACGACCCGGCGAAGCTGGACGAGGGCGCGATGTGGCCGACCGCCTTCGCCCTGACCGAGGTGACGCCCGAGGTGGAGGAGCGGATCGCGGCCCTGGTGAAGCAGGCGGTGAGCTAGGGCCTGTCGTCTGGATCATGCCGGTGTCGCGGGGTGTGGCACGCACATCTGCCGCGTTGTCGTCGGTTGCCAGGGCTCCGCCCTGGCGCCCTCCTCCGCCTTGCAGCTGCACGCACCACACCCCGCTCGGGCCGGCCGGGGCGCGCCGTCCGTCACAGCCGGCCTGATCCAAACGACAGGCCCTAGGCCCCGTCGTCCGGACCGGCCCGGTCACCCGAGGGGCCGGGCCGCGAGCCCCAGGGCGGTGAGCGCGGCCTCGCCGGCGGCGGCGTGCTCGCCCCCGGCCAGCAGCAGGGTCCGCGCCGACTGGTAGGGGCAGCCGGCCGCGTCGAAGGCCGCCGCGGCCGCGAGCTGCGCCGGCAGGTCACCGTCGAGCAGGGCCCGGGCGCGGTCCACCTGCGCGGTGGCCACCGGGTTCCCGTCGACCGCCTTCCGCGCGGCCTCGACGCGGGACCGGGCCTCCGGGTGCCCGGCGAGCACCGCCGCCTCCGCCCGCAGGGCCACGTACCAGTGCAGCCAGATCCAGCACACCCACTTCCACACCTCGCCGGGGTCCGGCGCGACCCGCTCCAGTGCCGCGTCGGCGTCCCCGTGGTGGAGCAGGACCATGGCGTCCAGGACCGCGCCGTAGCCGAGGCGGTGCTGCTCGGGTGCCGTGTCCGCCCGGTCCACGACCGCCAGCCAGGCCGCCCGGTCGTCGTGCTCGCCGCGCAGGCCGTGCACCATGGCGACCGACGCGGCCCCGGCGCCCAGCGACAGCGACGGCCGGCGGCCGCTGTGCTCCCACGCGTCGAGGAACCGCACACTGCGGCCCAGCACCTCGTCGCCGTGCCCGGCGAACGCGTCCGCGGCCAGCAGCCAGGCCGTGGCGTGGTGCCCCGCCTCGGCCAGCAGCGGGTGGTCGGCGAGCTGCCCGCCCCAGCGCCGGGCGTCCGGCAGCGCCCCGACACCGAGGGCGGTGCCGGCGGCCATGGCGAGGGCGTCCATCGACTCGTGCGTACGGGCGGGAGTCGGCGCCGCGGCCGCGAGGACGTCCACCCGGCGCCGGGCGGCCGCCGCGCCGCCGAAGGCGTCACCGGCCCAGCTCCGGGCGCCGGACAGCGCGTCGAGGGCCGCGGACTCCGCCACCGCGTCGCCCGTGCGCCGGGCGAGCGCGACGGCCCGTTCGGCGCGTTCGACCGTGTCCGCGACGGTGTTCTCCGCGGCCCCCTGGAGCGCGCCGTAGGCGTCGCAGAGCACCGCCGCCTCGGCCAGCGCGACGGCCGCCTCGGCGCCCGGGGTGCCGTCGGACCGCTCCCGGGCCCCGGCGAGAAGGGCCGTCGCCTCCGCCGCGGTGGGGAGCCGGGCGAACAGGGTGGAGAAGCGGTACGCGACGGTGGCGGCCGCCGCCAGGTCGCGGCACGCGCCCGCACGGTCCCCGGCTTGGCGCGCGGCCTGGGCGGCGGCGCGGTGCAGCCGGTACATGTCGTCGCCGAGCCGGCGGCACCCGGCCACCGCGGCGGCCTGCCGCAGCGCCGCGGCACGGGCGGCGTCGTCGCCGGCGAGGGCGGCCGCCTGCTCGTACCGCTGCTGGGACTCGCCGAGCAGGGTGCGGGAGAGGGCGAGCCGGGCCAGCGACAGGGCGAGACGGTGGGCGTCCGCGCGCCGGCCCGGACGGTCGGCGGCCCAGGCGAGGGCGGCCCGGAAGTCGTCCGCCGCCGCGTCGAACCGGGCCCGCCAGTCCGGGCCCGACGTGTCCTCCAGGGCGGTCGCGGCGGCCAGGCACCAGGTGAGGTGGCGGGCGCGGACGTCGGCCGGCTCACCGGCGGCGGCGAGCCGCTCGGTCCCGTACTGGCGGATGGTCTCCAGCGCCTGGTACCGGGTGCCGGTCGCCGACGGCGTGACGGTGAGCAGACTCTGCTCGGCGAGCCTGCCGAGCCCGTCGACGACGGCGGCCGGGTCGAGCGGGACGTGTCCGGAACCGCCGGTGGCGGATCCGGCGGTCCCGGTGGCCTCCTCGGCGGTGTCCCCGACGCTCTCGGTGGCCTCCTCCGCCGGGCTCCCCGCGACCGCGGTGGCCGCCTCCGCGGTGAACGGCGCGACGAACACCGACACCCGGCGCAGCAGCGCCTGGTCCGCCGGGTCCAGCAGGCCGTGGGACCAGTCCAGCACCGCCCGCAGCGACCGGTGCCGGTCGTCGGCGCGGGACCCGCCGGTGAGGATCCGCAGCGGGTCCGCCAGACCGGCCGTCAGACCGTCCAGGCCGAGCGTGGACCAGCGGGCCGCCGCCAGCTCGATCGCCAGCGCGAGGCCGCCCAGCCGTTCGCAGACGGCCACGACCCCGTCGGCCGCCGCCGGGCCGGGCGGCTGTCCCACGGCGGCGGCCCGGTCCGTGAACAGCGCCACCGCCTCCGACGCGTCGCCTCCCTCCCGCGACAGCGGGGGGACCGGCAGGACCCGCTCGAACGGCACCATCAGCCGGGCCCGGCTCGTCACCAGCACCCGCAGCCCCGGACAGGCCGCGAGCAGCCGCTCCAGGAACGGCGCCACCCCGTCGCGCACCTGCTCGCAGTTGTCCAGCACCAGCAGGGCCCGATGGTCCGCGAGCGCGGCCAGCACCGCGTCGTCGATCCCGCGCCCGGGCTGCTCGCCCACGCCCACGGCCGCCGCGACCGCCGCGCCCACCCGGTCCGGCTCGCTGACCGGGACGAGGTCGGCGAACCACACCCCGTCCGCGAAGTCACCGGCCAGGTCCGCCGCCACCGCCAGCGCGAGCCGCGTCTTGCCCACCCCGCCCGGACCGGTCACGGTGACCAGCCGGTGCGCCGCCACCGCCCCGGCGAGTTCCGCGCGCTCCCGCGCCCGGCCGACGAACGCCGTCAGCGGCGCCGGCAGGGCGGGCGCGCTCCGGGACCGCTCGGCGCGGGCCGCCTCGGCCGCGTGCCGGGCGAGCGCCCGCCGGTCCGGCAGCCCCAACTTGCGCAGCAGCGAGGAGACGTGCGACTCGACGGTGCGTACGGAGAGGACCAGCCGGGCCGCCATCTCCGCGTTGCTGAGGTGTTCCCCGAGCAGCGCGAGCACTTCCGCTTCCCGCGCCGAAATCCCTGGACTGGTCACCGGCTCATTATCCGTGGCGCTTTCCGTGGCGGGCACGGAGGCGGTCCGTGCCCCCGCCGCGAGAGGCTCCGGTCACGGCGATCCGCCCCGCCGCGACCGGGCGGCCCCGAACCGCGACCGACAGGAGTGACCATGAGCGCCGAACCCCGCTCCCGCGCCCGGCGACGCGAGGACACCGAGCACCGGCTCACCCACGACGTCGACGTCTGGGTGGCCAGCGCCTCTCCCGACGGCGCCCCGTACCTCGTACCGCTGTCCTTCGACTGGGACGGCGAGGCGCTGCTGATGGCGACGCCGGCCGGCAGTCCCACCGGGCGGAACCTGGCCGCCACCGGCGTCGCCCGGCTGGCCCTCGGCCCCACCCGGGACGTCTCCGTGATCGACGGCGAGGTCGAGGTCCTGGACCTCGACGCGCTGCCGCCGGGGCGCGCCGACCGGTTCGCCGGGCGCACCGGCTTCGACCCGCGCGCGTCGGCCCTGCCGTACCGGTGGTTCCGCGTCGTCCCGCGCCGCATCCAGGCCTGGCGCGAGGAACCCGAACTGACCGGCCGTGAGCTGATGCGCGACGGCCGCTGGCTGGCCTGACGCCCCGTTGTCGGTGCCGGGTGACAGGATGCCCGGCATGACGACGGACGGTGACTTCGACTGGGCCCGCTTCCTGGGGCGTTGGCAGGAGGAATGGGTCCCGGACGAGCACGGCACCCGGAGGGACCGGCTCGGGGGACCGCCCGCCACGGAGGAGGCGGTGGCGGCGGCCGAGCGGCGGCTCGGCACCCGGCTGCCGCCCTCCTACCGGGGGTTCCTGGCCGCCGCCGACGGCTGGTGGGTGGACGCCACCGCGTCGGTGTACCGGCTGGGCGGCGTCGAGGACATCGACTGGTTCGGGGACCCGTACGGACTCACGGAGATCTACGAGGAGTCCCTGGACGAGAGGTCGGACGACCGGGAGAGACTGCTGGCCGGCATGTGGCGGCGGGCGCTGCGGCTGGAGACCGAGTCCGACATGTCGCACGCCCTGCTCGACCCCGGGGACACCGACGCGGACGGCGAATGGGCGCTGTACGTGTACCAGGGCTGGAGCGGCGACCTCCCGGACCGGTATCCGTCGTTCCGGGCCTACATGGAGGCGCGGTACCGGGCGTTCCACGCGGACCGGGCCGGCTCCGTGACCGGGTTCGAGAACGACACCACCCGCGCCCAGGACGCCAACGTCGAGCGGGCCAGGGAGGAGGCGCTGCGCGGACACCCGGAGACGGCCGCCGAACTGCTCACCGAGGCGCGGGCGTTCGGCCGTCCGGGAGCCGCGGCGCTGCTGCGGCAGCTCACGACCCGCCCGGCGGTCAACCTGCGCTTCGCCTTCGCCGGCCTGGTGACCGACCCCCGCTACACCGGCGAACTGCTGCCGGTGACGGCGGCCGCGCACGTCGAGGACAACCGGTACCGGGAGTCCCTGGGGACCCTCGCCCTCGGCTGCGAGACCGACGACCGGATGCGGGCGGCCGCGGACGACCTCGTCGACCGGATCGCCCGGGGCGTCCACCGGTACGAGCCCGGCGGGGCGTTCGGCCGGGCGGTGGCCGAGGCACGGGAGGCGGCCCGCTGGGGCGACGCGGACGGGGCGTGGCGGACGATCCGGGCGGCCGTGCCGTCCTGGTCGCCGTCGGGCCCGGACCTCGTCGCGCCGGTGGGTCTGACGGCCGACTCCGTACTGGGACGGGTCGTCACGCCGGAACGCTGGCGGGAACTGCTGTCCACGCCCCGCGCGGGCCGCGACGGCCCGGCACCGGAACCGGCGCCCGCCCTGGACCCGCCGGGACTGCGCTGGCTGGTGGACGACGCACGCGACCGGATACGGACCGGCTACCGGTGCCTGTGGGTGGAAGGCGTCGAGCCGGCCGCTCTGCCCGGCCTGATCGGCGAGCCGGGCTGCGCGGGGCTGAGCCCGCAGCCGGTGGACCCGCGGGAGCGCGTCTTCGGGGAGGCCGCCACGGGGGCGCGGGGCAGGGAACCCTGGGAGGACCGGGCGGTGCTGTCCGTGGGACGGACGGGGTCCGGCTGGGCGTTCGGCTTCGAGGAGGCCCCCTCGTACACGCCGGGCAACCAGTTCTTCCTCTCACCCGCCGCGGCGGCCTCGGCCGGAGGGCGGAGCGTGGTGCTCTGGGTCCAGCCCGCGCGGACGCACTCGGAGCGGGCCGTCCACCTGTCGGTGGCGGAACGGGGCCGGGAGCTGTACGCGTTCACGCTGCGGGGCACGGAGACCGAACGCGGCGGCGACGTCCCCGGGCCCCTCGACCCGGACCGGCTGTTCGAGGGGGCGGCGGGGGAGGACGGCGAACGGCGCCTGCTGGCCGCCCTGGAGAGCGAGTTCGCCCTGTCCCTGCCCCGCTTCGCCCTCACCGACGGCGTCCTGCACCGCTTCACCACCCGCTCGTGGACCCGGGCGCCCCGCGAGGGGGAGGGCTACGCCGTCTTCGGCTGGTCGCGCCTCGGGTGACGCCGCCGGCGGTCGTCAGGGTGCGGGGGCGAGAACCCGGGCTGGTCGAGCGGGTGCACATCAGCCAGTCCGGCGTGAGCGCCCGGATCCGCCTGCTGGAGCGGGAGCTCGGCGCCGAGCTGTTCGACCGGTCGTCCCGCGCCGTCGCATGCCGCCGGGCACCGGCCTGCGCGCCGTGTTCGACCAGGCGTGCGCCGGCCAGGGCCTCCAGCCGGCGATCGCGCTGCAGGCCAGTGCCGCGGACGCCGTCGCCGGCCTGGCCGCCCGCGGGCTCGGCGTCGCCGTCCTCAGCGCCTCGATGGCCGCGGCCCACCGCGACCGCCTCACCGCCCGCACCCTCGAGGACGTGCACACGCCGGGGGTACTGGCGCTGATCTGGGCGAGCTCCCCGGCCCGGCGGTGCGCGAGCTGCTCGCGCACTGCCGGTCGGCCTTCGGCGGCCCCCGCGACGTGCTCCGGGGTCCCGCCGGGGAATAACCGGAGGCTCCCTCCTGTTAAGCCGCGCAGCGACCCGCGCGAACGTCACATCCCACAGGAGGCACCCCAGCATGGCCGCAGACGCCGCAGAGGAGATCCGGGGCACCGCCCACGGCACCGCACCCGTCCCCCTGTCCGTACTGGACCTGGTGACCGTCGGCGCGGGCCGCACCGCCACCGACGCCCTGCGGACCAGCGTGGACATCGCCCGCCTCGCGGAGAGCCGGGGCTACCACCGGTACTGGGTCGCCGAGCACCACTCGATGCCGGGCGTGGCCTCCTCCTCGCCCGCCGTGATCCTCGCGCACCTCGCCGCCCACACCGGCCGCATCCGGCTCGGCTCGGGCGGTGTCATGCTGCCGAACCACGCGCCGCTGGTGATCGCCGAGCAGTTCGGCACGCTGGAGGCCATGGCGCCGGGACGCGTCGACCTCGGTCTCGGCCGGGCGCCCGGCACCGACGGGGCGACGGCCGCCGCCCTGCGCCGCACCGACCGGCTCAACGAGGGCGCCGACGACTTCCCGCAGCAGCTCGCCGAGCTGATCCGGTTCCTGGACGACGACTTCCCCGACGGGCACCCGTACCGCCGGATCCACGCCGTGCCGGGCCCCGTCCAGGCGACGTCCCCCGGCGGCGTCCAGTCCCCGCACCGCCCGCCGGTGTGGCTGCTGGGCTCGTCCGGCTTCAGCGCCCGGCTGGCCGGCACCCTGGGACTGCCCTTCGCCTTCGCGCACCACTTCTCCGCGCAGAACACCGTCCCGGCGCTGGACCTGTACCGCGAGTCCTTCCGCCCGTCGGCCGTGCTGGACGCGCCCTACGCCCTCATCGGCGTCGCCGCGCTCGCCACCGACGACGAGAAGGAGGCCCGCCGGCAGGTGCTGGCCGCCGCGCTGAACATGGTCCGGCTGCGCACCGGCCGCCCCGGGCTGGTGCCGACGCCGGAGGAGGCGGAGGCGTACGACTTCAGCCCGATGGAACGGGAGTTCGTGGCGTCCTGGAACGCCAACGTCATCCACGGCACCGCCGACGAGGTACGGGCCGGCCTGGACGACCTCCAGAAGCGCACCGGCGCCGACGAGCTGATGCTCACCGCCAACGCCCACGGCGGCGACGTGCGCCTGCGCTCCTACGAACTGATCGCCGACGCCTACGGTTTGCCCGCGCCGGCCTGAACCCCGGGCGTCCCGGAGGATCCCAGCAGCGCGGAGATGCGGTCCGGCGCCACCGGCCGGGAGTACAGCCAGCCCTGGCCGGTGTCGCAGCCGATGCGGCGCAGCCGGCTCGCCTGGTCGGACGTCTCCACGCACTCGGCGGTGACGGTCAGGCCGAGCCGGTGGGCGAGCTGGACCATCGCCTCGACGATGACCTCGTCGGCCGGGTTGGCCGCGGCGTCGGACGCCTCGCCGGCGCCGGCGACCCCGGTGTACTGGAAGCCGCGGACGAAGGCACCGTCCAGCTTCAGCACCGACACCGGCAGCCGGCTGAGGTAGGCCAGGTTCGAGTACCCGGTGCCGAAGTCGTCGATGGCGATGCGGACGCCCATGTCGCTCAGCGCCTTCAGCACCTGGAGCGGCCGGCCCGCCGAGCCCATCACGGCGGACTCCGTCAGCTCGAGCTGGAGCAGGTGCGGGGCGAGGCCGGTGTCCTCCAGGGTCGCCGCCACGTCCGCCACCAGGTCGGAGTCCCAGACCTGGCGGACCGCCACGTTGACGCTGACGAAGATGGGCGGCTCGTCCGGGTGGTCGAGCTGCCAGCGGCGGGCCTGCCGGCAGGCGGTGCGCAGGATCCAGCGGCCGAGCGGGACGATCGAGCCGTCCTCCTCGGCCAGCGCGATGAACCGATTCGGCGTCAGCACGCCGAACTGCGGGTGGTTCCAGCGGATGAGCGCCTCGACGCCCCGCACCCGGCCGTCGTCCATGCTCACCAGTGGCTGGTACTCGAGGGCGAACTCGCCCCGGTCGATGGCCGGGCGGAGCGTGGCGGCGAGGGCCTGGCGGGTCATGCGGCTGGCGTTGCGCTCGGGGTCGAACAGCGTCCAGCGGGCCCGGCCGTCGGCCTTGGCCCAGTACAGGGTCGTGTCGGCCGCCTGCATCAGGGCGGTGGGCGTCGTCCCGGCGGTGTGCCGCTCCACCACGCCGACCGACGCGGTGACCGACAGCCGGCGGCCGGACAGCTCGAACGGCTCCTGGAGGGCGGCCAGGACGGACTCGGCCAGGTCGGCGAGCTGGTCGGTGCCCGTGGAGTCCTCCACCAGCACCGCGAACTCGTCGCCGCCGAGCCGGGCCACCAGCGGCACCCCGGCCCGCGCGCCCGCCGCCTCCTCCGCGCAGCGCGTGAGCCGCTCGGCCACGGCGGCCAGCAGCCGATCGCCGACGCGGTGGCCGAGGGTGTCGTTGACGGCCTTGAAACCGTCCAGGTCGAGATAGCACAGGCCGACCCGGCCGGTGCCGCCGTTCTCGTACGACTCCGCCTCCAGCGCGGCCGTCAGCCGCTCGAAGAACAGGGCGCGGTTGGGCAGCCGGGTCACCGGGTCGTGCATCTGGAGGTGGCGCAGCCGGGCCTGGAGCTCGCGCCGGGCGCTGATGTCGGAGACGGAGAGCAGCAGGCCGGGCGTGTCCCCGGCCAGCGGGGCCACGGTGACCTGGGCCCACAGGGAGTGGCCGTCGGCCCCCTTCAGACGGCGGGTGCAGCGCAGCCGGGACTGCCGGCCGCACAGCACCTCGCGGTAGGCGTGCCAGGTGCCCGCGTCGGAGGCGAGGTCGACCAGGTCGGCCGCCGGGCGCCCGGCCAGCGCCGCGGGGTCGGTGCCGAGCAGGGTGCCCAGCGTGTCGTTGGCGCTGACGACCAGGCCCTCGGGGTCCACGACGGCCATCGCGAGCGGCGCGGCCGTGAACACCGAGCGGTAGGGCGGGGGTTCGGTACGTGCCGCCAGGTCGATGTCACTGTCCGTGACGGCCGACCGGTCGAGGTCTGCCGCGGGCGTCGGCCCTTCGGAGGTTCCGCTCACCGCTTGCTCCCGCAGCCTCGATCTCGGTCCGTCTGTGTCCGTGCAGGAAAGTGTGCCGATCATAGAGGCTGGCTCCGGGCCCTTCCAGCCGTCGATCCGGGGTCCGGACCGAGTCGGCCCTCCGGCTGATCGTTTCCGCCCACGTCTGAACAGCTCCGTTACGCCTCCGACCAGTCGTGACATTGCGTGAGTGGGCCGGGGGTGTCGGCTCCGGCACGTTCCGGCGGAATCTCCAGCGGCTCACCCGTCCGGTGCAGGCGAACAGGGCGCAGTACGACAAACATGCACAAGCTGGGTGCGGTGTCCCGTGAACCGCACCCGGAGGTCCCTGTGCCGCGCCAGCTTCCCCTGAGGCGACTTCCCCGCGAGGCCCTCAAGGGCCTCGGCGCGGGCCGCCGCGCGACGGGGACGGCCCGACCCAGACTGCGCAGCACGACCGCGGTGTGCACCACCATGTCGGCGCTCGCCGCGACCTCCCTGATCAGTGCCCCGTCGGTCGCCGAGCCCTTCTCCCCGGAGCCCTGCGCGCTCCGGCGCACCGCGGCCCACCACTCCGAGGGCCTGGACAGCTGGAACGCCGCCTACCCCCGCCCGGCCCGCGCCCTGGACGCGGTGATGGTGTTCCTGTCTTTCCCGGACTCCCAGCCGCTGACCGCACCGGCCGAACTGGCCGCCGACCACTTCCCGGCCACCACGCGCTTCTTCCGGCGCGCCTCCTACGGCGCGTTCACGCTCCGCCCGCACCCCCTGCGGGACTGGGTCCCCATGCCGAAGCCGTCGACGGCGTACGACATACGGCGCGACTGGAGCCCGGGGCACCGGGCGGCCTACCTGCGCGACGCGCTCGCCGCCGCCGACCCGCACGTGGACTTCTCCCGCTACGACATCGTGTACTTCGTCGCCGACCCGGACGCTCCCGGCGTCGACTCCGACGCCACGAAGGTCGTCAACCTGGACTCCCCGATGCGAGCCGACGGGACCGACGTCCGGCGGGTCGTCACGGTGTTCGAGAACCATCCGCCGGACCGGCTGGTGCTGGCCCACGAGACCGGGCACGTCTTCGACCTGCCCGACCTGTACCACCGGCCCGCCGACGGCAAGGGCGACTGGGACACGTACGTCGGCGACTGGGACCTGATGGGCAGCCAGTTCGGGCTGGCCCCCGACCTGTTCGGCTGGCACAAGTGGAAGCTGGGCTGGCTGCGGCCCCGGCAGGTGGCGTGCGTGCGCGGCAGCGGACCGACCCGCCTGACCCTGGAGCCGCTCGGCGCGGGCCCCGGCGTGGAGGTGACGGGGGCCGCCGGGGCCCCGGCGTTCGGCCTCGGGCGGGGCACCAAGCTGGCCGTGGTCCGCACCGGGGCCGACAGCGCGCTCGCCTTCGAGGCGCGGGGCCCGCTGGGCAACGACGCCGCCGCCTGCCGCGCGGGCGTACTGGTGTACCGGGTGCGCGGCGGGGCGGAGTCCGGGGGCGGGCCGGTCGAGGTGATCGACGCCCATCCGCACACGGAGGCCTGCTGGGAGGACTCGGTCTACCCGCCCCTCGCGGACGCCCCGGTGGGTCTCGGCGAGAGCTTCACGGTGCCGGGCGACGGCGTACGGGTCGAGGTCGAGGGCCGCACGGTGTCGGGGGCCTGGACGGTGAAGATCACGCCCGGCTAGTCCGGGGGCCGCGCGGGGACGACGGGGCGCGCGGGCACGGAGGGGTGCGCGGGCACGAAATGCGGAAGGCCCCTCGCTTTCACGAGGGGCCTTCCGGTGTCGGTGCGCCGCCAGGGACTCGAACCCCGGACCCGCTGATTAAGAGTCAGCTGCTCTAACCAACTGAGCTAGCGGCGCCTGCTGACGTCGTAGACCTTAGCATCAGGGTCGGCGGGAGGAAAAATCGAAATCCGCACCGCGGCCCGGGCGGCCCGGACGGCCGCCCAGAGCAGGATCTCCGGCCCCGGCAGCCACGGCCTGCGGGTGTCGGGAGCCACCAGCCAGCGGGAACCGGAACGGGGGGACGCGCCGGTGAGCGCCGGGACGGTCACCGCGTCGCCGGCGCCGTGGCACAGCAGCGACGGCACGGCGACGGTACGGCCGTCCTGCCGGCCGCGCGCGCTCCACTCCTCCCACTCCAGCAGCGAGGGCAGCCGCTGGGCGGTGCCCGGGGCGGCGAAGAGCAGGGTCCGGCCCCGGAACTCGGCCACGGGTCCCGATCCCGGGCCCTCCTCCCACATCCTGTCCAGCATCCGGCGCCCGAAGACCGCGGGGACGCTCACCACGTCGAAGGCCGAACCGCAGGGCAGGACCACCGGAGCGTCCGGCCGCTCCTCCCACAGGGACAGGGTGCTGCGCGGGTAGGCACCCGCCGAGGCCAGCCAGGCGGCGCCGTCCGTGGTGACGTCCGAGACATTCCGAGTGCTGCTCATGCCCCTACGTCTACCGGGCGTGATGGTGCGGCTTCGCTGGGTTGCGGAAAACCGGGACAGGGCATGGAGGGAACGGGTATCTTGCCCGTCTGGCATATGCGTCCGGCCTGGTCGAACAGGCGGACGGGTGCCGGCGGTGCGGTCAGACGGGGTCGACGTGCCCCGCGCCGGCGCCCTCGGCGCCGCGCAGCAGGTCCCGGCCGAACTCCACCATCTTCTTGGCGTAGTCCTCGGTCCACTCGGCCCGGTCGGCGATGTCGGCGGCCGTCAGCCGGTCGAACTTCCGCGGGTCCGCCAGCTGCGCCGCCGCCATCGCCTGGAACTCCACCGCCCGGTCCGCCGCCGCCCGGAACGCCTGCGTCAGCTCCGTCGCACGCTCCAGCAGCGCCCGGGGGTCGTCGATCGACTCGAGGTCGAAGAAGTGCTCCGGATCGGCGGCCGCCGCCGCGGGCTCGAAGAGCAGGGGCGCGGGGCGCAGCCGCGGTTGGTTCCGACCCGGCGTGGGCTCCGCCATGTCTTCTCCTTCTCGTACGTCACGAACGACCCTCCCCGCGTACGGGGTCACCCTCGGTGGAATGGGCCACCGTCCATTGTCCCGCGCCCGTGCAAGTGGGCCTCGGCCCCGCCGAGGAGCGGTCGGTCAGGGCCGGTGGGGGAGGCGGTGTTCCGCGAGGTGGGCGAGGACCGCGTGGTTGGCCTCCCACCCGTCCGGGCTGTGTCCGTCGGCCGCCTGCGGCGGCGTACCGGACTCCGTCCGGCGGGTCGGGTCGGTCAGGGCCGGTGGGGGACGCGGTGTTCCGCGAGGTGGGCGAGGACCGCGTGGTTGGCCTCCCACCCGTCCGGGCTGTGTCCGTCGGCCGCCTCCGGCGGCGTACCGGACTCCGTCCGGCGGGTCGGGTCGGTCAGGGCCGGTGGGGGACGCGGTGTTCCGCGAGGTGGGCGAGGACCGCGTGGTTGGC
>NZ_JBHXFL010000002.1:181018-396864 GCF_042724095.1 Streptomyces sp. NPDC127100
CCTCCCACCCGTCCGGGAACTTCACCAGCGTTCCGAGCTGGACCGGCTCCGTCGACGGGTACTCGTCCAGCAGGGCGTCCACCCCCTCGCGGCACACCACGATGCACGCGTGCCGGTGCCGGGAGGCCAGGACGCACAGGCGGCCCGTCTCCAGATGGAAGGCGGTCGCGTCGGGGCGGCCGGAGAGCGGGTGCAGGACGACCGTCACGTCGTACTCCCGGCCCTGGAGCCGGTTCGCCGTGTCCACCGTCACGTCCCGCACCCCCAGGTCGGCCAGCGCCGCCCGGACCGCCGCCGCCTGGTCCCGGTGCGCGGTGCCCACCGCGATGCGGCCGGCGGTCAGCGGGGCCGGGTCCGGGGAGCGCTCGGAGGACGCCGCGCCCCCGCGGTCGAGCAGCCGGCGCACCACCGCCGCCACCGCCCGCACGGCCTCCGGGTCCGTGCGCGGGGTGTGCCGGGCCGGCAGCTCCAGCAGGCCCCAGCCCGAGGCGGCGGCCTCGTCGATCACCCGGTCGGGCCCCGAGCCGTCCGACGGCACCGCGAAGGCCAGGCTCCGGTCGCCGTGACCCGTGCCGCTGCGGAACGGCGTGTACGGGTAGAACGCCGCCGACACCAGCGGCGCCGCCGACGCCGGGAGCCGCCACGACACCGGCAGCCGGTGCTGCGGCAGGCCCGGGTTGTGGGCGAGGAGGGTCGTCACCGCGGAGGCCGACGGGTCGTACGACAGCCCCGCCCACTGCTCGCTGCCCACCGTCGCGAACGGGTCCAGCTGACCCGGGTCGCCCACGAACAGCGCCCGCTCGAACAGACCGGCCACGGCCAGCAGCGAGTCGGAGCGCATCTGGTACGCCTCGTCGACGATCGCGTGCCGCCACGGCTCGTCCACCGTGACGTGCGCCCACTTCGCGGCCGTCGACAGGACCACGGCCTGACCGGCGAGGTCCGCGGCCTTCGCCGACTTGCGGACGTTTGCCAGGTCGTCGAGCGCCTTGTCATACGGATCGGCGTCGCTGCTGTGCAGGCGGCCCACCGGGAGGTCCGGGTTCTTCTCGGCGAGCCGCAGGACCAGGTCGTCCACCTGGGCGTTGGTCTGCGCCACCACCATCAGCGGGCGTCCGGCCTCGGCCAGCTCCAGCGCCGCCCGCACCACGAGCGTGGACTTGCCGGCGCCGGGCGGGGAGTCCACGACGACGCCGCGCTCCGTGCCGTGCAGGGTGTCGTGCAGGATCGCCGCGGTGGCGCGGGCGGCCTCGGCCCCCGGATCGAAGGCGGCCGCGACGGGTGCGGTGGTGGCCTCGGCGGTCACAGGACGTCCTCCGCGGTCGGTGCGTCGGCGGGCTCGGGCACGGCGGCGGACTCGCCGGGCGGCCCGCCGTGCGTCCACGGTGTCCGGTCCGGGTCGGGCAGCCTCGCCCCGCCCCGCTGTTCGTGCTCGAACAGCGTGAAGCAGACCAGGTCGCCCTTCTCCGGCACCGACCCGGCCTCGGGCTCCTTGCCGCGGCCCATCTTGTCCACGATGCGCAGCACCAGCACGCCCTCCTCGTCCCCGGCCGGGCCGACGTACTCCGCCGCCTGCGGCTTGCCGCCCAGCGACCGGTACACCTTCACCCGCTCGCCCAGGTGCGGCCGGTCGTCCGTGCGCACCGTGACCAGCGGCCGCGGACTGGGCCGCTTGCTCTCGCTGTACGCCATGACCACGTCCACGACCTCGCCGGCGAACGCCTCCCCGGACAGCCGCCGCGCGGCCATCACCAGCGGATCGTCCAGCGCCTCCTGCGCCTCCAGCCGGGCCTGCTCCCGCTCGCGCGTCGCGAGCTTGTTCGCCGCCGTCACCGCGTCGTCCCGGCGCGGCTGCGGGGGCTCACCGGCGAGGATGCGGTCGCGGTGGGAGGTGAACGACCAGCGGTCGCGCGTCCACCGGTCCTCGACGTGCGCCCCGGCGGGCAGCTCCCGCAGCAGGTCCAGGCCCTGCCACACCGCGTCCCAGGTGGGCCGCGTACGGCTCTCCACCAGGGCGCGGATCTCCCGCTCGGCGGCGGTGAGCGCGCCCAGCCGCTCGTCGGCCTCCAGACCGTCCTCGGCGGCGGCCAGCGCGGTGCGGGCACGGTCGTAGCGCTCGATGGCGGGCGCGAGCAGCTTGTTGTCGAAGGCCGGGTCGGTCGCCGGGCCCGCGGGCGGGCACCGCAGCTGGCCGTCGGCGTCGCGGGCGAGTTCGGCGTGGCGCGCCGCCTCGGCGCCGCTCGGCCCCCCGTCCGGCGGAGCGATCCACGCCAGCAGCGCCCCCAGGTGCTGGTCCTCCAGGGTCGACTGCCCGGTCGCCCAGTGCCGGCCCAGCAGGTCGGTCATGGCGAGGAGGAGGGAGGAGCCGGGCACCCGCGCCCGCTCGCCGAAGTGGGTCAGCCACCGGCCGAGCAGCGGCACCCTCGGCGGCGCGGGATGCGGCGTCTCCGGGTCCTGCTCCGCCGTCCGCCGGAAGCGCATGGACCGGCCGAGCAGCCGTACGAAGTCGATGCCCGCGCGGCTGGGCACGATCAGCTGCGCCGCGTCCGCGCACAGGTCGACCTCGACCTTGATCCGCTTGCCGGTCTCCGGGTCCGTCTCGGTGCGCTCGGCGGCCTCGACACTGTCGGCGTACGACTCGACGTGCGGCAGGACGATCCCGGCCAGCTCGGCCAGGAACGCGAAGCGCAGGTCGCGGTCGCGGGGCTGCGGGACGACCAGCAGGTGCGGCGTGTCCCGGTCGGTGCCGACCAGCGCGCCGAGCGGGGCGCCCGCCTCACCGGCGGTGATCAGCGGCACGAAGACGAGGGGCCGGTCGGACAGGTGCCGGTGCCGGACGGTGGCGGCGGGCTGCGCGCGGCCGCTGCGCACCGCCTCGAGCCGGGCGAGCGTGGTGATCAGCGACACGCGGCCACCTCGCCGCCCACCGACGCCAGCGCCTCGGCCCGCAGCTCGGCGGCCCGGCGCAGCGCGGCCACCGCCGGGTCGGCCGGGTCGCCGGCCTCCCCGCGGGCCGCCGCCAGCACGTCGTCCACCGTGGACAGCCCGCCGAGCTCGGCCCGCACCGGGCGGCCCAGCGAGGTCACCGCACCGGCCCCGCGGGAGCGGGCACGGCAGTGGAAGGCGAGTTCGCACGCGGACAGGCACTCCGGCGCGTACGTCGCCGGGACCGCCTCGACCGCGGCCGTCAGCTCGTCGGCCGGCAGCCCGGGGGAGAAGCAGACGCCCTCGGGGAGCGTGTCGGCGATCTCCTCGATGCGGGTGAGGCGGGCGAGCTGCCGGCCGGTCACCGCACGCTGCTTGCGCACGTCGACGGCGGACGCGGTCGGCAGGTTGGAGAAGTCCTTGGGGCAGACGAGCAGGACGCGGTGGCTTACCCGCGGGGCCGGGTCGAGCCGGGCGGCGACCCGCTCGAGCGCCAGCACGTACACCGCGGCCTGCCGGGCGGCGGCGCCCACCTTCGCCGGGTCGGCGGAGCCGTCCAGCATCGGGAAGGACTTGATCTCGACGACCGTCCAGGTGCCGTCCGGGTGGACCACCACCGCGTCCGGCTCGAGGAAGGCGGGGGAGCCGGCGACGTCCAGGGCCAGCATCGGGTGGTCCAGGAGCGTCCAGGTGCCGGACGCCTGTGCGGCCTCCCGCAGCGCCAGCGAGGTGCGCGCCGCGCGGCCCTCGGGGCCGGTCGCCGACAGGTCGGGCACCCGCGCCCCGGCGGGCGGCTCGGCGCCCCGGTCCAGCTTCTCGTGCACGAGCCGCAGCAGCTCGGCGCCGCCGTCCGCCTTGACCCGCGCCTCGAAGGCGTTGCCCCGCGTGAACGCGAACTGCGACTGACCGAAGACCGACGGCGAACCGAGCGCACTCGCCAGCGAGCCCTTGTCCACGCCGGCGCCGTCGAGGATCGCGCGCCGTCTGCACCCCGGGTTGGCCGCGAGGGCGGCCAGGGCCCGCGCGTCCAGCGCCTTCGCGGGGACGTCGGGACCGCGCAGCTCAGCGAGCCGGTGCCGGAGTCTCGTTCCCCGCGTCCGTGGGGGAGGCGTCCGGCTCGGCTCCCGCTCCGAACCGCTGCTCGCGCTGCCGTGGAAATCGCTCACCCGCGGAAGTCTGGCATCCGCCACTGACAATCGGGGAACCAGCGTCGCCGGAAGCCTGCGGGGCGGGGGCGAAACGTGCGGTGATCCGGGTCCGTGCCCGGTCCGCGACCCGCATCACGAACGGCGCCAGCAGGAACCCCGCGCCCATCACGGCGGCGCCCGCCACCGCGTCGAGGAAGTAGTGGTTCGCGGTGCCCATCACCACGATCGTCGTCACCAGCGGGTAGACGACACCGGCCACCTTCGCCGCGCGCGTGCCGCCGTGGCGCCACAGCATCACGCCGCACCACAGCGCCCAGCCGACGTGCAGGCTCGGCATGGCCGCGTACTGGTTGGTCATCCCGCCCAGTCCGCGCGGCGCGCTCGCCTCGCCGCCCCACCAGCCGTACGAGCTGTAGTGGGCCATCGTGTCGACGAACCCGTGGCTCGCGTCCAGCAGCCGGGGCGGGCAGGTCGGCAGCAGCGTGAAGCCGATCAGCCCGATGAACGTGGACGTCATCAGCCAGGTCCGGGCGGCCCGGTAGCGCACGGCGCGGGACCGGAACAGCCAGACCAGGACGGCCGGGGTGACGACGTAGTGCAGGGACGCGTACCAGAAGTCGGCCGGGACGCCGAGCCACGGTTCGCGGGTGAAGAGCCGGTTGAGCGGGTGTTCCGCGTTGAGGAACAGCGCTTTCTCGATGCGCAGCAGCGCCAGCCCGTGGTCGACGGCGTCCGAGACGTCACCGCGCACGAGGAGGCGGCCCGCGGAGTAGCAGGCGTACACGAGGACGATCAGCGGGAGCTCGGTCCACCAGCGGAGCCGGGTCTGCGAGGTCGCCTCGGTGCCCGGTGTCTCGGTGTGCGGCAATCCGATCGCCCTCCCCCTTCTTCTCGCGCGTGCCCGACGGCGCCGGGCGTGCCACTCTACGGCGTCCGGGGACCCTCCCCGCGGAGCGCCCCCGGCCCTGGAAGACGCCGGGACGTCCCCCCGGGTTGCCCGGGCACGGTGTGCGCGATGATGGAGGGGTCCCCTCCGACACCGCTCCCGGAAAGGCCCCTCCATGGCACCGCGCATCCTGCTGGCCCGGCACGGACAGACCGAGTGGTCGCTGTCCGGCAAGCACACCGGCAGGACCGACGTGCCGCTGCTGGAGGAGGGCAGGCGCGGGGCCAAGCTGCTCGGTGAGCGTCTGCACCGGGGGCCGCTGGACGGCCTGCCCGGCGTCGAGGTGCGCACCAGCCCGCTGTCACGCGCCCACGAGACCTGCGAACTCGCCGGCTTCGGCGAGCGCGCCCGTACCTGGGACACGCTGATGGAGTGGGACTACGGGGCGTACGAGGGCATGAAGCCGGACGAGATCCAGGCGGTCCGGCCCGGCTGGCTGATCTGGCGGGACGGGGTCCCGGAGGGCGAGAGCCCGGCGGACGTCACCGCGCGCGCTGACGAGGTGGTCGCGTGGGCGCGGGAGGCGGACCGCGACGTGCTGGTCTTCGCCCACGGACACATCCTGCGGTCGATCGGCGCCCGGTGGCTGGGCCTGCCGCTGGACTTCGCGGCCCGCATACGTCTCAACCCGACGTCCCTGTCGATCCTGGGCTGGGCCTACGGCGAACCGGCCATCGAATCCTGGAACGACCAGGGCCACCTCACCGACCACTCCTGACACCACCCGCCATCCCGAAGCTGCGGGCAGTCGTGCCTCCCCCAGCGCCTGAACGGCCTGGGAGGCACCCCCCCAGCGCCTGGCGCGCGACCCGTCCCCTCGGTCCACTCCGACGCCGGTCACCGCGCCCCCCCGGCCGGTCAGGCCGTCCGCGGAACGGACGCGTGCCGCTCCAGAAACGCCGACACCCCCGACGCCCGCCGATGCGGCAGCAGCACCCGCGCCGTCCCCGCCAGCATCGTCCGGATCCGCGACGACTGGACCTCGCCCAGCAGATCCAGCACCCGCATCCCCGCCCCGGCCGCCTCGTCGGGCCGCCCGCCGCGCGCCAGGTCGTCGGCCAGTTCCGCCGAGTACAGCGCGAGGTTCCGCGCGAAGTGCGGGTCCTGGAGTGCGGCCGCCCGCCGCGCGTGCCCGGCCGCCCGCGTCCAGTCGCCGAGCGTCGACCAGCACTGCGCCTCCAGCCCCTCCAGCTCGGCCTCC
The DNA here is from genome assembly GCF_042724095.1 of Streptomyces sp. NPDC127100. Classification (NCBI taxonomy): domain Bacteria; kingdom Bacillati; phylum Actinomycetota; class Actinomycetes; order Kitasatosporales; family Streptomycetaceae; genus Streptomyces; species Streptomyces sp. NPDC127100. The sequence continues at coordinate 187,239 of NZ_JBHXFL010000002.1, forward strand.
CCGTAGAAGCTCATCCACTCGGGGTCGGCGTCCGAGGGGCCCCGCTGGAAGAGGGCCTGCGCACGGATCAGCGCCTGCTCGCAGCCGACGCGGTCCGCGAGTCCCGCCCAGCCGCCCGCCTCGCGCAGCGCGAGCAGGGACATCAGCCGCGGCGACCCCAGCGGCCGGGCGGCGCGCTGCGCGGCCTGGGCCGCCCGTACCGCCTCGCGGGGCCGGCCGGCGTCCCGGGCGAGGAACGCCGTGTTGCAGAAGGCGTGCGCCTCCAGGCCCGGGTCGTCGGTCATCCGGGCGGTGGCGAGGGCCTCGGCGTAGTGGGAGCGCGCGTCGTCGAAACGCCCCGAGTCGTGGGCCAGCCAGCCCACCGAGATGGCCAGTTCCCCGGCGCCCGAACAGAGCCGGTCCGCCGTCGCCTGCCGGGTCGCGCCGGCGTCCAGCAGCGCGTACGCGGCCCGCAGCGGTGCCACCGCGCGCCGGTAGAGACCGTCGGCGCCGTGCCGGTCGTCGAGCAGCCGGATCCGGCGGACGGCCTCTTCGAGGGCTCCCGCGTCGCTCGTCCCGGCCCGGCGCGCCGCGCGCGGCGCCGCCGCGGCGTCGGCGGCGAAGCCCAGGGGGCCCAGCGAGGCGGCGGCCACGGTGACGCCGCTCGTCATGAATGCGCGACGCAGCACGTCGCTCTCCTTGTTGTTGTTGTCGTGCGTGTCGAACGGGTTGTGCGTGTCATACGGCTCGCCCGCCCCGGCTTTCTCAGTCGGGGCGCACGGCGGCCGGTCGAGGTGCGCCGGGAGCGCGCCCTCGTCCGTGCGTGCCCGGCGGCCCCTTACCGACGAGCGGGGCGCGAACCCCAGGTCGGTGAGCGTGCGGCCGGGGAACATGTGCAGGAACACCCGCTCGTACGCGTAGTTGGGGCAGCGGATCTCGCCCGCCTCCACGCGGCCGATGTAGCGCGCGTCACAACTGACCTGCTCGCCGATCTCACGCGCGGCACGGCGGACCGCCGCCGCGAACTCGGCCGGCGAACGCCGGCCGCGCAGGCGCCGGAACGCGAGGTTCGGCCGCGGTGGCCGGTCGGGCTGGGCGGAGGTCACCGTTGACGACGCCATGGCCGGGTCCTCTCGTACGAACCGTCGAACCACGCCGGTAAAGGTGGGTAATACGGGGATTCTCCCGTTTGCCACCCTGTTTCCGGCGAGCTAGAACGTACCGTCTGTGACGGACTCGCCACGCGCTGTTTGACCACAAAACCGGATATCTCATCCGGGATCTGCCATGAAGTGCCATCCTTTGCGGCGGACTTGTGCCGTAGCCGTTGACGCTCCGCCGCGTTTCACCCAGTGGACCGGGAGGCCCCCGACTCCCGACCCGCTCGTCAGAAGAGGAGTTCCGTGGTGGAGGCCGGCATGGAGACCAGCCCGATCAGTGACCGCGCAGACGCCCGCGATCCGGACGGCGAAGGCGGCTGCGACGTCGTCACCGTGCCGACGCGGCAAGGGCTGGAGGCCGTCGACATCCTCAGGCGGGGAGCCGGCGAGGCGGTGGGCAGCGTGCTCCACGACCACGGCTGCGACACCCTCGGCTTCCTGGTGCCCCCGGGGACGGCCGCCGCCTGGGACGTACCGGGCAGCACCTGCACGGAGACGGACGGCCGGGGGACGAAGCTCGCCCCGGTCCCCGAACCGCCGGTGGAGGGCGCGGACTGGCTGCTGCCGCCCGGCGACGCGGACCTCGCGACCGACCCCGCCGTGCTGCGGGCCGCGCTGGGGGAGGCGGCCCGGCTGATCGAGGCCGCGGACAACTGCCGCTGAGCACCGCGCCGCCGCCCGCCGCGGTCCGGACGGCCGGGCGCGGGGGCGGTGGGCGCGACGGCGGCGTCCGATAATGGTCCGATGGGAAAGTCCAGGAACGCCCGCCGCGGGCGCGCAGCCGCGGAGACCGTCGTCGAGGACGTCGACGGCGGACGCGCCGAGCTGATACCCGACCGGGAGCGGGCGCGGGCCTGGACCCTGCTGATCGACGGCGCCCCGCAGTCGCACGTCGACCTGGACGACCCGGCGTACCTGTCGTTCGAGTACCAGCGCCGCATCGGGCACGTCATCGACCTGGCCGCCCCGCCCGGAAAGCCCGTCCACGCCGTGCACCTCGGCGGCGGCGCCCTCACCCTCGCCCGCTACGTCGCCGCCACCCGCCCCCGCTCCACCCAGCAGGTCGTCGAGCGGGACGCCGCCCTGGTCCAACTGGTCCGGCGCGAACTGCCGCTGGACCCCGCCGCCCGGATCCGGGTCCGCTCCACCGATGCCCGCGCCGGCCTCGCCAAGGTGCCCGACGGCTGGGCGGACCTGGTCGTCGCGGACGTGTTCGGCGGAGCCCGCACCCCGGCACACCTGACGTCCACCGAGTTCCTCGACGAGGTACGGCGCGCGCTCGCCCCCGGCGGGGTCTACGTCGCCAACCTCGCCGACGGCCCGCCCCTCGCCCACCTGCGCGGCCAGATCGCCACCGCCGCCGCACGCTTCCCCGAACTCGCCCTGATCGCCGACCCCGCCGTGCTGCGCGGCAAACGCTTCGGCAACGCCGTCCTCGCCGCCTGCGACCGCCCGCTGCCCCTCGCCGAACTCACCCGCCGCGCCGCCTCGGACCCGCACTCCGCGCGCGTGGAACACGGCAGGGCGCTGGCCGACTTCACCGGAGGGGCCCGGCCCGTGACGGACGCGGACGCGGTCGCCTCGCCCGCGCCGCCTGCCTCGGCCTTCCGGTGACCGGGCGGCCGGCTCAGTAGCTGCCGATCTCCACCCGCGGCGGGCCGTCGTGCCAGGTGCAGAAGACCGACACCCGGTCCGCGCCCGAGGTGAACTCCACCCGGATCCACGACTCCGTCTTCCACACCTGCATCGACCAGCCCGCACCCGGCGTCGCCGACACCAGCGACGCCGACGACGTCCCGAGGTCGAACACCGCGCGCCCCCCGTCGGTCTCGTAGCTCCGGACCCGTCCGGAGGCGGTGGGGGAGGGGCCCGGGCCGGCGGGGGTGGTGGCCGGCGCGGGCCGCGACGGCGCCGGACCGGTGCCGCCGGGTGTCCGACTCGGCTTCACCGAGGGGCCGTCGGACGGACCGGCGGACGGACTGCCCGACGGCGAGGGGCGCCTGGTGGACGACACCGACGGCTCCGACGCCCGTGGACCCGCCGTGTCCCGCACGGCCGCGTCGGCCACCGTGACGGGCAGGGCGCGGGGCGCGTCGTAGGCCGTGCCCGCCATCACCGTGTGCACGCCCCACCACGACAGCGTGACCGCGGCGCCGGTGGCGAGCAGCCAGGCCAGTACGTGTACGAGTCCTCTGCGCATCGCGGCCATACTGCCTCACGCGTCACACACGTGTCGCCCGGTCGGGGTTGTCCACAGGCGGGCCCGGAGCCCCGCCCGGAGTTGTCCACAGGCCCGCGCCGGGCTCCTCCGCATGGCGTACGGTGCCGCCCATGGCAAGTGTGCTCGTGGTCGAGGACGACCAGTTCGTACGCTCGGCGCTCATCCGGCACCTGACCGACGCCTCGCACCTCGTGCGCAGCGTCGGCACGGCGCTGGAGGCGCTGCGCGAGGTCGCCCACAACCGGTTCGACGTGGTGATCCTCGACCTCGGACTGCCCGACCTCGACGGCTCCGAGGCGCTGAAGATGCTGCGCGGCATCACCGACGTGCCCGTTATCGTCGCCACCGCCCGGGACGACGAGGCGGAGGTCGTCCGGCTGCTGAACGCGGGCGCGGACGACTACCTCACCAAGCCGTTCTCGGTCGAGCACCTGTCGGCCCGCATGGCGGCCGTCCTGCGCCGCGCCCGCACCGGCACCGGAGAGGCCCCGCCACCCACCGTCCTGCGCGTCGGCGGCCTGACCGTCGACCCCCTGCGCCGCCAGGCGGAACTGGACGGCGCACGCCTCGACCTGACCCGGCGCGAGTTCGACCTGCTCGCCTTCCTCGCCGGCCGCCCCGGAGTGGTCGTCCCCCGCAAGGAGCTGCTCGCCGAGGTCTGGCAGCAGTCCTACGGCGACGACCAGACCATCGACGTCCATCTGTCCTGGCTGCGCCGGAAGCTGGGCGAGACCGCCGCCAAGCCCCGCTATCTGCACACCCTGCGCGGCGTGGGCGTGAAGCTGGAGCCTCCGGTCACCGGGCCTCCGGGGGCGGAGCCGCCACGATGAGGTGGGCCCTGGTCAAGGTGTCGCTGGCGGTCACCGCCATGGTCGTGATCGCCTTCGCCGTCCCGCTCGGACTCGTCGTCCGGGAGATGGCCCGGGACCGCGCTTTCTCGAACGCCGAGCGGGAGGCCGCCGCCGTCGCCCCCGCGCTGTCCATCACCACCGACCGGGACCAGCTGGAGCGCGTCGTCGCCTCCGCGGGCTCGGACGCCGGGATGTCGGTGCACCTCCCGGCGTCCGGAGGCAGCGGCGCCGGCACCGACATCGGCCGGCGGCGCGCCACGGACGAGGACATCGCCGCCGTACGCGAGATGGGGCGCGCCTCCACCGCGGAGGTGCCCGGCGGCTCGACGCTGCTCCAGCCGGTCGCGCTCAGCTCCGGCGAGATCGCCGTCGTCGAGGTGTACGTCCCCGAGTCCGAGGTCACCAACGGGGTCGGCACGGCCTGGACGGTGCTCGCCGCGGTCGGCGCCGCGCTGATCGTCGGCTCCGTCGCGGTCGCCGACCGGCTGGGCGTGCGCATGGTGCGGCCGGCGCGGAAGCTGCTGGAGGGCGCGCACGAGCTGGGGGAGGGCAAGCTGGGCGCCCGCGTGCCCGAGGAAGGACCGACCGAACTGCGGCTCGCGGCGGTCGCGTTCAACTCCATGGCCGACCAGGTCGTCCAGCTCCTCGCCAACGAGCGGGAGCTGGCCGCCGACCTGTCCCACCGCCTGCGCACCCCGCTGACCGTGCTGCGGCTCAACGCGGCCTCGCTCGGCGACGGTCCGGCCGCCGAGCAGACCCGGGCCGCGGTCGAGCAGCTGGAGCGCGAGGTCGACACCATCATCCGCACCGCCCGGGACGCCAAGCCCCAGACCGCCGCGGCCGGTCCCGGCGCCGGGTGCGACGCGGCCGAGGTGGTCCGCGAGCGAATGGCCTTCTGGTCCGCGCTCGCCGAGGACGAAGGCCGCAAGTGGCGGATGGCCGGCGCCGACCGGCCGGTGCGCATACCCGTGGCCCGTGCCGACCTGGCCGCGGCCCTCGACGCCCTCCTCGGCAACGTCTTCCGGCACACCGCCGAGGGCACCGCCTTCGCGGTCGACCTGCACAACGGCGAGGACGCGGTGATCGTGCTCGTGTCGGACGCGGGCCCCGGCATATCCGACCCCGAGGCGGCGATGGCCCGCGGCCGGGGATCGGGCGCCGACGGGTCGACCGGGCTCGGCCTGGACATCGTGCGCCGGCTCGCCGAGTCGACGGGCGGGGACGTCCGCATCGGCTCGTCCGTGCTCGGCGGGACCGAGGTGCGCGTCTGGATCCAGCTCGACGGGCGCACGGCACCCGTGCGGCGGGGCCACCGGGGAGCGGTGCGCCGCCGCCGGCAGCCCCGCCGGAGCTTGCCCTTTAACCGGTCCCGATCCCTCCCTTAAGCGCACCCTAAGATCACCAACCCCCGCCCGGAACAACCGGTTTGACCGGTTCCGCATCGCTAGCGTGCTGCCGCACCCCCGCCCCGCACCTCCCCCGCAGGGCTCCCTGAACAGCGAAGGCAGGCACGAGATGAGCAGCACGCACCGGCGCAGGGTCTCCGGCAGGAACAAGGTGATCGGCGCGCTCGTCGCCGCGGCCGTGGCCGGCGGCGGCGCGCTGCTGCTCACCGGCACCGCCCAGGCCGCCGGAGTCGGGGCCGCCTACACCAGGACGAGCGAGTGGTCGACGGGCTACACCGCGCAGTACGTCGTCACCAACAACAGCCCGGCCGCGAAGAAGGACTGGACGCTGGAGTTCGACCTGCCCCCGGGCGCCGGACTGGGCTCGCTGTGGAACGCCGAGCACAGCGTCAGCGGCCGGCACGTCACCGTGACCGGGCCGAAGTGGGACACGGACGGCCTGAGGGCCGGCGAGTCCGTCACCGTCGGCTTCGTCGTCGACGGCACCCAGGACCCGACCGGATGCCGTGTCGACGGCGCGGCCTGCTCGGCGGACGACGGCGCCACCCCCGAACCCAGCGGCCGCCCGTCCCAGCCCCCGACCCCGGCACCCACACCCACGGCCTCCGCCCCCGCCGAGCCGACACCGGCACCGACCGCCACGGCCACCACCCCGGCCCCCTCCGGGACCCCCGGCGAAGGCACCACGGGCGGCGCCGGCTTCGCGCCCTACGTCGACACCTCCCTCTACCCGGCCTTCGACCTCGTCGCGAACGCCGAGGCGACCGGCGTGAAGAACTACCACCTGGCCTTCGTCACCGACGGCGGCGGCTGCACCCCCAAGTGGGGCGGCGTCACCGACCTCGCGAGCGACGCCGTGGCACGGCAGATAGGCGCCCTGCGCGCCAAGGGCGGCGACGTGCGCGTCTCCTTCGGCGGCGCGTCCGGATCCGAGCTGGCGACGACGTGCGCCTCGGCCGACGCCCTGGCGGCGGCGTACGGCAAGGTCGTGGACACCTACGGGCTCACCAAGGTCGACTTCGACGTCGAGGGCGGCGCCCTGCCCGACACGGCCGCCAACACCCGCCGCGCCCAGGCCGTCACCGCCCTGCGGAAGCGGCACCCGGACCTGGACGTCTCCTTCACCCTGCCCGTCATGCCCGAGGGCCTGACCCAGGCCGGCGTCGACCTCCTCGCGAACGCCCGGCAGAACGGCGTGCGGATCGACACCGTCAACATCATGGCGATGGACTACGGCCCGGCGTACAGCGGCGACATGGGCACCTACGCCGAGCAGGCCGCCACCGCCACCCAGGCGCAGATCAAGAGCGTCCTCGGCCTCTCCGACAGCGCGGCCTGGCGCACGGTCGCCGTCACTCCGATGATCGGCGTCAACGACGTCGTCACCGAGATCTTCACGGTCGACGACGCCGCCCAGCTGGTCCGGTTCGCCCGGTCCAAGGACCTGGCCTGGCTGTCCATGTGGTCGGCGACCCGCGACAAGCAGTGCGCGGGCGGCACCAAGCCGCAGGCCGACGCCACGTGCAGCTCCGTCCTCCAGGAGCCGTCGGCCTTCTCCAAGGCCTTCGCCGCCTACAACTGACCCCGCTCGGCACCCCGGTGGCCCGGGGCGCGGCTCCCCCCGTGGACGCCGCGCCCCGGACCCGCTCGACCCCTCCCCGGCAGGTCTACTCGGACGGGTCCAGTGGCGGGAGCGTCCCCGTGCGGGCCGCCCGCCCGTACCACAGCGCGCTCGCCTTGGGGACGCGCTCCTGGGAGGCGTAGTCGACGTAGACCGCGCCGAACCGCTTCTCGTAGCCGTAGGCCCACTCGAAGTTGTCCAGCAGCGACCACAGGTAGTAGCCGCGCACGTCCGCGCCGTCCGCGATGGCCCGGCGGACCGCCTTGAGGTGGCCGTCCAGGTAGGCGACCCGCTCGGGGTCGTGGACGGTGCCGTCCGCGGCGGGCTTGTCGTCGTAGGCGGCGCCGTTCTCGCTGATGTACAGCGGCAGGCCGGGGGCCTCCCGGTGATAACGCATGATCAGCTCGTGCAGGCCGGTGGGGTCGACGGTCCAGCCCATCGCCGTCTGCTCGCCCGGCGGCTGGTGGAACGCCACGTCCTCCGCGGCCGGCCACGGCGAGTGGTCGCTCGCCCCGTGCCCGTCGGCCCGCGGGACGCGCGAGTCCGCGTCGGCCGCCGACACCACGGTGGGCGTGTAGTAGTTGAGGCAGATCGCGTCCAGCGGCTGGCGGATCAGCCCCAGGTCGCCGTCCTGGACGTGCGACCAGTCGGTGACCGGCGCCGTCGCCTCGAGCAGGGTCTCGGGGTAGGCGCCGTGCAGCATCGGGCCGTGGAAGATCCCGCCGGACAGGTCGTCGATCCTCCGCGCCGCAGCCAGGTCCGCGGGCTGCTGGGACAGCGGCCGGACGACCGAGGTGTTGAGGCTGACCGCCACCGAGTTGCGGGCCGGCATCACCGAACGCAGGGCCACCGTGCCCAGGCCGTGCGCCAGGTTCAGGTGGTGGGCGGCGCGCAGCGCGGCCGCCGGGTCGGTCCGGCCGGGCGCGTGCACCCCGGAGGCGTAGCCCAGGAAGGCCGCGCACCACGGCTCGTTGAGGGTGATCCACTGTTCCACGCGGTCGCCGAGCGCGTCGCCGACGATCTGCGCGTACTCGGCGAACCGGTACGCCGTGTCCCGCGCCGGCCAGCCGCCCGCGTCCTCCAGCTCCTGCGGCAGGTCCCAGTGGTAGAGGGTGACGGCGGGCTTGATGCCGGCGGCCAGCAGCTCGTCGACCAGACGGCGGTAGAAGTCCAGACCGCGCTGGACGGCCGGACCGCGGCCGGTCGGCTGCACGCGGGGCCAGGAGACGGAGAAGCGGTAGGCGCCCAGACCCAGTTCCGCCATCAGCGCCACGTCGTCGCGGTAGCGGTGGTAGTGGTCGACAGCGATGTCACCGGTGTCACCACCGGCCGTCTTCCCCGGCGTGTGACTGAAGGTGTCCCAGATCGAGGGGGTGCGGCCGTCCTCCCGCACCGCGCCCTCGATCTGGTACGCCGAGGTCGCGGCGCCCCAGAGGAAGGCAGGAGGAAAGGAGACGGGCGTCGGTACTGACATGGAATCGCTCCCACGGGGTCGGGGGCCCCATTATGCATGGGAGCGCTCCCACAGTGAAACCCCCGCCACCCCGCCGACTTCGGCCGCCCCCTCCGGGCCGCGCTGGTCCGGCCGGACCCGCCGGCCTTCCGGACCCGTGTCCGCGGGTGGCCGCTCAGGCCGACTCCCGCACCACCAGCCGCGTCGGCAGGACCACCCCGCGGTGCCCGGACCCCCGGTCGGCGATCTCGTCCAGCAGCAGCCGCGCCATGGTGCGGCCCATCTCCTCCAGCGGCTGCCGGACGCTGGTCAGCGGCGGGTCGACGTGCCGGGCCACGATGGAGTCGTCGAACCCGATGACGGCCACGTCGCCCGGCACCCGCCGGCCCGCGGCGCGCAGCTCCAGCACGGCGCCGGAGGCCATCACGTCCGAGGCGGCGAAGACCGCGTCCAGGTCGGGACGGCGGCGCAGCAGCTCCCGCATGGCCGCGCGCCCGCCCTCCTCGGTGAAGTCGCCGTTCGCGACCAGCTCCTCGGCGACGGCGGCACCGGCGTCCCGCAGCGCCTCGCGGTAGCCGTCGAGCCGTTCGCGCGCCGCCTCCATGTCGAGCGGCCCGGTGATGGTGCCGACGGCCCGGCGGCCGCTCGTCAGCAGATGCCGGACCGCGCCCCGGGCGCCGCCGCGGTTGTCCGCGCGGACGTGCCCCAGCGGCTCCCGGTCGCCCCGCCGGCCGGCCAGCACGGTCGGAATGGCCAGCGCCTCCAGCTGGTCGGGCAGCGTGTCGTCGCTGTGCACCGCCACCATCAGCACCCCGTCCACGCGCTGCCCGGACAGGTACGGGGCGAGCCGCGCGTACTCCTTCTCGTCGTGCACCATCACCAGCAGCATGCGCATCCCCGCGTCCGCCAGCCCGGCGGACACGCCCCGGATGATGTCCGAGAAGTAGGGCTCGGAGAACAGCCGGGTCTGCGCGTCGGGGACCACCAGGGCCACGGAGTCGGTGCGCCGGGTGACGAGGGAACGGGCGGCCGGGTTGGGGACGTAGCCGAGTTCGGCGATCGCCCGCTCCACGGCCGCGCGGGAGCGGTCGCTGACCTTCGGGGAGCCGTTGATGACCCGGGAGACCGTGCCGCGGCCGACGCCGGCGCGTGCGGCCACCGCGTTCAGGGTCGGGCGCCGGACGTCCGCGGCGGTGGGCGGCTGTTCGGCAGGGCTCATCGTTCACCTTCCGGCGTTCGGTGCGGGACCGGATTCATTCTCGCCCAGAAAGCGCGACCCTCGCCCGCACGGCCCCCTCCGCGCCCCCGGGTGAGCGTCAACTCGCCCGTGACCTGCGGGATTTCGGATTTCCAGCTACGGGTCGCGGGTGACGGCGCCCCGGCGGTGCGACACATTCCCGTGACGCGCGGAACACGCTTGCGCAACAACGCCGTTTTCAAGTCTTGACACTTGGGCCCGCCACCGACGAGTCTTCGGGGCAAGCCGCGTGGGAGCGGTCCCACGGAGTTCCGGGGCCGGCTTCCGTACGGAACGAAGCACCATCGGCCCTTCCCTCCACCTCGCATGGCACACCGTTGACCAGCATCTTCGCACCGCTTGCCGCGTTGCTCTGGGCTGGCCGCTGCTCGAACCGAGAGGGCAGGTCCGGACCGTCGAACCCGGCGGTCTGATTCCTGAGGTCCCCGTTCCCACTGGAACAAGGAGTAGTGGAATGCGCATCACCCGAACCGGCGGCGTCCGTGGCCGCAGAGCAGCGGCCCTGACCACGTCGGTCCTGACGGCCTCGGCGCTGCTGCTGACCGCCTGCAGCAGCGACAGCGACTCGGACTCCTCGGAATCCGACGGGAAGATCGTCCTCAAGGTGGCCGACTACGGGCAGTTCGGCTACAAGGAGGCCGGTCTCTTCGAGAAGTACCAGCAGCTTCACCCGAACATCGAGGTGAAGGAGGAGACCACGGCCAACGAGCAGGACTACTACCCGAAGCTCCTTCAGCAGCTGAACTCGGGCGCCGGTCTGGGAGACGTCGTCGGCGTCGAGGTGGCCCGCATCAAGGAGGTCGTGGACACCCAGGCGGACAAGTTCACCGACCTCAAGGGCAGCATCGACACCAGCCAGTGGGTCGACTGGAAGGCCAAGCAGGCCACCAGCAAGGACGGCCAGGTCATCGGCGCCGGTACCGACATCGGCCCGATGTCGCTCTGCTACCGCAGGGACCTCTTCGAGAAGGCGGGCCTGCCGACCGACCGCGAGGAGGTCGCCAAGGCGGTCCAGGGCGGCTGGGAGGACTACATCCAGCTCGGCGAGCAGTACAAGAAGAAGGCGCCTGAGGGCACTTACTTCATGGACTCCGCCAGCGCCATGTTCAACGGTGTCGTCAGCTCCGCCGAGAGCCAGTACTACGACGCCGACGGCAAGGCGATATACAAGGACAGCCCGTCGGTGCAGAAGGGCTGGGACCTCGCCGCCGAGGCCGCGGAGAAGAAGCTGAGCCAGGGCGTGCCGCAGTTCCAGGACCCCTGGAAGGCGGCGCTGCGCAAGGGCACCGTGGCCACCGTCGTGTGCCCGGCCTGGATGTCCCTGCAGATCGAGAACTACTCCGGCAACGACTTCGCCGGCAAGTGGGACATCTCGCGTGCGCCCGGCGCGACCGCGGCCAACTGGGGCGGCTCCTTCCTGACCGTGCCCAAGAGCGGCAAGCACGTCAAGGAGGCCACCGAGCTGGTCAAGTGGCTGACCGCGCCCGAGCAGCAGGCCGCCGTGTTCAAGGCCGTCGGTGTCTTCCCGTCCAACCAGGGCGCCTACGCGCTCGACGACGTGAAGAACGCGAAGCTCTCGTACTTCAACAACGCCCCCGTCGGCCAGCTGTACGCCGAGGAGGCCAAGTCCATCCCGGTGGCGGTGCTCGGCCCGAAGGACGGCGTCATCAAGGACACGATCTCCACGCAGATCAACAACATGGAGCAGCGGGGCACCAAGCCCGACAAGGCCTGGGACGCGGCGGTCGAGACGATCGACAAGGCCATCGGCTGACCCGCGCCGGTGCGGGCGGTCCAACCAGCCGCCCCGCACCGCCCGCACCGTGCGCACGGCGGGGGCCGTAGAGGTACGACGGCCCCCGCCCGCGGGCGCGGGTGACGTCCGCAGCAGACCCGGCCGTCCGCGGCGGGTCTGCTGCGCGGCGTCGGTCCGCACCCGGTCGCGGGGTGCCGCCCGTGTCCGTCCGTGCCGTCGGCGCGGTACGGGCGGACACGGTTCGCACCCCGCGGCGCCGCCCGAGCCCACCGACCCCGGCCCCACCTCGACCGACCCGGCCCCACCCCGATCCCCGCGACCGGCACCGCGACCGCCGCCGGAGCGGGCACCCGCCACCGGCCGTACGGCACCCCGCACCGGGGCCCGCGCCGCCGGCCGCCGCACGCACCGCGGGCAGCCGCGCGAGCCGCCCGGCACCGTGCCGCACAGCGGGGGCAGGGACCGGCGGGACGGGCGTCCGGCCCACCGCCCCACCTCCCGCCCCTACCCGGCCCGACCTCCCAGGGAAGGACTCCCTCCGTGGCAACGACAACCCCCGCACGGGGTGCCAAGACTCCGCTCACCGGCGGCTCCGGCGCCGCGTCCCGAGGACGCAGCCCGTGGCGTTCGCGACTGTGGCGCCTCGACGACAAGGTGTCGCCGTACGCGTACATCGCCCCCTTCTTCCTCATCTTCGGTGCCTTCGGGCTCTACCCGCTCCTCTACACCGGGTGGATCGCCCTGCACCGGGTGGAGATGACGAGCCTCGACCAGTCCGAGTGGGTCGGCTTCGAGAACTTCTCCAAGATCCTCCAGGACTCCGAGTTCTGGACGGCCGTCTCCAACACCTTCATCATCGGCGTCATCTCGACCGTCCCGCAGCTGCTGGTCGCGCTGGGCCTGGCGCACCTGCTCAACTACAAGCTGCGCGCCAGCACCTTCTGGCGGACGATCATCCTCACCCCGTACGCCACCTCGGTCGCGACCGCCGCCCTGGTCTTCGCCCTGGTGTTCCGGGCCGACGGCGGACTCCTCAACTGGGTGCTGGGCTTCTTCGGCGCGGGGGACATCGACTGGGGCAACGGCCACTGGACGTCCAAGATCGCCATCTCGATCATCGTGATCTGGCGCTGGACCGGCTACAACGCCCTGATCTACCTGGCGGCCATGCAGGCCGTGCCGACCGACCTGTACGAGGCGGCGTCGATCGACGGCGCCTCGCGCTGGCAGCAGTTCCGCAAGGTGACCATCCCCGCGCTGCGGCCGACGATCCTGTTCACCATCGTCATCTCGACCATCGGCTCCATGCAGCTCTTCGGTGAGCCGCTCCTGCTGCAGGGCGGCACGCTCGGCGCCGTCGGCGGCAGCGAGCACCAGTACGAGACGCTCAGCATCTACCTCTTCAACTACGGCTGGAAGCTCCAGCACCTCGGCCCGGCCGCCGCCGTGGCCTGGGCCATGCTCGTCCTGCTGCTGCTCATCGCCCTGATCAACTGGATCGTCAGCCGGTTCGTGCGCAAGAGCGCGGCCTGACGGGAGCGACAACGATGACCACGACAAGTACTCCCTACAAGACCGCCCCCGGCCCGGCCCCGGTGGCCGAGGCCCCCGGCTCGGGCGGCGGCAAGGGCCGCCGCCTGCGGATCGGCGCCGGCCAGCAGCTCAAGGGCGGCCCCTTCACCTACCTCGCGCTGGCCGTCGTCGGCCTGGGGTCCCTCTTCCCCCTGTACTGGACGCTGGTGGCCGCCTCGCACGACCAGCAGCGGGTCCTCGACACCCCGCCGCCGTTCCTGCCGGGCGGCCGGCTGTTCAGCAACCTCGAAGCGGCCTGGGAACAGGCCAACCTCGGCAAGGCCATCGTCAACAGCGCCATCGTGGCCGGCTCCATCACCGCGGCCACGCTGTTCTTCTGCACGCTGGCCGGGTACGCCTTCGCCAAGATGCGCTTCCGCGGCCGGAACGTGCTGATGACCGCGGTCATCGCCACCCTCACCATCCCGCCGCAGCTCAGCGTCGTGCCGCTGTTCATGATGATGTCGGACATCGGCTGGAGCGGAGAGCTGGAGTCGGTGATCTTCCCGACCCTGGTCGGCGCCTTCGGCGTCTTCTTCATGCGCCAGTACCTCATCGAGGCCCTGCCGTACGAACTCATCGAGGCGGCCAAGGTGGACGGGGCGAACAACCTCCGCATCGTGTGGAACGTCGTCCTGCCCGCGGCCCGGCCCGCGATGATGGTGCTCGGCATGCTCACCTTCGTCCAGGCGTGGAACGACTTCTTCTGGCCCTTCCTCGCGCTGAACCAGGAGAACCCCACCATCCAGGTCGCGCTCGGACAGCTCAGCGCCTCCTACACCCCCGACCAGAGCATCGTCATGGCCGGAGCGCTGATCAGCACCCTGCCGCTGCTGGTGGTCTTCGTCGTCTTCGGCAAGCAGATCGTCGGAGGCATCATGGCGGGCGCCGTCAAGGGCTGACCCTCGTCCGCCCCGCCCCGCGCCGCCCGGCAGGGCCCGGCCCGCACCCGGGCCCTGCCGGACCCCGGGCGCCCGTCCCCGCGCCCCACCCCGCCTTCCCGCACCGCCGGGCCCCACCGCCCGGCACCTCCTCACGCCATTTGGGAGCGTTCTCACCATGACCGCCGTACGACCCGAGACCCCCGCCCAGCCGGCCACCGGCACCTCCTTCCCGACGGGCTTCGTCTGGGGCGCCGCCACCGCCGCCTACCAGGTGGAGGGCGCCGCCGCCGAGGACGGCCGCACGCCCTCCATCTGGGACACCTTCAGCCACACCCCCGGCAAGGTCCGCAACGGCGACACCGGCGACATCGCCGCCGACCACTACCACCGGTACCGCGACGACGTGGCCCTGATGAAGGACCTCGGCCTGAAGGCGTACCGCTTCTCCGTCTCCTGGTCCCGGGTCCAGCCCACCGGCCGCGGTCCCGCCGTCGAACGCGGCCTGGACTTCTACCGCCGCCTCACCGACGAGCTCCTCGAGGCGGGCATCACCCCCGTCGCCACCCTCTACCACTGGGACCTGCCCCAGGAGCTGGAGGACGCCGGCGGCTGGCCGCAGCGCGACACCGCCGACCGCTTCGCCGAGTACGCCGCCATCATGGCCCGCGCCCTCGGCGACCGCGTCGGCGTGTGGACCACCCTCAACGAGCCGTGGTGCAGCGCCTTCCTGGGCTACGGCTCCGGCGTGCACGCCCCGGGCCGCACCGACCCGGCCGCCACCCTGCGCGCCGCCCACCACCTCAACCTGGCCCACGGCAAGGCGGTCGGCGTCCTGCGCGAGGCCCTGCCGCCGACCGCGCAGACGTCCATCACCCTCAACCTGCACCAGGTGCGCCCCCTCACCGACGCCCCCGGGGACGCCGAGGCGGCCCGCCGCATCGACGCCGTCGGCAACCGGATCTTCACCGGCCCCCTCCTCGACGGCGCCTACCCCGAGGACCTGATCGCCGACACCGCGCACCTCGTCGACTGGAACGCGCTGGTGAAGGACGGCGACCTGGCGGAGATCTCCCGCCCGATCGACGTGCTCGGCGTCAACTACTACTCGCCGACCGTGGTCTCCCTGCCCACCGAGGGCACCGGCTCCACCCGGAACGACGGACACGGCGCGAGCGACCACTCGCCGTGGACGGGCTCCGAGCACGTGGCCTTCCACCTCGCCAACGACGACCTGACCGCGATGAACTGGGCCATCGACGCGGACGGACTGCACACCCTGCTCACCGGCCTGTCGAAGTCCCACCCCGGCCTGCCGCTGATGGTCACCGAGAACGGCGCCGCCTTCGACGACTACGTCTCCCCGGAGGGCCGGGTCAACGACCCGCAGCGCATCGCCTACCTCCGCACCCACCTGGACGCCGTGCGCCGGGCGGTCGCCGACGGCGCGGACGTCCGCGGCTACTTCCTGTGGTCCCTGCTGGACAACTTCGAGTGGTCCTACGGCTACTCGAAGCGCTTCGGCGCCGTCTACGTCGACTACTCCTCCCAGCGCCGCATCCCGAAGGCGAGCGCCCACTGGTACGCCGACGTGATCCGGCGCAACGCGCTGCCCGCCGGCGAACTCGGCTGAGCCCCTGCCGCACTCGGCCACCGCGAGGGCGCGACCACCTGCCGGTCGCGCCCTCGCGGTCCCTCCACCGCACGGAGGGGGGAATTCCGCCGCCCACGAGGCACGATGGGGGCGGGAGGGCAACGAGCCGGGGCTGTTAGATTCCTGGCCGGACAGCTGCGAGGGAAGGGCGACGACCATGGCGGTCAACGGTGGGCGGAGCCGGGGCGTCAGACGCCCGACCCTCGAGGAGGTGGCCGCCCGGGCCGGCGTCGGCCGCGGCACGGTCTCCCGGGTGATCAACGGCTCGCCCCGGGTCAGCGACGCGACCCGGGCGGCCGTCGAGGCGGCCGTCGCGGAACTCGGCTACGTCCCGAACACCGCCGCCCGGGCGCTCGCGGCCAACCGCACCGACGCGATCGCGCTGGTCGTCCCGGAGCCGGAGACGCGGTTCTTCGCCGAGCCCTACTTCTCGGACATGCTGCGCGGTGTCGGCGCGGAGATCACCGACACCGAGATGCAGCTGCTGCTGATCTTCGCGGGCAGCGACCGGGAACGGCAGCGGCTCGCCCAGTACCTGGCCGCGCACCGGGTGGACGGCGTCCTGCTGGTCTCGGTGCACGCCGACGACCCGCTGCCCGACATGCTGACCCAGCTGGACATCCCGGCGGTGATCAGCGGCCCGCGCTCCGCGGCTGAGACGCTGGCGTCCGTGGACTCCGACAACTACGGCGGCGCCCGCTCGGCCGTCGAGCACCTGATGTCCCGGGGCCGCGGCCGCATAGCCCACATCACCGGCCACCTCGACGTCTACGGCGCCCAGCGGCGCGTCGACGGCTACCGCGACGCCCTGCGCGACGGGGGACTCGGCGACGCGGCCGAGCTGATCGAGCCGGGCGACTTCACCGAGGAGGGCGGCCGGCGCGCGATGACGGAGCTGCTGCGCCGCTGCCCGGACCTGGACGCGGTCTTCGCCGCCTCGGACGTCACCGCGGCCGGCGCGCGCCAGGCGCTGCGCGAGGCGGGCCGGCGCATCCCGGACGACGTGGCGCTGGTCGGCTACGACGACTCGGCGATCGCCCGCCACCTGGACCCGCCGCTGACCAGCGTCCGGCAGCCCATCGAGGAGATGGGCCGCGCGATGATCGACCTGCTGCTGACCGAGATCGCGGACCGCCGGCCGGCGGGGACCGGGGGGCGGGAGCGGCACCAGGTGGTGCTGGCGACGGAGCTGGTGGAGCGCGCCTCGTCGTGAACGGGGGGGCGCGGGTCCGCTCGCGCCCCCACACGCACATCAGCCGGTGACCTTCTTCCGAAGGTCACCGGCTGATCGATCAGGGTGAGTGACGGGACTTGAACCCGCGGCATCCTGGACCACAACCAGGTGCTCTACCAGCTGAGCTACACCCACCATGGCCGGTAGTCGGAACCTTTTGCGGGGTTCCCCGACCGGCTGAGAAAAAGTGTACAGGGTCCGAAGGGGTGCTCGCGCCCGCCTTTCCCGGCGCCCCTAAGGGGCGGACACGACGTGCTTGGCGGCGATCGCCTTGGCCGTGTCGGAGTCGGGGCCGGGCTGCGGGACGAAGACGGCCTCGCGGTAGTAGCGCAGCTCGGCGATGGACTCGCGGATGTCGGCGAGGGCGCGGTGGTTGCCGTTCTTCTCGGGACTGTTGAAGTAGGCCCGCGGGTACCAGCGCCGGGCCAGCTCCTTGACCGAGGAGACGTCCACGATCCGGTAGTGGAGGTAGTTCTCCAGTGTCGGCATGTCCCTCAGCAGGAAGCCGCGGTCGGTGCCGACCGAGTTGCCGCACAGGGGGGCCTTGCCGGGTTCCTTCACGTGCTCCCGCACGTACGCCAGGACCTGCGCCTCGGCGTCCGCCAGCGTCGTGCCGCCCTCGAGCTCGGCGAGCAGGCCGGACGCGGTGTGCATCTCCCGCACCACCTCCGGCATCGTCTCCAGGGCCCGCTCCGGCGGACGGATGACGATGTCGACGCCCTCGCCGAGCACGTTCAGCTCGGAGTCGGTGACGAGGGCGGCCACCTCGATGAGCGCGTCGTCGGACAGCGAGAGGCCGGTCATCTCGCAGTCGATCCACACCATGCGATCGTTCATGGGGCCACCCTACGGCGGGCGTCCGGTGCATGGACCCCCGGCGTCGATGCCGGCCTCACGGGAGCTGCCGCCCCCGGACCCCCGCTTCGGCCTGGGCGGCCTCGTCCGCGAACGCCGGACGGGCTGAGTGGGTCCGCCCTGCCCGGCGTGGGGGAGGGCCGGACGGCCGGGAGCGCCGGGCGGGCCGTGGGCCCGCCCCGCGCGCCCCGAGGTGAAGGCACGGGGGGCGGCGCAGCCCCCGCCGGCGCGCCCCGGCGGGCCGGCCCCGGGGGCGGCGGGTCTGGAACGGGACCTGGCTCTCCACCGGCACACCGGCCGGCTGCTGCCCGGCCTCGTACGGGGCGGGCAGCCGGGACGGGCCCGCGCCGCCGCCCTCCGCGTCCACCGGCCGGTCGCCCTGCGGGCGGCGGGCCCGGTAGGCGGCCCGGTAGGCGGCGGGGGAGGAGCCCAGCTGGCGGCGGAAGTGGCCGCGCAGCGCCACCGGCGAACGGAAGCCGCAGCGGCCCGCGACCTCGTCCACCGAGTAGTCGGACGTCTCCAGCAGCCGCTGCGCCTGGAGCACCCGCTGGGTGATCAGCCACTGGAGCGGCGCGCTGCCGGTCAGCGAGCGGAAGCGGCGGTCGAAGGTGCGCCGGCTCATGTACGCGCGGGCCGCCAGCGTCTCCACGTCGAACTGCTCGTGGAGGTGCTCCAGCGCCCAGGCGACGACCTCGGCGAGCGGGTCGGCGCCGATCTCCTCCGGTAAAGACCGGTCGAGGTAGCGCTCCTGGCCGCCGCTGCGGCGCGGGGGCACCACCAGACGCCGGGCCAGGGCGCCGGCCGCCTCGTTGCCGTGGTCCGTGCGCACGATGTGCAGGCACAGGTCGATGCCCGCCGCCGTGCCCGCCGACGTCAGGACGTCGCCGTCGTCCACGAACAGCTCGCGCGGATCGACGTGCACCGACGGATAGCGCTTGGCCAGCGTCGGCGCGTACATCCAGTGGGTGGTCGCCGGGCGGCCGTCCAGCAGGCCCGCCGCCGCCAGGACGAAGGCGCCGGTGCACAGCCCGACGATGCGGGCCCCCTCCTCGTGCGCCCGGCGCAGGGCGTCGAGCGCCTCCTCCGGCGGTGGAGAGGTGATCGACCGCCAGGCCGGCACGACGACGGTGCCGGCCCGGGAGATCGCCTCCAGGCCCTGCGGCGCGGTGAGTTCGAGTCCCCCTGTGGTCCGCAGGGGGCCCTCCTCACCGGCGCACACCAGCAGTCGGTAGCGCGGCACGCCGGCGTCCTGGCGGTCGATGCCGAACACCGACAGCGGTATGGAACTCTCGAAGATGGGGCCGCCGCTGAACAGCAGCACCGCGACGATCTCCTTGCGGCGTCGCCCGGACAGCTTCCGGGCCGCGGCTTCCGGCGCGGCAGTGGAGTCGTGGCTCATCCCGCTAAGCCCCCCTCGGTGGTCGCGGCGCCCTCAACCTTTCGGGTCTGTCGCTCCAACACGTTTCCCCTCGGTCCTGCACGAGTCCCCCGCCGTAGACAGTCAAGATCGAATCTACTGCGTCCCGTCGTACCGAGGTGGCCGGTTCGGCACTTGGGACATTGTCGACATGGCAACTTGGCGTGAAGCAGTCGATCACGAAGGGTTGCACTCCGGGGCGCCACAGGGAAGTGCGCCTTGTGGCAGTGGCCAATCCACATAGGGTGCGCGGGGGCCCCGAGACCCTGTCCGTGCAGGTGGAACGGGGGTTGGGGGGTGATTCGGGTCAGGGGGGAGACCCCCGTGGAAGTTGGCTGAAAAGAAGCGGACTCGTGCGCGGAAACCGGTCAACCGACCGGTGTTTTTCACCCGGCGTGGCGCGCACCCCCGGACCCGCCCCGCAGGACCGGGACGAGGCCGCGGCCGAACGCCGCCCGGCGGACCGGACCGGTGATCCCGTCCCCGCGTCGGCGGCGCCGCCGGCCCGGTTCACGGAGAGCGACGTCCGGCCGGTCCTCCGGTCACGACGGGCCGCGGCCGGGGGCACCGGCAGTTGAATCCCGTGCAAACCGCCTGTACAGCGCAGCAACCATTGCGTTACGGGCGCCCCCTCGGGCATGCTCCGGGGAACCCGCGGCGGACCCCGCGCGGGATCTGGGCGAAGGAGGCGTGGCGCCGTACCCTTGGGGGTATGGGGTTGGGAAGACAGTTCCCGGACACTGCTCCGCCGCACATGTTGCCCCCCATAGAGGATGTAAACGCCGAGACAGCCATGGCCGGTCACGAATTCTTCGAACCCGCGGACCGCAAGCGGCCCGTCGCCGAACCTACGGCGGCCGAGCCCCTGGCGGCCGGAGAGCCACGCCAGTCGTGCGACCCAGCCTTCAAGCACGGTGTCGTCGTGGGCTTCGACGGCTCCACCTCCAGCGAGCGCGCTCTCGCGTACGCCATCGGCATGGCGCGCCGGCTCGGCTCGGGCCTGGTCATCGTGCACGTCGCCAACCGGCTGCCGACCACGGTGTGGGCGGGCTGCGAACCACCCGTCTTCGTCGACGTCCCGGACCACCGCACCGAGGTGCTGGGTCTGGAGCTGGCGTGTGCCGACTACCTCACCGAGGTGCCCTGGATCCTGGTCGAGCGCGGCGGTGACATCTGCCACGAACTCGAGGAGGTGGGGCGGGAGTACGAGGCGGACGCGATCGTCGTCGGCTCCAGTCACGGCCTCGTGGGCCGGCTCTTCGGCTCCGTCGCCGGGCGCCTCGCCAAGCGGGCGCAGCGGCCCGTGGTGGTCATCCCCTGACGTCCGGAGCTCCCTCGTCCCGCGAACGGCCCCGCACGAACACGTGCGGGGCCGTTCCGGCGTTCCGCCGGTGTGCTACTCCACCGTGACGGACTTGGCGAGGTTGCGCGGCTTGTCGATGTCCCGGCCCAGGGCCAGGGCCGTGTGGTACGCGAGGAGCTGGAGCGGGATGCCCATGAGGATCGGGTCGAGCTCGTCCTCGTTCTTCGGGACGACGATGGTGTGGTCGGCCTTCTCCTGCTCCCGGTGGGCGACGGCGAGGATCTGGCCGCTGCGGGCCTTGATCTCCTCCATGGCCGCGCGGTTCTTCTCCAGCAGGTCGTCGTCCGGCACGATCGCGACCGTCGGCAGGGCGGGCTCGATCAGGGCGAGCGGGCCGTGCTTGAGCTCGGAGGCCGGGTAGGCCTCGGCGTGGATGTAGGAGACCTCCTTGAGCTTCAGGGAGGCCTCGCGGGCCACCGGGTAGCCCCGGACGCGGCCGATGAAGAGCATCGAGCGGGCGTCGGCGTACTGCGCGGCCAGCTTCTTGATCTCCTCCTCCTGCTCCAGCATCTCGGCGATCTGCGCGGGCAGCCTGCGCAGGCCCTCGATGATCCGCTTGCCGTCGCGCACGGACAGGTCGCGGGTGCGGCCCAGGTGCAGGGCCAGCAGCGCGAAGGCGACGCAGGTGTTGGTGAAGCACTTGGTGGAGACGACGCAGACCTCGGGGCCGGCGTGCACGTACATGCCGCCGTCCGCCTCGCGGGCGATCGCCGAGCCGACCACGTTGACGATGCCGAGGACGCGGGCGCCCTTGCGCTTCAGCTCCTGCACGGCGGCCAGCACGTCGTAGGTCTCGCCGGACTGGGAGACGGCGATGTAGAGGGTGTCGGGGTCGACGACCGCGTTGCGGTAGCGGAACTCGGAGGCCGGCTCTGCGTCCGCGGGGATGCGGGCCAGCTCCTCGATCATCTGGGCGCCGATCTGGCCCGCGTGGTACGAGGTGCCGCAGCCGAGGATCTTCACGCGGCGCACGGCGCGCGCGTCGCGGGCGTCCAGGTTGAGGCCGCCCAGGTGCACGGTGGAGAAGCGGTCGTCGATCCGGCCGCGCAGCACGCGGTCCACGGCCTCGGCCTGCTCGTGGATCTCCTTGTGCATGTAGGTGTCGTGGCCGCCCATGTCGTAGGAGGCGGCCTCCCACTCCACGGTGGTGGGCTCCGACGTGGTGCGGGTGCCCTCGGTGGTGTAGGTGCGGAAGTCGTCGGCCTTGAGGGTGGCCATCTCGCCGTCGTCGAGGGTGACTATCTGCCGGGTGTGGGCGACCAGCGCGGCGATGTCGGAGGCGACGAACATCTCCTTCTCGCCGATGCCGAGGACGACCGGCGAGCCGTTGCGGGCGACGACGATGCGCTCGGGGAAGTCGGCGTGCATGACGGCGATGCCGTACGTGCCCTCGATCACCCGGAGGGTCTCGCGGACCTTGTCCTCCAGCTTCTCCGCCTCGGAGCGGGCGATGAGGTGGACGAGGACCTCGGTGTCGGTCTCGGAGAGGAACTCGACGCCGTCCGCCTCCAGCTTGCGGCGCAGGTCGGCGGCGTTGTCGATGATGCCGTTGTGCACGACGGCGACCTTGTTGTCGGCCGACATGTGCGGGTGGGCGTTCACGTCGGAGGGGGCGCCGTGGGTGGCCCAGCGGGTGTGGGCGATGCCGGTGGTGCCCTTGAAGCGCGCCGGGACCTTGGCCTCCAGGTCGCGGACGCGGCCCTTGGCCTTGACCATCTTCAGGCCGGCCGTCTTCGGGGAGGTGACGACGATGCCCGCCGAGTCGTAGCCGCGGTACTCCAGGCGCTGGAGGCCCTCCAGCAGCAGGGGCGCGACGTCACGCTTGCCGATGTATCCGACGATTCCGCACATATACCGTATTCCTCGCAGGTCTCGTGTCCGACGGCCTCTCAGCCGTAGACGATGCGGCGCAACTGGCGGAGCGTCAGCTCCGGCGGTGCCACCGCGCGGTACTTCAGTTCCGCCGCGATCCGTTCGAAGATCGTCGCGTTCACCAGGCCCTGGGCCTGGAGCTCGCGGTGGCGGCGACGGACGTACTCCTCGGTCGTCTCGTCGAAGTAGGCGAGCACGTCCTGGACCACCCGCAGCGCCTCGCCCCGGCTGAGGGGAGTGGACCGCGTCAGATGATCAACGAGTTCGTCGTGCACCCGGTAGATCTTGGGGTACGAGCGGGGCTTTCGCAAGAAACCTGCCCGATATCGGGCAAGGTGCCGACGAAACTCTTATGGGCGGCTGGTCGGAGGCCGTCCCTCCCGTGGCGGCGCCCCCGGTTCACAGCCGCTTGAGCACGGCCGCCTTGGCCAGCGCGAACTCCTCGTCCGTCAGGATCCCGTCGCGGTGCAGTCCGCCCAGCTCCCGCAGCCGCCGCAGCAGTGCGTCGTGGTCGTCCCCGGCGACCGGAGCCGCGGCCGGCGCGGGGCCCGGGGCGGGGTCCGCGGCGGGCTCGGCCGGGGACGCGCCCTCCAGGGCGGGCGGACCCGCCGGGTGCGGGAGCCGGGCCTGCACGGCGGCCGCCACCAGGGCCATCAGCGGGTCCCTCTTGAACCCCCACAGCTCGACGGCGTTGGGGTCGTACTTGGGCGGCACCTTGGCCGGCGCGGCCCGCACGGTGAAGCGGAGATGGCCGTTCTCCAGGCCCGCCGACGGCTGCCACTCCACCGCGGTGATGTCCGCGAGCGGCAGGGTGCGCGGGCCGCCGGCGGACTTGGCGTCCTCCGCCTGCCACTTCCACTCCAGCCGCACCCGCTCGCCGTCGAAGCTCGCCGTGCCGTCCCCGGCGGACACCGACAGGGGGACGGAGGGCCCCGCCAGCAGATAGGCGTCGACCGGGCCGGAGGGGACCTGCTCCAGCAGCAGGGCGTTGCGCACCTCGTCGACCAGGTACTCGGCGACGCCGTACCGGTCGGAGTCCACGATCAGCTGGTACGGGTCGTGCGGCTCGGCCAGCCGGCCGCCGGTCGCCTGGAGCAACGGGTCGGCGCCGTCCCGCAAGCGCAGCCTGAGCCGCCCGGACTTCTTGCCCTGCTCGAACGATATGCCCGCCAACGCCCGCAGCGGGACGAGCAGTTCACCCAGTTCCCGGCGGAGCAGGCCGACGTTCCTGTCGCGCCCGGGCGTCAGTCGCAGGGTGTCGCCGTCGAAGACCCACGTGCCGTCCTTCTGGATGATTTCCGCCATGCCGAGATTGTTCCACCGCTTCTGTGCGCGGCGGTTGTGCGGGAGAGTGGTCTATACCCATCGTGAAGGGAGAGCACGTGAGACGGCACCAACGGCACCGCGGAACGACTCCCCGTCTGACCCGGCTGCTCGGGTCGCTGCTGTTCGTGGCGGCGGCCGGAGCCTTCACCGTCGGGGCGGCCCCCGCCCCGGAGGCGGCCGCGATCCCCCTGGACCGGGTGATCCCCGCCCCGTCCTCGGTCGACCCCGGCGGCTCCCCGTACCGCATCACCAACGGCACCCACATCCGCGTCGGCGACTCGCGCGAGGCCCGCCGCGTCGGCGACTACCTCGCGGACGTCCTGCGGCCCTCCACGGGCTACCGCCTGCCCGTCACCTCCCACGGCGACGGCGGCATCCGGCTCCGCCTGGCCAAGGGACCGTACGGCGACGAGGGCTACCGCCTCGACAGCGGCCGCTCCGGCGTCACCATCACCGCCGCCGGGCCCGCCGGCCTCTTCCACGGCGTCCAGACCCTGCGCCAACTCCTCCCCGCGTCCGTCGAGAAGAGGACCGTGCAGCCCGGCCCCTGGCTGGTCGCGGGCGGCACCGTCGAGGACACCCCGCGCTACGGCTGGCGCGGCGCCATGCTGGACGTCTCCCGGCACTTCTTCACCGTCGACGAGGTCAAGGGCTACATCGACCGGCTCGCCCTCTACAAGCTCAACAAGCTCCACCTGCACCTCAGTGACGACCAGGGCTGGCGCATCGCCATCGACTCCTGGCCGCGCCTGGCCACCTACGGCGGCTCCACCGAGGTCGGCGGCGGCCCCGGCGGCCACTACACCAAGGACGACTACAAGGAGATCGTGCGGTACGCGGCCTCCCGCCACCTGGAGGTCGTCCCCGAGATCGACATGCCGGGTCACACCAACGCGGCCCTCGCCTCCTACGCCGAGCTGAACTGCGACGGCAAGGCGCCCCCGCTGTACACCGGCACCAGCGTCGGCTTCAGTTCGCTGTGCGTCGGCAAGGACCTCACCTACGACTTCGTGGACGACGTGGTGCGCGAACTGGCCGCGCTCACCCCCGGCCGCTACCTCCACATCGGCGGCGACGAGGCGCACTCCACGCCGCACGAGGACTACGTGAAGTTCATGGACCGGGTGCAGCCGATCGTCGCCGAGTACGGCAAGACGGTGGTCGGCTGGCACCAGCTGACCGGCGCCGCCCCGGCCAAGGGCGCGCTCGCCCAGTACTGGGGTCTGGACGGCACCAGCGCCGCGGAGAAGGCCCAGGTCGCCAAGGCCGCGCAGAACGGCACCGGCCTGATCGTCTCGCCCGCCGACCGGACCTACCTCGACATGAAGTACACCAAGGACACCCCGCTGGGCCTGTCCTGGGCGGGCTACGTGGAGGTCCAGCGGTCCTACGACTGGAACCCGGACGCCTATCTGCCGGGCGTGCCGGCCTCCGCGGTCCGGGGCGTGGAGGCGCCGATGTGGACGGAGACCCTGTCCGCACCGGACCAGCTCGAGTTCATGGCCTTCCCGAGGCTGCCGGGCGTCGCCGAACTGGGCTGGTCCCCGGCCGCCACGCACGACTGGGACACCTACAAGGAGCGGCTCGCCGCGCAGGCGCCGCGCTGGGAGGCACTGGGGATCGACTACTACCGCTCGCCCCAGGTGCCCTGGACGAACTGACCCGCCGATACCGACGGGCACCCCGGAGGACCGTCTCCGGGGTGCCCGTCCGCTCGTGGGGGCCCGCTACAGGCCCGCGATGGGGTTCGTCAGGTTCCCCACCAGCTGCAGCGCGCCGGACGGGTCCGCCAGGTCCACCATCTGCCGGTTGTCGCGAAGCTGGAGCCGGTTGAGGCAGGACAGCGCGAACTCGGGGGCGAACATGTCGTACCGGGCGAACTTGTCGGCCAGCTCCGGCACCGACTCCTGGTAGGCGCGGGTGACCTCCGCGACCGTCCGCCAGAAGCCGTCCTCCTCCAGGACCCCCTCCTCGGCGAGGCCGGCGGCGAGGAACCGGAAGAAGCAGTCGAAGACGTCCGTGAAGATCGACAGCAGCTTCTTGTCGTCGGGGACGTCCACGGCGATGCGCGAGACGGCCGGCGGCAGTACGGCGTCCGGGTCCATCACCGCGATCTCCTCGGCGATGTCCTTGTAGACCGCCCGCTGCACGACCCCGTCCTTCAGCACGAGGATCACGTTCTCCCCGTGCGGCATGTAGACCAGGTCGTAGGCGTAGAAGCTGTGCAGCAGCGGGACGAAGTAGGCCCGCAGGTAGTGCCGCAGCCACTCGGTGGGGGCGAGCCCCGACCGCTCGATCAGCGCGCCCGCGAAGGAGGCGCCCTCGTGGTCGACGTGGACCAGGGAGGCCATCGTCGCCAGGGTCTCGCCCTCCTGGAGCGAGGGCACCGGGCTCTCCCGCCACAGCGCGGCCAGCATCTTGCGGTACGGCGAGTAGCGGTCGGTGGCCCGCTCGTACTCCAGGTGCCGGTAGCCGACGGCCGCCCGCTCCCGGATGATCGTCAGGCCCGTCGACTTCAGCACCGGGTCGCCCTCGATGAGCTGGGCGAGCCAGTCGTTGATGGCGGGGGTGGCCTCCATGTAGGCCGCCGACAGGCCGCGCATGAAGCCCATGTTGAGGACGGACAGGGCCGTCTTCACGTAGTGCTTCCCGGGGTGCGAGGTGTTGAAGAAGGTGCGGATGGACTGCTGGGCCAGGTACTCGTCGTCGCCCTCGCCCAGGCACACCAGGTGCTGCCGGGCGACCTCGGCGGCGAAGGTGACGGTGAGCTTGTTCCACCACTGCCAGGGATGGACCGGGATGAACAGGTAGTCGGCCGGGTCCAGGCCCCGCTCGCGCAGGACGCCGTGGAAGCGCTCGACGGTCGCCTCGCCCAGCTCGTCCCGGACGAAGGACTCGTACTCGACGCCGACGCCCGCCGTGAACGCCGCCCGCGAGCGGTGGGCGGCCAGCCACACCAGCCGGACCGGGTTCGCGGTCTCGGGGGCGTACGACAGGTAGTCGTCGATGCCGAAGCCCAGCCGCCCGTTGTTGGCGACGAAACAGGGGTGGCCCTCGGTCATGCCGGTCTCGACGGCCTGGAAGCCGCTCCTCGCCAGCTCGGCGGAGGTGACCCGCGGCTTGGTGAGCTTGTAGCAGGTGCCGGACAGGGTGGAGGAGATCTCCTCCAGGTAGACCGGCAGGATCTCGTCGCTCAGCCCCAGGGACTCCTTCAGCTCGACGAGGAAGTCCAGTGCGGCGATCGGGAGTTCCGCCCCGTCGCGGTGGCGGGTGATCGAGTCGGCGTCCACCTGCCAGTGGTCCAGGGCGCGGACGGTGGCGGTGAAGCGGTACCGGGTCTGGCCGTCGTCGCTGCGGACGACGTAGCCGTCCCCGTCCCGCTCGGGCGTGAGCAGCCGCTCGTGCGTGAACTCGGCCAGCGCCTTGCGGACCAGGAGGCGGTTGGCCCGCTCCCAGCGCTCGGGGGAGAGGTGCGCCACGGTGTCGGCCGGGCTCATGCGGACACCGCCTCCTCGAACCGCTCGCGGGTGCAGAAGCTCAGCAGCGCCCTCTTCTCCGGCTTCTGGATCTCGCGCTCCGGCACGAATCCGACGGCCGCGTTCAGGGCGTGGACGGCCTTGTTGCCGACGTCCGGCTCGACGACCACGCGGGCGGTCGCCGGGTCGGCGAACAGCTCGGTCATCACGGCGGTGATCACCGCCCGGGTGAAGCCGTGCACCGGCCGGTCGGTGGGGGCGACCAGGAAGTGCATGCCGACGTCGCCGGGCTCCGGCTCGTACAGGCCGGTCAGCTCGCGGTGGGCCGGGTCGTACTTCTCCATCAGGAAGGCGGGGACGCCGTCGTGCAGGCCGAGGTAGGCGTGGTGGTGCTCGTCGGCGGCCATCTCCATGTAGGCACGCTCGACGTCCACCAGCGTGGCGTCCTGCATCATCCAGAAGGCCGACTTCGGGTGGGTGACCCACCCGTGCAGCAGGACGGCGTCCTTCAGCGGGTCGAGGGGACGCAGGGTGAGGGCGCCGATCTGCGCGGCGGTGGGGGTGCTCATACGGCGAACTCCTGGAACGCGATGGTCTTCTCGACCGGGTAGTACTCGGTGCCACCGAGCAGCTCCCGGATGATGCAGCTGTTGCGGTAGGCACCCATGCCCAGGTCGGGGCTGGTGATGCTGTGGGCGTGGACACCCGCGTTCTGCAGGAACACGCCCCGGCCCGTGACGTCGACGCTGTAGTTGCGGGCGACGTCGAAGTTGCCCCGGGAGTCGTGGCGCAGCCGGTCCCGGACGGGCTTGAGGAACTCCGGCTCGGTGTACCGGTAGCCGGTGGCCAGGACCAGGCCGTCGGACTCGATCTCGAAGTCCTTGCCCTGCTCCTCCTGGCGGAAGCCGAGCGTGTACGTGCCGTCGGCGTACCGGGCGCTGGTCAGTGCCGAGTTGGTGAGCAGCCGGGTGGGGACGGGACCGCCGAGCCGCTTCTGGTACAGCAGGTCGAATATCTCGTTGATCAGGTCGCCGTCGATGCCCTTGAACAGGCCCTTCTGCTCGGACGTGAGGCGGTAGCGGGTCGTCTCGGGCAGCGCGTGGTAGTAGTCCACGTACTCCGGGGAGGTCATCTCCAGCGTGAGCTTGGTGTACTCCAGCGGGAAGAAGCGCGGGGAGCGCGTCACCCAGTTCAGCCGGTAGCCGTGGACGTCGATCTCGCCGAGCAGGTCGTAGTAGATCTCGGCGGCGGACTGGCCGCTGCCGACCAGCGTGATCGACTTCTTCTTCTGCAGCTCCGCCCGGTGCTGGACGTAGCGGGAGTTGTGCAGGAAGTCGCCGGCCAGGCCGCGGCAGGCGTCCGGGACGTGCGGCGGCGTGCCGGTGCCGAGGACGAGGTGGCGGGCGCGGTAGGTGTCGCCGGACGTGGTGGCGACGACGTACAGCTCGTCCGTCTCGTCGTACGTCACCTCCGTGACCGTCGTGGAGAAGCGGACGCTGCTCAGCTTGTTCGCGGCCCAGCGGCAGTAGTCGTCGTACTCGACGCGCAGCGGGTAGAAGTTCTCGCGGATGTAGAACGCGTAGAGCCGGCCCTTCTCCTTCAGGTAGTTGAGGAAGGAGTAGGGGGACGTCGGGTCGGCGAGGGTGACCAGGTCCGACATGAACGGGGTCTGGAGGTGGGCGCCGTCCAGGAACATGCCGGCGTGCCACTCGAAGTCCGGCTTGGACTCCAGGAAGACGCCGTCGAGTCCGGCGATGGGCTCGGTGAGGCAGGCGAGGCCGAGGTTGAAGGGGCCGAGGCCGATCCCCACGAAGTCGTACGGGGCACTGGCTTCAGGAAGCGCGGTCAAGGGACTCTCCCAGGTACTGCTCGGCGTGGCCGGCGATCAGGTCGAGGACGGCGGCGATGTCGGCCGTGGTCGTCTCGGGGTTCAGCAGGGTGAATTTCAGGTAGTGGCGGCCGGCCACCTTGGTGCCCGCGACCACCGCGTCGCCGGAGGCGAACAGGGCCTTGCGGGCGTACAGGTTGGCGCGGTCGATCTCCGCGGGCTCGGCGACGGCCGCCGGGATGTAGCGGAAGACCAGCGTGGACAGGCTCGGCTCGACGACCACGTCGAAGCGCGGGTCGGCGGCGAGCAGTTGCCAGCCCTCGGCGGCGAGGTCGCACACCTCGTCGAAGAGTTCGCCGATGCCGTCGGCGCCCATCACGCGCAGCGTCATCCACAGCTTGAGGGCGTCGAAGCGGCGGGTGGTCTGGAGGGACTTGTCGACCTGGTTGGGGATGCGCTCGCGCACCATCCGGCGCGGGTTGAGGTACTCCGCGTGGTAGGTGGCGTGGCGCAGGGTGGCCGCGTCCCGAACCAGCAGGGCGGATGAACTCACCGGCTGGAAGAAGGACTTGTGGTAGTCGACGGTGACCGAGTCGGCGCGCTCGATGCCGGTCAGCCGGTCCCGGTACTTCAGGGAGGCGAGGAGTCCGCAGCCGTAGGCGGCGTCCACGTGCATCCACACCCCGTACTGGGCGCACAGCGCGGCGATCTCCGGCAGCGGGTCGATGGAGCCGAAGTCGGTGGTGCCGGCGGTGGCGACGACGGCCATGGGGACCAGGCCGTCCGCGGCACAGCGCTCCAGCTCGCGGGCGAGGGCGACGGTCTGGAGGCGCTTGTCGTGGTCGACGGGGACCGCGACGACGGCGTCGGGGCCGAGACCGAGCAGCTTCGCCGACTTCTGGACGCTGAAGTGGCTGACCTCGGAGGCGAAGACGCGCAGTTTCGCGAGGTCGGCCCCCCCTTCCCCTGGCTTGGCCTCCTCGCGGGCCAGCAGCAGCGCCTGGAGGTTGGACTGGGTGCCGCCGGAGGTGAACACGCCGTCGGCGGCGGGGCCGAGGCCGGCGCGGGCGGTCGTCCAGTCGATCAGCTTCCGCTCGATGAGGGTGCCGCCGGCCGACTGGTCCCAGGTGTCGAGGGAGGAGTTGACGGCGGTCAGGACCGCCTCGGCGAGCACGGCGGGGATGACGACCGGGCAGTTGAGGTGCGCGAGGTAGCGGGGGTGGTGGAAGTAGACCGCGTCGCGGAGGTAGACGTCCTCCAGCTCGTCCAGGACCGCGGCCGTGTCGTGCAGCGGCCGGTCGAGGTCGATCCCGTCGATGCGGGGGGCGAGGTCGTCGACCGTGACGCCGGTGAACGGCCGCTGGGTGGTGGCGAGTTTGGCGGCCACCCGCTCGACTCCCTGGGTCACGGAACGGCGGTACTGCTCCGCGGTGGTGTCGTTGAGCAGGTGCGAGCGCATGTGGGGGTCCTCCGGTGGGGACGGTCCGAGAGGGACGGAAGGGGGCGGAGCCCGGGCTTCGGAACTTAGGTTAGCCTAACCTAACTGGCGCTGGCCATAGACGTGCGTCCACGTGATGGCCGTCACTCGCGTCCCAACCAGCCGTCACAGAGGGCGAGTTGAGGTGCGGCGGGCCGCCGTGCGTCAGCCCTGCGCGCGGAGCTGTTCCTCCGTCAGGCCCTGCCGCCAGTAGCCGACGAAGGTGACGCGGCGCCGGTCGATGCCGCGCTCGCCCACGAAGTGGCGGCGCAGCCGCTTGACGCGGCCCGACTCGCCGGCGATCCAGACGTACGGGTTCCGGGCGGACGGCAGCCGGGCCGCCCGCAGCGCGTAGAGCGCGAGGCCGGCCGGGTCGTCGGCCCCGTCCCGGACCAGCCAGGTGATCTCGGCGTCCGCCGCGGTGGTCAGCTCCTGCACGTCCTCGGCGTGCGGCACCTCCAGCCACACGCGGGCGCGGGTGCCGGCCGGCAGGGACTCGACGGCGGCCGAGGCGGCGGGGAGGGCGGTCTCGTCGCCCCAGACGACGACCAGGTCGGTGTCCCCGGGCGGCCGGAAGCGGATCGCCCGGTTGTCGGCGACCGCCGGCCCCAGCAGCAGGACCCGGTCGCCGGCGGCGGCCCGGGCGGCCCAGCGGGAGGCGGGACCCGCCTGCACCGCGGCCTCCGGCCCGCCCGGTCCGACGCCGTGCAGGACGAAGTCGACGTCGATCTCCTCGGTGTTCCCGACGGCGTCCCGGCGCAGGTCCCGCAGGGTGTAGGAGCGCATCACCGCCCGTACGTCGTCCGGCAGTTCACGCCACGCCTGCCACCAGCCGTCCCCGAGTTCGACGGGCACCACCGGCTCCGGCCGGCCGGGGTGCGGCAGGAAGAGCGACAGGGACTGGTCGCGCCCGTCGGAGCGGAAGGCGGCGAGGTCGGGCCCGGCGAAGGTGACCCGGGTCAGGGACGGGCCGAGCCGCCGCGTCCGTACGACCTGGAGGGAGAAGAAACGGAACGGGGCGGCTACGGCAGTCGTCACGGGTGGCTCCTGCGAGTCGGGGCGGACGCGGTCAGCTGACCTTCTTCGCGTTCTCGATGGCCTCGGCGAGCTTGTCGAGCAGCGGCGCGCACTTGTCGTAGGACAGGATCGGCTCGGGGGAACGGGCGATGACCTGGCCGGCCTTGACCGCGGGGAGCTGCTTCCAGGTGCCCTCGGTGATGTCGGCGGGCTGGATGGTCGAGGAGCGGTCGTCCATGATGATGACGTCGGCCGGGTACTTGTCGACGTTCTCCCAGCTCAGGCTCTCGAACCAGCCGCCGGTCGCCTTCTTGGCGTCCTCGGAGGGCTCGACGAAGTTCACGCCGAGGGCCTTGAAGTACTCGAGGTCGACGGACAGGTTGGTGCCGGAGACGTAGAACAGCTCCGGGCTGGCGGAACCGGCCAGCACCTTGATCTCGGGCTTGGCCTTGGCGGCGGCGCGCAGCCGGGCCGCCGCCTTGTCGAAGGCCGCCTTCGCGTCGGTGACCTTCCGGGCCTTCATGTCCGCGCCGAGCGACTCGGCCAGCTCCCACATGCGCTGGAGCGGCTGGGTGAGCTGGCGGTCGAAGACCGAGATCGCCACGCTGGGCGCCAGCTTCGCGATCTTGTCCTTGGACTCCTCGGGGACCGACCAGAGGGTGCCCGCGGTGTCGAACGTCGTGGTGGCGAGCAGTTCGGGCTGGAGGCCCACGTACTTCTCGACGTCGAGCTTGCCCCACTCGTTGCCGAGGACGGTGACCTTGCTGACGTCCATGTCGCCCGCCTGGACGTCGGGCTTGCCGTCCTTGGTCGTGGTGGGGCCGAAGACGCCCTTGACCTGGACGCCGTAGTCCCAGAGCGCGGCGGCGACGCCGGTGAAGGCGACGATGTTCGCCGGCACCTTGTCCAGCTTCACGGTCGTGCCGCGGTCGTCCTTGAAGGACCAGGGGCCCGCCTTGGCCGCGCCGCCCGACCCGTCGCCCGAGCCGCCGCTCTTCGCGTCGTCGCCCCCGCAGGCCGCGAGCACGGCACCGAGGCCGAGGACGCCCCCGGCGGCGAGGATTCCACGACGGGTCAGGTGGGCAGCGCTGGCGTTGGACATGGTGTGGGCCGCTTTCGAACGGGGCGGAACGTCCGCCGGACAATTCGAGGAAAGGTTAGCCTAACCTCAGATCTTGTCCAGTGGCCGGGTGCGGACCGCCCCGTCCGGGCGGCCCCGTTCAGCTCACCAGGCCCAGCTCACGGGCGATCAGCATCCGCTGGACCTCGCTCGTGCCCTCGCCGATCTCCAGGATCTTGGCGTCCCGCCACATGCGGGCCACGGGGTACTCGTTCATGAATCCGTAGCCGCCGTGGATCTGCGTGGCGTCCCGGGCGTTGTCGACCGCGACCGTCGACGAGTACAGCTTCGCCAGCGCCGCCTCCTTCTTGAACGGCTCGCCCGCCACCAGGCGGGAGGCCGCGTCGCGCCAGGCGAGACGGGACGTGTGGGCCTTCATCTCCATGTCGGCGATCTTGAACTGGATCGCCTGGTTCGCCCCGATCGGCCGGCCGAAGGCGTGGCGCTCCTTCGCGTACGCCACCGACTCGTCCACGCAGCCCTGCGCGAGACCGGTGCCCAGCGCGGCGATGGCGACCCGTCCCTCGTCCAGGATGCGCAGGAACTGGGCGTAGCCGCGGCCCTGTTCGCCCAGCAGGTTCTCCGCCGGCACCCGGACGTCGGCGAAGGACAGCTCACGGGTGTCCGACGCGTTCCAGCCGACCTTCGAGTACGGGGCGGCCACCGTGAAGCCCGGGGTGCCGGAGGGGACGATGATCGCCGAGATGAGCGGGCGGCCGTCCGGCTTGCGGCCCGTGACCGCCGTGACCGTGACCAGGCCGGTGATGTCGGTGCCCGAGT
The DNA here is from genome assembly GCF_042724095.1 of Streptomyces sp. NPDC127100. Taxonomy (NCBI): domain Bacteria; kingdom Bacillati; phylum Actinomycetota; class Actinomycetes; order Kitasatosporales; family Streptomycetaceae; genus Streptomyces; species Streptomyces sp. NPDC127100. The sequence goes on from NZ_JBHXFL010000002.1 coordinate 220,816, forward strand.
TGGTGATGAAGCACTTGGTGCCGTTGATCACCCACTCGTTCGTGGCCTCGTCCAGGCGGGCCGTGGTCCGGGTCGCGCCCGCGTCGCTGCCGCCGTCCGGCTCCGTCAGGCCGAACGCGCCCAGGATCTCGCCCGAGCAAAGCCGGGGCAGCCACTCGCGCTTCTGCTCCTCGGTGCCGAACAGGTGGACCGGCATCGCGCCCAGCGAGACACCGGCCTCCAGGGTGATCGCCACCGACGAGTCCACCCGGGCCAGTTCCTCCAGGGCCACGCCCAGCGCGAAGTAGTCACCGCCCATGCCGCCGTACTCCTCCGGGAACGGCAGCCCGAACAGGCCCATGCGGCCCATCTCGCGGACGATCTCGTACGGGAACTCGTGCCGCTCGTAGAAGTCACCGATCTTGGGTGCCACCACGTCGTGGGCGAACTCCTCGACCGTGCGGCGGAGTTCCTCGAGTTCGGGGGAGAGCTTGTGGTCCATGGCTGTCACTGCTCCTGGTGGGAGAGGGCTCGTACGGTGCGGGACGGGCTGGGTCGGCCCAGGTGGGCGGCCATCCAGACGCTTGTGGCGACGAGACGGCCGAGGTCGACGCCGGTGTCGATGCCGAGGCCCCGCAGCATCCACACGAGGTCTTCGGTGGCGAGATTGCCGGTGGCGGACTTGGCGTACGGACAGCCGCCCAGCCCGCCGGCGGAGGCGTCGACCGTGGTGACGCCCTGCCGGAGGGCGGCCAGCGTGTTGGCCAGGGCCTGGCCGTAGGTGTCGTGGAAGTGCACGCCCAGCGCGGACACGGGCACGTCCGCCTCGGCCAGCGCGGTGAGCAGGGCCGTCACATGGCCCGGGGTCGCCACCCCGATGGTGTCGCCGAGGCTCAGCTCGTCGCAGCCCATGTCCAGCAGGGCCCTGCAGACCCGCACCACCTGGGGGACGGGGACCGGGCCCTCCCACGGATCGCCGAAGCACATCGAGAGATAGCCCCGGACGTGGACGTTCTGTCCCTTCGCCCGGGCCACCACCGGCTCGAACATCGCCAGCGCCTCGTCCACCGTGCGGTTGAGGTTCGCCCGGGCGAAGGCCTCGGTGGCGCTCGCGAAGACCGCCACGCCCCGGGCGCCCAGCGCCAGCGCGCGGTCCAGGCCGCGCTCGTTGGGCACCAGGACCGGCAGCGACACCGGCAGGCCGGACACCTCCGGGTAGAGGTCCTCGGCGTCCGCCAGCTGCGGGACCCACTCGGGGTGGACGAAGCTCGTCGCCTCGATGGTGGTCAGGCCCGTCCCGGCGAGGCGGCGGATGAACTCCGCCTTGACGGCCGTCGGGACGGTCGCCTTCTCGTTCTGCAGGCCGTCCCGGGCGCCGACCTCGTGGATCCGGACCCGCGCGGGCAGGCCCTCGGCGGGCACGGCCATGGGCAGGCCCAGCTCCGGGGCGTTCATACCGTCTCCTCCTCCGCCGGGGCGATGACCGCCAGCACCTGGTCCATGGCGACCGTCGTGCCCGGCGCCACGTCCAGCTCCGTGACGGTGCCCGCGTGCGGGGCGGAGACGACGTGCTCCATCTTCATCGCCTCCACCACCAGCAGGCTCTGCCCGGCCGTGACCTCGTCGCCGACGGCCACCTTCACCACCGTCACCGTGCCCGGCATGGGCGCGGTCAGCGAGTCGGCGCCCGCGTGGGCGGCGCGGCTCAGCGAGGCGGCGACCGGGTCGTGGTCGCGCACCTGCCAGGCGTCGCCGTCGCGGCCCAGCCAGGTGCCGTCCGGCAGCGCGGCGAAGGTGTGGGTGACGCCGTCGAGCCGGAACGCGTACCGGTGCCCGTCGCCCGACCGGGTGACCGCGGACGCGCGCAGGGGCTCCTCCGCGCCCTCCGCCAGCAGCTCGGTCCCGCCGTCCGGCGTGCTGCGCACCCGCACGGTGACCGGATCCCGGCCCGGCACGCGCAGGTGGTACGGGGTCCAGGCCCGCTCCCCGCCCAGGCGCCAGCCGTCCGCGGCGTCGAACGGGTCCGACCAGCCGGTGGCGGGCGCGGCCGGCGCCGGCGCCGCCCGGCGCAGCAGCGCCGCCGCCGCGTAGACCTCCGGCGCCACCTCGTCCGGGACGAGGCTGTCCACGTCCCGCTCCACCAGCCCGGTGTCCAGCTCGCCCGCCACCACCGCCGGGTGGGCGAGGAGCCGGCGCAGGAACCCGGCGTTGGTCTGCACGCCCAGCGTCACCGTCCGGGCGAGGGCCGCCCGCAGCTTGCGCAGCGCCGTGGCGCGGTCGGGGCCGTACGCGATCACCTTGGACAGCATCGGGTCGTAGAGGCTGCCGACCTCGGTGCCCTCGCTGAGCCCCGAGTCGGTGCGCACGCCGTCGCCCTCCGGCTCGTACAGCCGCAGCACCGTGCCGCCGGACGGCAGGAACCCGCGCGAAGGGTCCTCCGCGCACAGCCGGGCCTCGACCGCGTGCCCGGTCAGCCGGACGTCCGCCTGGGCGACGCCGAGCGGCTCGCCCGCCGCGACCCGCAGCTGCCACTCCACCAGGTCCAGGCCCGTGACCAGCTCGGTCACCGGGTGCTCCACCTGGAGGCGGGTGTTCATCTCCATGAAGTAGTACTGCGAGGGGTCGCCGCCCGGGACGATGAACTCCACCGTGCCCGCGCCCCGGTAGCCGCAGGAGCGTGCCGCCTGCACGGCCGCCTCGCCCATCGCGGCCCGCGTGGCCTCGTCGAGGAGGACGCTCGGCGCCTCCTCGATGATCTTCTGGTGCCGGCGCTGGAGCGAGCACTCGCGCTCGCCCAGGTGCACGACGTTCCCGTGGCCGTCGGCCAGGACCTGGATCTCGATGTGCCGGGGCCGGTCGATCCACCGCTCCACCAGCAGCGTGTCGTCGCCGAAGGAGGCGCGGGCCTCGCGGCGGGCGGCGGCGATCTCGTCGGCGAGCACCGCGGCGTCCCGCACCAGCCGCATGCCCTTGCCGCCCCCGCCGGCCGACGGCTTCAGCAGCACCGGCATGCCGATCCCGCGGGCCGCGTCGGCGAGTTGCGCGTCCGTCAGGCCGCTGCCGCTGGAGCCGGGCACCACCGGCACCCCGGCCGCCTTCACCGTCTCCTTGGCCCGGATCTTGTCGCCCATCAGGGCGATGGCGTCGGCGGACGGCCCGATGAAGACCAACCCCGCCTCCTCGCAGGCCCGGGCGAAACCGGCGTTCTCGGCGAGGAAGCCGTACCCCGGGTGGACGGCCTGCGCCCCCGTGCGGGCCGCCGCCTCGAGCAGCCGCTCCACGGACAGGTAGCTCTCCGCCGCCGGAGCCGGGCCGATCCGCACCGCGGTGTCGGCCTCCCGTACGTGCCGGGCGTCCGCGTCGGCGTCGGAGAAGACCGCCACCGAGCGCACGCCCAGCGTCCGCAGCGTCCGGATGACGCGGACGGCGATCTCGCCCCGGTTGGCGACGAGCACGGTGTCGAACATGCGTGAAGCCTCGTCTGTGTTTCCCATGGGTCCCCTCCTCACATCCGGAAGATGCCGAACTGGGGGTCGCCCAGCGGCGCGTTGGCACACGCGGTCAGGGCCAGCCCCAGCACCCGCCGGGTGTCGGCGGGCTCGATGACCCCGTCGTCCCACAGGCGGGCGGTCGCGTAGTAGGCGTTCCCCTGCCGCTCGTACTGGGCGCGGATCGGCGCCTTGAAGTCCTCTTCCTCCTCCGCGGGCCAGTCCTCCCCGCGTCCCTCGAGCTGGTCCCGCTTGACCGTGGCCAGCACGGACGCGGCCTGCTCGCCGCCCATCACGGAGATCTTGGCGTTGGGCCACATCCACAGGAAGCGCGGCGAGTACGCCCGGCCGCACATCGAGTAGTTGCCCGCGCCGTACGACCCGCCGACCACGACGGTCAGCTTCGGCACGCGCGTGCAGGCGACCGCCGTCACCATCTTGGCGCCGTGCTTGGCGATGCCGCCCGCCTCGTAGTCCCTGCCGACCATGAAGCCGGAGATGTTCTGGAGGAAGACCAGGGGGATGCCGCGCTGGTCGCACAGCTCGACGAAGTGGGCGCCCTTCTGGGCGGACTCGGAGAACAGGATGCCGTTGTTGGCGACGATCCCCACCGGGTGACCGTGGATGCGGGCGAAGCCGGTGACGAGGGTCTGCCCGTACTCGGACTTGAACTCGGCGAACCGCGAGCCGTCCACCACCCGCGCGATGACCTCGCGGACGTCGTAGGGGGTACGGGAGTCCACCGGGACCGCGCCGTACAGCCCCTGCGGGTCCGCCTTCGGCTCGACGGAGGCCTGGACGCTCCAGGGGAGCGGGCCGCGCTCGGGCAGGGTGGAGACGATCTGCCGGACGATCCGCAGCGCGTGCGCGTCGTCCTCGGCGAGGTGGTCGGTCACGCCCGAGACGCGGGAGTGGACCTCACCGCCGCCCAGCTCCTCCGCGGTCACCACCTCGCCGGTGGCCGCCTTCACCAGGGGAGGGCCGCCCAGGAAGATCGTCCCCTGGTTGCGGACGATCACCGCCTCGTCGCTCATCGCCGGGACGTACGCCCCGCCGGCCGTGCAGGAGCCGAGGACGGCGGCGATCTGGGGGATGCCGGCGCCCGACATCCGGGCCTGGTTGTAGAAGATCCGCCCGAAGTGCTCGCGGTCGGGGAAGACCTCGTCCTGCATCGGCAGGAAGGCGCCCCCGGAGTCGACGAGGTAGAGGCACGGCAGCCGGTTCTCCAGCGCCACCTCCTGCGCGCGCAGGTGCTTCTTCACGGTCATCGGGTAGTAGGTGCCGCCCTTGACCGTGGCGTCGTTGGCGACGATCACGCACTCCCGGCCGCCGACCCGGCCGATGCCGGCGATCACGCCGGCCGCCGGGGCCTGGCCGTCGTACAGCCCGTCGGCCGCGAGCGGCGCCAGCTCCAGGAACGGCGAGCCCGCGTCCAGCAGCGTGTCCACGCGGTCGCGCGGCAGCAGCTTGCCGCGCGCGGTGTGCCGGGCCCTGGCCCGCTCACCGCCGCCGAGCCGGGCCGCCGCCAGCTTGGCGCGCAGCTCCTCCACGAGGACGCGGTGCGCCTCCTCGTTGGCCCGAAAGGCCTCCGACGCGGGATCTGCCGCGCTCGTCAGCTCCGGTGCCTCGTGCATCCTGCGGTCCCCTCACCCAGTGGTCGACCAGTTAATGAGCGTTAACGCATTTCCCTCAGGTTAACGACCGCTAACCTCCCTGTCTAGAATCGATCCCATGGCCACCAGAACCGACGCCCCCACCCGCCGCGAGCAGATCCTCAAGGAAGCCGCCCGGCTCTTCGCCGAGCGCGGCTTCCACGGCGTCGGCGTCGACGAGATAGGCGCCGCGGTCGGGATCAGCGGCCCCGGTCTCTACCGGCACTTCCCCGGCAAGGACGCGATGCTCGCCGAGCTGCTGGTCGGGATCAGCGGCCAGCTGCTGACCGGCGCCAGGCGGCGGCTGGCGGAGGCCGAGGGGGTGGCCGGCTCCGGCGGGGGGTCCGGGACGGGTTCCGAGGCGGTCCTCGACTCGCTCATCGAGGGGCACATCGACTTCGCGCTCGACGACCGCCCGCTCATCACCCTGCACGACCGCGAGCTGGACCGCCTCCGGGACGCCGACCGCAAGATGGTGCGGCAGCTGCAGCGGCAGTACGTGGAGCTGTGGGTCGGGGTCGTGCGCGAGGTGTACCCGGCCGTGGCCGAACCGAGCGCCCGCTCGGCGGTCCACTCGGTCTTCGGCCTGCTGAACTCCACCCCGCACCTGGGCCGGCCCGGCTCCCTCCCCGGCCGCGCGGTGACGGCCGCGCTGCTGCACCGCATGGCGCGGGGGGCCTTCGCGGCGGTGGCGGAGGCGTAGGGGCGGAGGCGTAGGGGCGGGGGCGGCGTCCGGCCGCCCCGGAGTGACGAGGGTTACCCGCCCCCCGCTCTGGACGCCTCTCCCTACCCGCCGGTACGGTGAAGTCTGAGCAAGCGCTTAGACACGTACCCTGGAGGTGGCGCCGTGCGCCGTACGGTGTTCAACGAGGACCACGAGGCGTTCCGGGAGACCCTCCGGGCCTTCATCGAGGCCGAGGTCGTCCCCGTCTACGACGAGTGGTTCGCCGCGGGCCAGGCGCCGCGCGAGTTCTACTACAAGCTCGGTGAGCTGGGCATCTTCGGCATCAACGTGCCCGAGGAGTTCGGCGGCGCCGGCATGGAGAGCCACAAGTTCGAGGCCGTCCTCTACGAGGAGACCGCCCGCGCGGGCGTCCAGTTCGGCGGCTCCGGCGTGCACGTGCTGCTCGCGCTGCCGTACATCAACATGCTGGCCACGGACGAGCAGAAGAAGCGCTACCTGCCGAAGTTCGTCACCGGCGAGGAGATGTGGGCCATCGCGATGACGGAGCCGGGCACCGGTTCCGACCTCGCCGGCATGAAGTCCACCGCCAGGCTCTCCGAGGACGGCACCCACTACGTCCTCAACGGCGCCAAGACCTTCATCACCGGCGGCGTCCACGCCGACCGGGTCATCGTCTGCGCCCGCACCGCCGCGCCCACGGCCGAGGACCGCCGCCACGGCATCTCCCTGTTCGCCGTGGACACCAAGTCCGAGGGCTACTCCGTCGGCCGCAAGCTGGACAAGCTGGGCCTGCGCACCTCCGACACCGCCGAGCTCGCCTTCGTCGACGTCAAGGTCCCCGTCGAGGACCTGCTCGGCGAGGAGAACAAGGGCTTCTACTACCTCGGCCACAACCTGGCCTCCGAGCGCTGGGGCATCGCCTTCGGCGCCTACGCCCAGGCCAAGGCCGCCGTCCGCTTCGCCAAGCAGTACGTGCAGGACCGCACCGTCTTCGGCAAGCCGGTCGCCCACTTCCAGAACACCAAGTTCGAGCTGGCCGCCTGCCAGGCCGAGGTGGACGCCGCCGAGGCCGTCGCCGACCGCGCGACCGAGGCCCTGGACGCCGGTGAGCTCACCCCCGCCGAGGCCGCCAGCGCCAAGCTGTTCTGCACCGAGGTCGCCCACCGCGTCATCGACCGCTGCCTCCAGCTCCACGGCGGCTACGGCTACATGAACGAGTACCCGATCGCCCGCCTGTACGCGGACAACCGCGTCAACCGCATCTACGGCGGCACCAGCGAGATCATGAAGTCGATCATCGCGAAGAACATGGGCCTGTAAGCCGCGGGACATGAGCGAGGCACTCCAGTCCCTCCTCGATCTGCTCGACCTCGAGCGGATCGAGGAGGACATCTACCGCGGCCACTCCCGTTCCGCCGTCGTCCCCCGGGTCTTCGGCGGGCAGGTGGCCGCCCAGGCCCTGGTGGCCGCCGGGCGCACGGTCCCCGAGGACCGGTTCGCGCACTCCCTGCACGCGTACTTCCTGCGTCCCGGCGACCCCGGCGCGCCCATCGTCTACAACGTCGACCGCCTGCGCGACGGCCGCTCCTTCACCACCCGGCGGGTGGTCGCGGTCCAGCACGGCAAGCCGATCTTCGGCCTGTCGGCGTCCTTCCAGACGTACGAGGAGGGCCTGGACCACCAGGCGCCGATGCCGGCCGCCCCGGACCCGGCGACCCTCCCCACCGGCGAGGAGCGGCTGCGCGGCTACCCGCACCTGCCCGCCGACACGGTGGAACGGTTCCTCGAGGCCCGGGCCGCCGTCGACCTGCGCTACGTCGACGACCCGCCGTTCGGTGACTTCGGCGCGCCGCGCGAGCCGCACTCCCAGGTGTGGTTCCGCACCAACGGCAAGCTCGCGGACGACCCCCTCCTGCACGTCGTGCTCGCCACGTACGTCTCCGACATGACCCTCCTCGACTCCGTGCTGCTCGCGCACGGCCGGGGCGGCTGGGCCGTCGGGGACGTCGTCGGGGCCTCGCTGGACCACGCCATGTGGTTCCACCGGCCGTTCCGCGCCGACGAGTGGCTGCTGTACGACCAGCAGTCGCCGTCCGCGTCCGGCGGCCGGGGCCTCGGCCAGGCCCGCATCTACACGCAGGACGGGCGGCTCGCCCTCTCGGTCATCCAGGAGGGCCTGGTGCGCGTCCCGCGGGAGCGCTGAGCGGCAGGCCGCCCGGACCGGCGGCGGGCACCCGCACGGTGCCCGCCGCCTTCGTCATGCCGCGATCCGGGCCCGCGTCACCGGGCGAGCCCCGCCTCCGCCAGCAGGTACGCCGTCATCGGGTCGTAGTGGCGCGGGCTGACCACGTGGTCGTCCAGCGGCACGGCGACCTGGACGGTCCCCTCGGACTCGGCGAGGAACAGCGCCGGGTCGTTGCAGTCGGCGTACCCCACGGAGTCGACGCCGTACTGGCCGGCACCGCCGGCCCAGCCGTGGTCGGCGACGACCAGGTCGGGCAGCGGGCGGCCGGCGCGCTCCAGACCGGTCAGGATGGCCTTCACCGGCTCCCCGGAGTGCGTGTGCCACAGCGAGGCGCCGTGCTCCAGCACCGCCACGTCCGCGAACTGCTGGACGTAGCCCTCCTCCGTGGTCAGCCCCTCCGGGATCACCACGATCTCGCAGCCGGCGGCGCGCAGCGCGTCGGCCGTGGCGCGGTGCACGTCGAGCAGCCCGCCCGGGTGACCGGTGGCGAACAGCACCCGCTGCCCGCCGTCCGCGGCCTTGCGCAGCCGCCCGGCCAGGCGCTCCAGCGCGGCCACGGTCAGCTCGGGGTCGATGGTGTCCTGGCCGTACCGGTACTCCGGGTCGTCGTTGACGCCGACCCGCTCCGCCATCACCGCGAGCACGTCCTGCTCGTCGCTCCAGCGGTCGCCCAGCTCCAGCCCGAGCCAGTAGTTGCGGTCGCCGTTCGCCAGCTTCCGGTAGTGGGAGAGGTTGTTCTCGCGGGGAGTGGCGACGTCGCCCGCGATACGCGTTCTGACGAGGTGTTCGACGAGCTCGGCGCGCTGGGGTGTCCCGGGTATCGGCATGGCTCCATTGTGAGGCAGCCGACCGTCGGCGTCTTCGGGGTATCCGGGGTATCCCCCGCCGGGACACGGGGTGTTGCCCCGCGCGCCGGTCACGGGCCGCGCAGCGCGAACCACAGCTCCATCCGCACGTCCGCGTCGTCCAGGTCGGCCTCCAGCAGGGCCGCGCAGCGGGCGATGCGCTGGCGGACGGTGTTGCGGTGCACGGACAGGGCGACGGCGGTGCGGTCCCAGTTGCCGTGCAGGGAGAGCCAGGCGCGCAGCGTCTCCGTCAGCGCCGGCACGGCCGCGACGGGGGCGAGGAGCGCACGGGCGTGCGCCTCGGCCTCGGCCTCCGGGACCAGGTCGGCCAGGGCGGGCCGGGCGGCATGCCGCACCAGCGGCACCCGGGTGGCCCGCGCCCGCGCCAGCGCCCGCGCCGCCTGCCCGTCGGCGACCGCCCAGTCCGCCGGGCCGACGGCGGCACTGACCCCCAGCGTCCAGCCCCGCCGCGCGACCGGGAAGGCACCGGGCCCGGCGTGGGCCTCCGCCCGGGGCGCGGTCGCCGGGGTGCCCGGCCCGGCGGGGGCACTCGTCCCGCCCGGCGTCCCGGGCGCGGCCGGCACCAGGACGCGTACGACGTCGCCGGCCGGGTCGACCAGCGGGGAGCCGAGGGCGGCGCCCAGGGCGGAGGCCGCCACCGGGTCGGGGCCGCCGGAGTCCGGCCGGGCGTGGACGACGTGCCAGCGGGTGCCCTCGCCGCCGAGCAGGGACGCGACCTCCTCGGGACGGGCGCCCAGCAGCAGCCGCACCAGGGCCGACGAACGGGCCGCGCCCGTGCCGCTCTGGTGCTCGCCGGTCAGCAGCGAGAGCAGCACCGCGGCGACCGACGCGATGGTGTGGTCCCCGGCCCCCCGCCGCGGGGCCGCGACCCCGAGGACGAAGCCCCCGCCGGCGCCGAGGGCGTAGGCCGCGAGACGGGTGCCGTCGGCCGTGTCGGTGGCGGTCGTGGAGGCCCGGCTGGTGACGAACCGGGCCAGCTCCGCCAGGGCCCCGCGCACCTCGTCCCCCGGCTCCCGCCCGGCCGCCGCGATCTCGGCGCCCTCCGGCCCGTACAGCACCGCCCGGCCGTCGAGCCGCGTCGCCAGCCGGCGCAGCACCGACGGCACCGGGTCCGGCCGGGAGGCGGCGGCGGCCAGCTGCTGCTGGGCCTCGGACACCCGCCGCAGCTCGGCCAGCCGCTCCCGGGCCATCAGCTGCCACACGGCGCGGGCCACGCCGGAGAACGTCGTCCGCGGCGGCACCTCCACCAGCGGCAGCCCGTGCTCCTCGCAGGCGGCGACCAGCGCCGGGGGCACCGTGTCGTGCACCGGCGCCACCCCGAAGCCGAGGGCCGCGCCGCCGGCCGCCACGATCCGGGCGGCGTACGCCTCGAAGTAGTCCGCCCCCGCCTCCGGCGGGATGTGCACGCCGGCCGTCAGCAGCAGCTCGCCGCCCAGCAGATAGGGGTAGGGGTCGGCCATCTCGGAGGTGTGCGCCCAGTGGACGGCCACCTCCGCCGCGGGGGGCCCGGCGATCTGGCGCAGGGCGAGGTCCTCACGGGACAGCAGCGCCGCGAGGGACACGGGGGGTGTGGGCGGAGCGACCGGTTCCCGCATGATGGACGATCCCTCCACTCAAGCCGTTCCGAGTGGATGAAACGTACACTTCGCAGCCGCTTTTCGGCCACCTAGTGTCGATCCGGACCGCGATCCCCACCCCCGGGATCGGGGCCGGCTGCCGCGGGTACGGGCGGATGTCCCCGCGAGGCGCCGACCGGACCGTCCGTCCGGACCACTCCCGTCAGCACGACACGCCACCGACCGAGTGCGCGAAGGAGGCCCCCATGGCCGTCGACTACACAGTGATCGTCGTCTATCTCGCCGGCATGCTCGCCATGGGCTGGTGGGGCATGCGCCGCGCCAGGTCCAAGAGCGAGTTCCTCGTCGCCGGGCGCCGCCTCGGCCCCGCGATGTACTCGGGCACCATGGCGGCGATCGTCCTCGGCGGCGCGTCCACCATCGGCGGCGTCGGCCTGGGCTACCAGTACGGCCTCTCCGGCGCCTGGATGGTCGTCACCATCGGCCTCGGCCTGCTCGCCCTGTCGCTCTTCTTCTCCGCCCGCATCGCCCGCCTGAAGGTCTACACCGTCTCCGAGATGCTGGACCTGCGCTACGGCGGCCGGGCCGGCGTCATCTCGGGCCTGGTCATGTGGGCGTACACGCTGATGCTGGCCGTCACCTCCACCATCGCCTACGCCACGATCTTCGACGTCCTCTTCGACGTGAACCGCACCGTCGCGATCGTCCTGGGCGGCACGATCGTCGTCGCCTACTCCACCCTCGGCGGCATGTGGTCCATCACGCTCACCGACATGGTGCAGTTCGTGGTGAAGACCATCGGCGTGCTGCTCCTGCTGCTGCCCATCGCCGTCGTCAAGGCCGGCGGCTTCGGCGAGATGAGGGCCAAGCTGCCGACCTCGTACTTCGACCCGCTCGGCGTCGGCGGCGAGACGATCTTCACCTACGTCCTGATCTACACCTTCGGCATGCTCATCGGGCAGGACATCTGGCAGCGCGTCTTCACCGCCGGCAGCGACCGCACCGCCAAGTGGGGCGGCACCGTCGCCGGCACCTACTGCCTGGTCTACGCGGTCGCCGGCGCCGTCATCGGCACGGCCGCCAAGGTCCTCTACCCGAAGCTCGGCAGCCCCGACGACGCCTTCGCCACCATCGTCAAGGACGAACTCCCCGTCGGGGTGCGCGGCCTGGTGCTGGCCGCCGCGCTGGCCGCGGTGATGTCCACGTCCTCCGGCGCCCTCATCGCCTGCGCCACCGTCGCCAACAACGACATCTGGTCCCGGCTGCGCGGCGCGGTGCGCGGCACGGACGAGGAGCACGACGAGGTCCGGGGCAACCGCGCCTTCATCCTCGTCATGGGCCTCGCCGTGATCGGCACCGCGATCGCCCTGAACGACGTCGTCGAGGCGCTCACCGTCGCCTACAACCTCCTCGTCGGCGGCCTCCTGGTGCCCATCCTCGGCGGCCTGCTGTGGAAGCGCGGCACCGCGCAGGGCGCCCTGGCCGCCGTCGTGGTCGGCGGCCTCGCGGTCGTCGGCCTCATGGCCGGCTACGGCATCCTCGCCAACGAGCCCGTGTACTACGGCCTGCCGGCCTCCCTCGCCGCCTACGTCGCCGTCTCCCTGGCGACCCGGCCCACCGACGCGGCCGTCCTGGCCGCATGGCGCGCACGCCTCGCGGGCCGCGCCCCCGAAGCCCCCGAATCCGCCCCCGGACCGGTACCGGCCCACCAGTAGAGTCGTACCGAGCGGTACAGAGCAGTAAATACGCGAAGAAGCGTAAGAAGGAAGGCAATTCATGAGCAGCAACGAGACGCCCCGCGGCCCCGTCGACTCCTCCCGCGTCCCGCGGTACGCCGGGCCCGCGACCTTCGCCCGGCTGCCCCGCCTGGACGAGGTGGGCACCGCCGACGTCGCCGTGGTCGGTGTGCCGTTCGACTCCGGCGTCTCGTACCGGCCCGGCGCCCGGTTCGGCGGCAACGCCATCCGCGAGGCCTCCCGGCTGCTGCGCCCCTACAACCCGGCGCAGGACGCCTCCCCCTTCGCCCTCGCCCAGGTCGCCGACGGCGGCGACATCGCGGTGAACCCGTTCAACATCAACGAGGCCGTGGAGACGATCGAGGCCGCCGCCGACGACCTGCTCGGCACCGGCGCCCGCCTGATGACCCTGGGCGGCGACCACACCATCGCCCTGCCGCTGCTGCGCTCGGTCGCCAAGAAGCACGGCCCGGTCGCCCTGCTCCACTTCGACGCCCACCTGGACACCTGGGACACCTACTTCGGCGCCGAGTACACGCACGGCACGCCGTTCCGGCGCGCGGTCGAGGAGGGCGTCCTCGACACGGAGGCGCTCTCCCACGTGGGCACCCGCGGCCCGCTGTACGGCAAGAAGGACCTGACGGACGACGAGAAGATGGGCTTCGGCATCGTCACCTCCGCCGACGTCTACCGCCGCGGCGCCGACGAGATCGCCGACCAGCTGCGGCAGCGCATCGGCGACCGCCCGCTGTACATCTCCATCGACATCGACTGCCTCGACCCGGCCCACGCGCCCGGCACCGGCACGCCCGAGGCCGGCGGCATGACCTCGCGCGAGCTGCTGGAGATCCTGCGCGGCCTGGCCTCCTGCAACCTGGTGTCGGCGGACGTCGTCGAGGTGGCCCCCGCGTACGACCACGCGGAGATCACGTCGGTGGCGGCGTCCCACACCGCGTACGAACTGACCACGATCATGTCCCGCCGGATCGCCCAGGAGAAGGCAGCGAAGTGACCCACGACCACGACCTGGTGCTCCGTCCGACCGCCGCCCAGACGGAGGCCGCGCTGAACCCTCCCCCCGGCCGCAACGGCGGAGACCTGGTCGTGGAGACCCTGGCCGGGCTGGGCGCGACCACCGTCTTCGGCCTGCCCGGCCAGCACGCCCTCGGCATGTTCGACGCCCTGCGCCGCTCGGACCTGCGCTACATCGGCCTGCGGGTGGAGAACAACGCCGGGTTCGCGGCGGATGCGTACGGCCGGATCACCGGTGAGGCGGCCCCGCTGCTGCTGTCCACCGGCCCCGGAGCCCTCACCTCCCTCGCCGCGCTCCAGGAGGCGCGGGCGGCGTCGGCCCCGGTGCTGGCGATCAGCAGCCAGGTCCCGACGGCAGGGCTGGGCGGCGGCCGGCACGGCTACCTGCACGAACTCCCGGACCAGGCAGCCTCGTTCCGGGGCGTGGTGAAGTCCGTCCACACCGTCCGCACCCAGTCCCAGATCCCGTCGGCGATCGCCGAGGCGTGGACGTCGGCGCTGACCGTCCCGCACGGTCCCGTGTGGGTGGAGATCCCGCAGGACGTCCTCCTCGCCGAGACGCTCGTTCCGCAGGTCACCGGCGGCGACACCTTCCCGGAGGAACTGCCCCCGCGCCCCGAGCTGACGGCGGTCGCCGCCGACCTGCTGACCCGCGCGGAACGCCCCGCGATCATCGCCGGCGGGGGAGTGGTCCGCGCCGACGCCTCGGGCAAGCTCAGGCAGCTCGCGGAGCGGCTCGGGGCCCCGGTCGTGACGACCTTCGGCGGCAAGGGCGCGTTCCCGTGGACGCACCCGCTCTCCCTCCAGTCCTGGCTGGAGGACCGCCACACCACCGACTTCCTGGAGGACGCGGACGTCCTGCTGGTGGTCGGCTCGGGCCTGGGCGAACTCTCCTCGAACTACCACACGTTCGCGCCGCGCGGCCGGGTGATCCAGATCGAGGCGGACCTCGGCAAGCTGGAGTCCAACCACCCCGCCCTCGGCATCCACGCCGACGCGCGCCTCGCCCTCCAGGCCCTGCTGGAGACGGTCGGCGAACGGCACGACCCGGCGGCCCCGGAGCGCGTGCGGACCCTGCTGGACAAGGTCGGCGAACGCGTCGCCGCCCAGGACCTCACCCTGGAGCAGGACGTCCTGGCGGCCGTCCGCAGGGCCCTCCCGGCCGGCGCCCCGTCCTTCTGGGACATGACGATCCTGGCCTACTGGGCCTGGTCGGCCTTCGACGCCGGGACCCCCAACACCATGCACTCGGCCCAGGGCGCCGGCGGACTGGGCTACGGCTTCCCGGCGGCACTCGGAGCCGCGGCCGCCGACCCGACCCGCCCGGTGCTGGCGGTCTCGGGGGACGGCGGCGCCCTGTACTCCATCGCCGAACTGGCCACCGCCCGCCAGTACGGCCTGGACGTCACCTGGCTGATCGTCGACGACGGCGGCTACGGCATCCTGCGCGAGTACATGACGGACGCCTTCGGGCAGCCGACGGCGACGGAGCTGACCCGCCCGGACTACGTGGCGCTGGCCGAGTCCTTCGGCGTGCCGGGCGTGCGGACGTCCCCGCGGACCCTGGAGGCGGACCTGGCACGGGCGCTGGCGTCACCGGGTCCGTCGGTGGTCGTCCTCCCGGCCGTGCTGCGGATGTTCGCGCCGACGCACCTGGACTGAGCGGGCGGCGGGGGCGCTCCGCGCGGCCGCGAGGCGCCCCCGGCCGGCGTGAGGGCGCCTACCAGATCGCCTCCACCCACTCCGGGTGGTCGACGAACGGGTTGCGGTTGTGCTGGTAGGAGTCGTAGATGACCTGGTTGCGGCGCTCCTCGAAGGCGTCCGGCGGGTCCTCGTCGTTCCACTGCTTGAGCACCGCCAGCTTCCCGATGTACGGGTTGCTGCCGTTGTTCACGCTGCTGTTGACCTCCAGGTCGGCCCAGCCGTCGCCGCCCTCGTAGCGCACCGCCATGTAGAAGATCATGCGGGCCACGTCGCCCTTGACCGCGTCACGGGGTTCGAAGGAGTCGGAGTCGGTGAGGCTGCCGCCGCCGTTGCTCACGGCGCTGCCGCCGTCGTCGAAGTCCTTGTTGCCCCGGACGCCGTTGACCTGGACGTCCTCGGGCCGCAGGTGGTGCAGGTCGGTGCCGGGCCCGGTGGCCGTGCCGAAGTCGCCGTGCGACTTGGCCCAGACGTGCTCGCGGTTCCAGTCGCCCACGTCACCGCCGTTGAGGGACTTGCTGCGGGAGGTGCCCGAGTACAGCAGGATCACGTTGTTGCTGTTGGCCGGGTCCTGGTCGGTGACCTTGAGGGCGTTCCAGACGGCCGAGTACGAGATCTTCGTCTGGTCGCTGATGATCGTGTGCAGGGAGGCCTTGAGCCCGCTCCCCGTCCTGCCGATCGCGCTCTTGTAGTACGTCGTGTCGTAGTCGTTCGTGGTGGCCGTGGCGGGGGCCGCGGTCAGGGCCGGCGCGGCGAGGCCGGCGAGCACGGCGGCCGTGGCGAGCGCCACCGCTTTCCGGCGCCGGCCTGCGAATATGCGGATCGCGAGCATGTGGGGTGTCCGATCTACGCGGGATCTACGCGGGTTGATGTCCGAGTGATACCGCAGAGAGTGACATGGACATGCGATCAGGCGCGTGAAGGGAAGGTGGCGATTGCGTGACGAGGGTCCCTCCGTCGCCCGCCCCCCGGTGACCGGGCGTCAGACGCGTCCCGGGCATAGTGGGCGTCCCTCGTGCACCGGGCCGACGGGAGGCGTCGCCCGCGCACCGAAGCGACAGGAGGCGGCGACGTGGAGCTGATCAGGGACCTGGCCGACCCGGGGCGGCGGCAGGCCGCGCGCAAGGCCCTGACGTCCCGGGGACCGTCGGCGGTGCCCGCCCTGCTGCGCGAGATGCTGGACGAGTCCTCGCCCGTGGACTGGTTCCAGATCAAGCTGCTCCTGCACGCCGTCGGGCCGGCGGCCTTCGAGGACGTGCTGGCGGCCCTGGAGGCGGCGCCCGAGGGGGAGGCGCGGCGGCGGGCGGGCGCGGCGTTCAGCGGTCTGGGGGCGGTCGAGCGCTACGCCGAGGCACTGTCGCACCCCGCGGCGGCGGTGCGCGAGTCCGCCGCCTTCGGCATCCAGTCCGCGTGCTCGGTGGCGTACGGCCGCACCCCCGCGTACCGGGGCGACCTCGGGCCGGTGATCGAGGCGCTGATCCCCCTGGTGGCCGACCCGGACCCGGGCGTGGCCCAGCGCGCCCGGTGGGTGCTGCCGATGCTGGGGGACGCCGTCCTCGAACCGCTGCGGCGGACACGCCGCGACGGCCCGGGTGCCCTGCGTGCCCCGGCCCTCGCGGCGCTGGTCTCGGCCGGCGGCGAGGAGGCCCTGTCCGACCGGGACCGGGCGGCCGTCGCGCGGCTGATCCGGATCAAGGCGCTCGACGACCGGGCCGAGCCCCTGGAGAACTGCTCCACGTCCTGGATCGCCGTTCCCGGCGGGGACCGGGCGGGCATCACCGAGTCGCTGGGCCTGTACGGCGAACGGCTAGCGACCTTCGCGCTGGGGCACAGCGTCGTCGCCCACGACAGCGAGGACTGGCCCGACCCCCGCCGCGTGTACGTCACCCCCGAGGTGGACGGCTGGACGCTGGTCGTGGGCGCGTGGTGCAACCCCGTCGACCCGGAGCGCGCCGACGGGGTGCTCGGCGCCGTCACCGCGCTGAGCCGCCGCTACGGCCGCGCCCAGGCGTACCACTTCGGCGAGCACGGCGGCGGCTCGGGCTGGGCGGTGGCCGAGGACGGGGTCGTGGTCCGCCGCCTCGACGTCTCCACCTGGGGCGACGAGCCGCTCCCCGAGCTGGGCGAGCGGCTCCCCGAGGAGGAGGCGCTGTACGCCGAGTGGACGGAGGCCGAGGACGAGGAGGACGCCGACTGGGAGGACGTCGCCTCGTACATGGCACCGGACCTCGCGCTGCGGCTGGGCGCGACCAGCCCCTTCGCCCTGGGCCCGCGGACCACGGTCCGCGGCCAGGGGGTCGTCGCCCTCACCCCGCTCGCGGCCGGGCAGGGCGTCCCGGGGACGGGAGCGTACCGCGTCTGAGCCGGCGCCCGAATGTTGCGGCGGGATGAAATCCCCGCTCGCCCGTGTTGGTGCCTTGCGGTAGATCAGGTGAGCAGGACGACCGACCGGAGGACACCGCGTGGACGCGCAACGGGGCTGGGCACGACGACTGGCGGGGTACGCCTGGCGGAACCCCAAGGACGTCGTCCTCGCCCTCGGGTCCTCCCTGGGCGGCATGGCCGTCATGGCCCTCGTCCCGCTGATCACCAAGGTGATCATCGACGACGTGATCGGCGACGGGACCAGGGACATGGCCACCTGGGCCGGACTCCTGGTCGGCGCCGCGGTCGTCGTCTACGGCCTCACCTACGTGCGCCGCTACTACGGCGGCCGGCTCGCCCTCGACGTGCAGCACGACCTGCGCACGGACATGTACGGCACGATCACCCGGCTCGACGGGCGGCGCCAGGACGAGCTGTCCACCGGCCAGGTGGTCGGACGCGCGACCAGCGACCTCCAGCTCATCCAGGGCCTGCTGTTCATGCTCCCGATGACCATCGGGAACGTCCTGCTCTTCCTGATCTCCCTGGTGATCATGGCGTGGCTGTCGCTGCCGCTGACCCTCGTCGCCGTCGCCGTCGCCCCCGCCCTGTGGTTCATCGCCCGCCGCAGCCGCACCCGCCTGCACCCCGCCACCTGGTACGCCCAGGCCCAGGCCGCCGCCGTCGCGGGCGTGGTCGACGGCTCGGTGAGCGGCGTGCGCGTGGTGAAGGGCTTCGGGCAGGAGGAGCAGGAGACCGGCAAGCTCCGGGAGGTCGGCCGCAGGCTGTTCGCCGGGCGGCTGCGCACCATCCGGCTGAACGCGGCCTACACGCCCGCCCTCCAGGCCGTGCCGGCCCTCGGGCAGGTCGCCATGCTCGCCCTCGGCGGCTGGCTGGCCGTGGGCGGGCACATCACCCTCGGCACGTTCGTCGCCTTCTCCACCTACCTGGCCCAGCTCGTCGGCCCGGTCCGCATGCTCGCCATGGTCCTCACCGTCGGCCAGCAGGCCCGCGCCGGCACCGAGCGCGTCCTGGAGCTGATCGACACCGAGCCGTCCCTGACCGACGGCACCAAGGAGCTCCCGGCCGACGCGCCCGCCACCGTCGAGTTCGACGACGTGTCGTTCGGCTACGACCCCGACCGGCCCGTCCTCGACGGACTCTCCTTCGAGATCCGGCCCGGCGAGACGCTCGCCGTCGTCGGCTCCTCCGGTTCCGGCAAGTCCACCGTCTCCCTGCTGCTGCCGCGCTTCTACGACGTGATGCGCGGCGCCGTCCTGGTCGGCGGCCACGACGTGCGCGAGCTGACCCTCGACTCGCTGCGGGCCGCGATCGGGCTGGTGCCCGAGGACTCGTTCCTCTTCTCCGACACCGTGCGCGCCAACATCGCCTACGGCCGTCCCGACGCCACCGACGAGGAGATCGAGGCCGCGGCCCGGGCCGCGCAGGCCCACGGCTTCATCACCGACCTGCCCGACGGCTACGCCACCACCGTCGGCGAGCACGGCCTGACCCTCTCCGGCGGCCAGCGCCAGCGCGTCGCGCTCGCCCGCGCGATCCTCACCGACCCCAGGCTGCTGGTCCTCGACGACGCGACGTCCGCCGTGGACGCCCGCGTCGAGCACGAGATCCACGAGGCGCTGGCGCAGGTCATGCGGGGCCGCACGACCCTGCTGATCGCCCACCGCCGCTCCACCCTGGGCCTCGCCGACCGCATCGCCGTCCTCGACCACGGCCGCCTCGCCGACATAGGCACCCACGACGAGCTCCAGGAACGCTCGGCGCTCTACCGCCGCCTGCTCACCGACCCCGACGAACTCGGCGGCGTCTCGCCCGGCCACGCCCGGCCCGCGCAGCAGCCGGAGGACACCTCCGTGCGCGACGAGCTGGACGCCGAGTTCGACGCCGAGCGCGGGGTCACCCCACGGCTGTGGACCGGTGACCGCACACCGAAGGACACCGCCCTCGCGGGCACCCCGGCCACGCCCGAGCTGCTGGCCCGGGTCGACGCCCTGCCCCCGGCCACCGACACCCCGGACGTCGACGAGGCCCGTGCCGTGCTGCCGGAGCGGTCGTACGGCCTGCGGCGCCTCCTGCACGGCTTCGGCCGCCCGCTGCTCGTCAGCCTCGCCCTGGTCGCCGTCGACGCCGGCATGGGCCTGCTGCTGCCGGTCCTGATCCGGCACGGCATCGACGACGGCGTCACCCGGCTCGCCCTCGGCGCGGTCTGGGCGGCCTCGCTGCTCGGCCTGCTCGCCGTGCTCGCCCAGTGGGCGGCGCAGACCGGCGAGATCCGCATGACCGGGCGCACGGGCGAGCGGATCCTGTACTCCCTGCGCCTGAAGATCTTCGCCCAGCTCCAGCGGCTCGGCCTGGACTACTACGAGCGCGAGCTGACCGGCCGGATCATGACCCGGATGACCACGGACGTCGACGCCCTGTCGACCTTCCTCCAGACGGGCCTGGTCACCGCCTTCGTCTCGGTCGTCACCTTCTTCGGCATCATGGTCGCCCTGCTGGTCATCGACGTGCAGCTCGCCCTGGTCGTCTTCGCGACGCTGCCGCCGCTGGTCGTCGCCACGTTCTTCTTCCGCCGTGCCAGCGTGAAGGCGTACGAGCTGGCCCGCGAGCGGGTGTCGGCGGTCAACGCCGACCTCCAGGAGTCGGTGGCCGGGCTGCGGATCGTGCAGGCGTTCCGGCGCGAGGGCGACGGAGCGCGGCGGTTCGCCGAGCGCAGCGACAGCTACCGGCGGGCCCGCATCCGGGGCCAGTGGCTGATCTCGCTCTACTTCCCGTTCGTGCAGCTGCTGTCCTCGGCGGCGGCCGTCGCCGTGCTGGCCGTCGGCGGCACCCGGATCGACGACGCGACGCTGACGACCGGCGCGCTGGTGGCCTACCTGCTCTACATCGACCTGTTCTTCGCGCCCGTCCAGCAGCTCTCCCAGGTCTTCGACGGGTACCAGCAGGCGACCGTCTCCCTCGGCCGGATCCAGGAGCTGCTGCGCGAGCCCACCTCCACCGAGGCCGCCGACGAGCCGCTCGAGGTGCCGTCCCTGCGGGGCGAGATCGCCTTCGAGGACGTGCACTTCCGGTACGGCTCCGAGGAGGAGGCCCTCAGCGCCGTCGACCTGCGCATCCCCGCGGGGCAGACCGTCGCGTTCGTCGGCGAGACCGGCGCGGGCAAGTCCACCCTGGTCAAGCTGGTCGCCCGGTTCTACGACCCGACCGAGGGACGGGTGACCGTCGACGGGCGGGACCTGCGCACCCTCGACCTCGCCTCCTACCGCCACCGGCTGGGCGTCGTCCCGCAGGAGGCCTACCTCTTCCCCGGCACCGTCCGGGACGCCATCGCCTACGGCCGCCCCGACGCCACCGACGCCGAGGTGGAGGCCGCGGCGCGGGCGGTCGGCGCCCACGAGATGATCGCCACGCTGGAGGGCGGCTACCTCCACGAGGTGGCCGAGCGGGGCCGCAACCTCTCCGCCGGGCAGCGCCAGCTCGTCGCCCTGGCCCGCGCCGAGCTGGTCGACCCCGACGTCCTGCTCCTCGACGAGGCCACCGCGGCACTGGACCTGGCTACGGAGGCGCAGGTCAACCAGGCCACCGACCGGCTGGCGGGCCGCCGTACGACCCTGGTGGTGGCCCACCGGCTGACCACGGCCGCCCGCGCGGACCGGGTCGTCGTCATGGACCACGGACGGGTCGTGGAGGACGGTACGCACGACGAGCTGCTGGCGCTCGACGGGCGGTACGCGCGGCTGTGGCGGACGTTCGTCGGGGCGGCCGAGCCGGAGGAGCCGGTCGGCGCGTCCCGGTGACGGCCAGCCGTACTCGCGCAACCATTCGACCGGTCCGCCGCGTCCGTACATCCGTACGTCCGTGATCACCGTACGGAAGGGGCCGCCGTGGGCAGGGACGGTGCCGGGATGCGCCGGCGGCTGACGGCCGGCGCGGCCGTACTGACCGCGGCGGGACTCCTCGCGGTCGCGGCGCCCCACGACGCGCAGGCGGCCACGGCGCCCTGCGGGGGCCGCAAGGTCCGGACGCTGCCGTTCTCCACCGGGTCGGTCCACGTGTACAAGCGCGGCGGCTACGTCTGCGCCGTCACCGTTCCCCAACGGACCGGCGCCAAGCGGAAGATGACCGTCAGCGTGCAGGCGCGCGGCGGCCGGCCGGTCGTCGACACGGGCCGCTACACCTACCGCGCCGGCCCGGTGACCGTGCACGCCGGACAGCGGTGCGTATGGGTGCGCGGCGGCGTCGACCGGGGCGCGGTCAGCTCCGGCTGGATCCTCTGCTGAGACCGCGCCGTTCGCTGTCATTTCCTCAGTTCCCCCTGGTGTTCGGGTGACTTGCTCCGATAGCTTCCGGCGCACATCTGTTTCCCAGGGAGGGTGCATGCGCAAGGCGCTCAGATGGCTGCTGGCGCTCGTGGTGCTCATAGGCACCGTCAGCACGGCGGGAGCGGCCACCGCCGCCGAGCCGAAGGCCGTCGACATCAAGGACCGGCTGCTGTCCATACCGGGCATGAGCCTGATCGAGGAGAAGCCGTACACCGGCTACCGCTTCTTCGTCCTGAACTACACGCAGCCGGTCGACCACCGGCACCCGTCCAAGGGCACGTTCCAGCAGCGGATCACCGTGCTGCACAAGGACGTGAGCCGGCCGACGGTCTTCTACACCGGCGGCTACAACGTCTCCACGAACCCGAGCCGGCGCGAGCCGACCCAGATCGTGGACGGCAACCAGGTCTCCATGGAGTACCGCTACTTCACCCCGTCCCGTCCCCAGCCGGCCGACTGGTCCAAGCTGGACATCTGGCAGGCGGCCAGCGACCAGCACCGGATCTTCGCGGCGCTCAAGCCGCTCTACTCCGAGAACTGGATCTCCACGGGCGGCTCCAAGGGCGGCATGACCGCCACCTACTACGAGCGCTTCTACCCGCGCGACATGGACGGCGTCGTCGCCTACGTCGCCCCCAACGACGTGGTGAACAAGGAGGACTCGGCCTACGACCGCTTCTTCGCGACCGTCGGCACCGAGGAGTGCCGCGACCGCCTCAACGGCGTGCAGCGCGAGGCGCTGGTGCGCCGGGCACCGCTGGAGAAGAAGTACGCGGCGTACGCGGCCGAGAACGGCTACACCTTCACCACCATCGGCAGCCTCGACCGCGCCTACGAGGCCGTCGTCCTCGACTACGTGTGGGGCTTCTGGCAGTACAGCACCCTGGACGACTGCGCGGACATCCCCGCGGACGCCGGCAACGCCACCGACGACGCGATCTGGGACTCGGTGGACACCATCTCCGGCTTCTCCGCCTACACCGACCAGGGCCTGGAGACGTACACGCCGTACTACTACCAGGCGGGCACGCAGCTCGGTGCGCCGACGATCCACTTCCCGCACATCGAGAAGAAGTACATCCGCTACGGCTACCAGCCGCCGCGCAACTTCGTGCCCCGGTCGATCCCGATGAAGTTCCAGCCGTCGGCCATGCGGGACGTCGACACCTGGGTGCGGCACAACGCCCACCACATGCTGTTCGTGTACGGCGAGAACGACCCGTGGGGCGCCGAGCGGTTCCGGCTCGGCCACGGGGCGCGTGACTCCTACGTCGTCACCGCCCCCGGCATGAACCACGGCGCCAACGTCGCCGGCCTGGTGCCCGAGCAGAAGGCCCTGGCCACCGCCCGCATCCTCGAGTGGGCCGGCGTCGCCTCCGCCACCGTCCAGGAGAACCCGTCGGCGGCCAGGCCGCTGGCGACGTTCGACGCCAGGCTGGACAAGCGGGACGTGCGGCACGAGTCGACGCTGCGTCCGTAGTACCGCCCGGACCCCCGGCCGCGTCCGGCCGTTGTGCGCACCGTTCTCACAGCGGCCGGGCGCAGCCCACCGGGCGCGCGGCGTCGTCGATGCGGACGAACAGGGCGGTCCCGGCCGGGCACCGGTCCCGGCCGGTGACCGCCTCGACCACCCGGTACCGCGGTCTCCGTTCGCCCTCGCCCTCGCCGTCGCACGCGGTCTCGCGGACCTTCCCGCTCCCGGCGTCGCGGACGCAGTCCCCGACGATGGTGCGCGGTCCGCCCCCGCCCCCCGGATCGCCGGGGTGCGGGGGCCGCAGCGACCGCATGCAGGCGTAGCCCCGGGCCACGGCGCCGTCCCCGTCCTCGTCGGCGGCGGGCCGCCGTTCGCTGATGTGCAGGACGAAGTCGGTGGTCGCCGGGCAGGGCGGCCCGCCCGACGCCTTCCCTTCGTGCCGGGCCACGACCCGGGCCGCCGCCCGCTCGCTCGAGCACGGCACCTCGGTGGGGCTCACCGCCCCGAAGGAGCTGCACTCGCCGGCCGCCAGGAACACCGCCCCGTGGCCGGACGGCCGGACGGCGGTCGCCGACGGCGCCTGCCCGGCGGGCCGCCCGGCCTTCTCCGTCCCCCCGGACGACGGGGCCTGACAGCCCGCCAGCAGCCCGGCGAGCACCGCCGGGAGCGCGCACAGCACGCCCGTGAACCGTCTCCCATGCATGGCAGTCCCCCCGGGTCCCCCGCCCAGCGTGGCCCGCCGCGGTGGGCGCACGCCAGACGCGCGGGGTGCTTTGCGCACGGTGACGCCGAGCGCCCCCGGCGCGCGGCGTAGGCCGCGCTACGCCCGGTACGACAGCCCGTGGCCGAGCGGGTACAGCACCGTCGCCGGGTCGTCCGCCCGCACCACCGGCACGGGCAGCTTCCCGCGCGGACGCACCTTCCCGGCGATGACCCGGGCCGCCGCCCGCACCTCGACGTCCGTCCACGAGTACGTGGCCAGGCAGGCGGGGACGGCGGGGAGCTGGGCCACGTCGTACGGGTTGCGGACGGCGACCGCCACCACCGGCTTCCCGGTCGCCAGCAGCCGGTCGACCAGCGTGCGCTGGCTGCTGCCCGCGGTGACGTTGTACGTGGCGACGACCACCGCGTCCACGTCCCCGGCGGCGGCGACCGCCCGGTCGACGACCGCGGCGGACGGCGCGGTGCCCGTGGACAGCGCGGTGGCCGTGAAGCCCAGTTCGCCCAGCGCGCCCGCGAGGGTGCTCGTCGGCGGGCCCGTCGTGCCCGACGGGGAGGCGGGGTCGGCGCCGACGACCAGCAGTCTCGGCGTCCGGCGGCGGGAGAGCGGCAGCAGGTGCCCCTCGTTGACCAGCAGGGTGGTGCTCCGCTCGGCGATCCGGTCGGCGGCGGCCAGGTGCCCCCGGGTGCCGACCGTGCGGTCCACGTCCCGGCTCGTGGTGTAGGCGTCCTCGAAGAGGCCCAGCTTGGCCTTCAGCCGCAGCACGCGCAGGATCGATTCGTCGAGCCGGGCCTCGGTCAGTTCGCCCTCGCGCACGGCCGTCAGGACCGCGTTCCACGCGAGGTCGAGGTTCGGCGGGTTGAGGAGCTGGTCGACGCCCGCCTTCAGCGCCAGCACCGGCACCCGCTCGTCGCCGTACTTCGTCCGCACGCCCTCCATGCCGAGGGAGTCGGTGACCACGACCCCGTCGTAGCCGAGTTCCTCGCGCAGGATGCCGGTGAGGATCGGGCGGGAGAGGGTGGCCGGGTCGCCGGAGTCGTCGAGCGCCGGGACCACGAGGTGGGCGGTCATGATCGAGTCGATGCCGGCCGCGATCGCCGCGCGGAACGGCGGCGCGTCCAGCTTCTCCCACTCGGCGCGGCTGTGCGTGATGACCGGCAGGCCGGTGTGGCTGTCGGTGGCCGTGTCCCCGTGCCCGGGGAAGTGCTTGGCGCACGCGGCGACACCGGAGCGCTGGTACCCCGTCACCTCGGCGGCCACCAGCCCCGCCACCGCCGCGGGGTCGGCGCCGAAGGAGCGCACGCCGATCACGGGGTTGGCCGGGTTGACGTTCACGTCGGCGTCGGGGGCGTAGTCCTGCCGGATGCCCAGGGCGCGCAGTTCGGCGCCCGCGATCTGCCCGAGGGTGCGGGCGTCGGACCGCGAGCCGTTCGCGCCGACCGCCATCGCGCCGGGGAAGAGGGTCGCCGGCTCGCCCACGCGGGCCACTATCCCGTGCTCCTGGTCCGTGGAGACGAGCACCGGCAGCCCGCGCGGAAGCGACAGGGACGCCTTCTGGATGCCGTTGGACAGGTCGGCGATCTGGTGCGGGTCGCGGGTGTTGTGCGCCCACGCGAAGTAGATGATGCCGCCGACCCGGTACCTGGCGACCAGCTCGGCGGCCGTGCGGACGCCGATCTCCTTGAGGTTGGCGTCGATGTCGGCCTGGTCGGGGGCGGTGGCGGAGTGGCCGTAGACCCGCATCACGAAGAGCTGGCCGACCTTCTCCTCGAGCGTCATGCCGGAGATGAGGGCACGGAGCCTGTCGTCGTCCGGCCGGCGGCGGCCGGCGTACGCGGTGCCGCCTGTCGCGAGCACCGCGGTGACGCCCGCGGTGGCCGCGAGGACGGTACGTCTGGAGGGTCGTCCGGTGCTTCCCGTGCCGGCCGTGCTGCTGTCTTGCACGTGCGCTCCTTCCGGAGTGATCCGCTGGGGAATCGCTGCAGAGCTGCTGAAGGAAACTTCCAAGGAGTCACCAATATCCGGGAAGTTTCTGCCAGTCAAGGGAGCGCACAGGAGTCGTCCCGCGGGCCGCCGCCGGCGCCGGGGAGGGAGGGCGCCGACGGCGGCGTGCTGCCGGCCGCGGTACGGAGGAGAGGGTGGTCGGCGGCCGCAGCCGGCAGCGAGGCCGACACCGCACCACGGAGACTCGTCCGGCAGCGTGCGGATGGGACGGGCGGGGCCCGGTCCGGGTTCCCCGCCGGGGGCCCGAGGTCGGAAGTCGGTGCCGGCGGGGTCAGCGGGACACCGGGGACGGGGCCGGGCCGGCGTGCGCGGAGACGGCCGGCCAGTGCGCCCGCAGGGCGCGTACGGTCTCCGCGATCGCCGGACGCCGGGCGGCCCCCGTGCGCCACAGCGCGTACAGCCGCCGCACGGGCATCGGATCGAGCGGCACCTCCACCACCCCGGCGGGCAGCGGGCCGCGCCCCAGCCGGGGGATCACCGCGATGCCGAGTCCGGCGGCGACCAGGGCGACCAGGGTCGGGTTCTCGTCGGCCTGGTGGACGATGTCCGGCTCGTGCCCGGCCGTCCGCAGGGTCCGCATCAGCCAGTCGTGGCAGACCCGTCCGGGCGGCTGGCAGATCCAGCGCTGCCCGCCCAGCTCCGCGCGCCGTACGGGCCCGCGCCCCGCGAAGGGGTGCCCCTCGGGGACGAGCAGGTCGCACAGGTCCTCGCCGATCGGCGCCTGCTCCACGCCGGCCGGGGCGGGCAGCGGCGCGATGTCCCAGTCGTGGGCGACGACGAGGTCGACGGCGCCCTTCGCCACCAGGTCCACGGACAGGTGCGGGTCGGCCTCGCTCAGCCGGGCGTCGAGCGCGGGGTGGCGTGCCGCCAGGTCCGCCAGCACGGCGGGCATCAGCCCGCGCGCCGCCGACGGGAACGCGGCGATGGTCAGCCGCCCCGCCGGCACCCCGCGCCGCTCCTCCAGCGCGGTCTCCGCGCGCTCCACGAGGGCCATGAGTTCCCGGGCGGTGGCGGCCAGTTGCCGCGCCTCGTCGGTGAGCCGCACGCCGCGGCCCTCCCGCTCCAGGAGCACCGTCCTGGTCTCCCGTTCCAGCTTGGCGATCTGCTGGGAGACGGCGGACGGGGTGAAGCCGAGCGCGGCGGCGGCCGCCCCGACGGTGCCGTGCACGGAGACGGCGTGCAGGGCGCGCAGGCGCTGGAGGTCGAGCATGTCGGCTCCCGGGTCGCGAGGGGGCGGACGCGAGGGGCGGAGGACACCGCCGGCCTGTCCATTGATTAGCGGTGCTTCATCCAACCATGCAGCAATCATCGCTGGTGCTGCACGGTCGGGCGGGCGATCCTCGTCGCATGCGACCTTCCCACCTCGCTCTCGGCGTGCTCGTCGCCGCCGTCTGGGGCGTCAACTTCACGGTCATCGAGATCGGCCTCGACCACTTCCCGCCCCTCCTCTTCTCCGCCCTGCGCTTCCTGGCGGCGGCCCTGCCCGCCGTCTTCCTCGTGGGCCGCCCGAAGGTGGCCTGGAAGTGGATCGTGGCGGTGGGCCTGGTGCTCGGCGTGGCGAAGTTCGGCCTGGTCTTCGTCGGCATGGACGCCGGCATGCCGGCCGGCCTGTCGTCGCTGGTGCTCCAGGTCCAGGCGGTGTTCACCGCGGTGATCGCGGCGGCTGTACTGGGCGAACGCCCCACCGGTGTGCGGGTGCTGGGCATGCTGGTGGCCTGCACCGGCATCGGCGTCGCGGCCGTCGACGAGGGCGCCTCCGGCCCGCTGGGCGCCTTCGCGATGGTGGTCGGCGCGGCGGCCGCCTGGGGCCTGTCCAACGTCCTGACCCGCAAGGCCTCCCCGCCCGACGCGCTGAACTTCATGGTGTGGGTGTCCACCGTCCCCGTCCTGCCGCTCCTCGCGCTGTCCCTGCTGACGGAGGGCCCCTCCCGGGACGCCGCGGCCCTGCGCGGCCTGGACTGGCAGGGTGCGGGCACGCTGCTGTTCGTCGCCTGGATCTCGACGGTCTTCGGCTTCGGCGCCTGGGGCTGGCTGCTGCGCCGTCACCCGGCCTCGACGGTCGCGCCGTTCTCCCTGCTGGTCCCCGTCTTCGGGATGACGTCGGCGGCCCTGTTCCTGGGCGAGCCGGTGACACCGCTGCGGTGGTGCGCGGCGGCCCTGCTGGTGGGCGGGGTGGCGCTGACGTCGGTGACCCGCCCGCCCCGCCGGGGAAACCCGTTCGACGGCGGCGGGACCGGGCGGAGGAATCCGGCCGGTGACGTTCACGCCGAAGGCACCGGTACCCGAGGGCACGTCGGTACGGCTGGAGCCGTTGGGTCCGCGGCACGCGGCTGACCTCGCCGTGGCGGCGGAGGAGGAGCGCGGCACCTACGGGTACACCTGGGTGCCCCGGGCCGAGGAGGCCGACGCGTACCTCGCCGCCCAGGCGGCCAGGGCGGCGACGGGACGGCTGGCGCCCTTCGCGCAGATCTCCCTCGCCACCGGACGGGCGGTCGGCGCCACGGCGTACTGGGAGCCGCGGTCGTGGCCGACGGAGGACCGGCTCGACGCCGTCGAGGTCGGGGAGGTCGCGCGGGTCGACCTGAGGACGGACGCCCGCGACAGCCGCTCGCGCGCGGCAGTCCGGTCGGCCGGCGCGGCTGGAGAGCCGGGTCGCGTCCCGTGCGCGCCGGGGATTCCCCGGGGCACAATCCCCCGGAAACGACGGGCGGACGGACGCCGGCACGGATTACTAGTCTGGATAATCCTTCACTCGTTTGCCGCGCATCCGGATGAGGCGGGCCACGTTAGTGAGGGCATGACCAAGGTAACTGGGGGGAAGTGCCTCCCTTGGGCTTCCGGGCGGAAGAACAGGGCGGGGGACCGAGTGGTTCCATTGGGTTCCTACGCTTATATTCCGGCACCGACGCGCGCGGCGACCCCGGCGAACGGCATCCTGACAAAGGGGGGAACACCCGTCGCGCTCCGGGAGACCGAGCCGATTCTGCGGGATTTCCTGAATGTCATGGGCGAGCTCCAGGACGACCTCGCCGGACGGTGGGCCGCCATGAGGGAACGGCCCGTCTTCTCTCGGGCCGAGTGACCGGGCCGTGCACGAAGAAGAAACGTATTACGGACCGGATTACTCCCCTTACGCGGAGCCTCCCTACGAGGCGGGCCACGGCCGTCACCGGGCCCCGGACGACGACCTCTCGATGCCCCTGCCGGACATGTCCTGGGACCCGGCCGAGGAACTGGCCTTCATGCTCCAGGACGCCCTGGAGGAGCAGCTCCCCGAGCCGTCCGCCGTCCACGGCGAGTCACCGGCCGCGGTCCCGGCGCCGGGCAGCCCCCTGCAGAACCTCCAGGAGATCACGGCCGAGCTGCCCCCGCTGAGAGCCACCGCCCGCAGCCACCGCAAGGTGCGGGAACGGCGCGGCCCGCGGGGACTCCAGGCGGTCAGCTACGTCATCGCCGCCGCCATCACCGTCATCGCCTCCGCGGTCAGCCTCTTCGGCGGCATGATCGCCTACGATCCGCTGCGCCTCGTCGCGCTGACCCGCCTGCGGACGGACGCCGTCTCGTGGTGGCCGCTGCTCGTCTACGGGCCCTGGCTCGCCGCGTCGCTGTCCGTCCTGCGGGCGGCGCTGCACCGGCGCCGCGCCGTGCACTCCTGGTGCGTCGTCCTGGCGTTCTCGCTCATCGCGATGCTCCTGTGCGTGGCCGCCCAGACGCCCAGGACCGTGGTCGACGTCGCCGCCGCAGCCCTGCCGGGCCTGGCCTCCCTGACCTGCTTCCAGCAGCTGGTCCGTCAGATCACCCTCACCCGCCCGCCCCGGCGTGCCGTCCCCCGGCACCGCCTGCGGTCGTCGTCCCCGGAGCGGACCGACGCGGCCCGGGTGCCCGACCCTGCACCGGACCGGGGCACCGGCGCCCCGGGCGCGCGGCGTGACGGGAACCGGCCCGGCGACGGTCACCGGCCGCAGCCGGACCGGGCGGCGGAGTCCCCGCAGAAGACGTACGTGATCAGCGACAACCGGCCGCTGCGGAACCAGGCGCAGCACCCGCCCGGTTCCTTCCCGCATCCCCGGCGTGCCGGTCGTCAGGCCGACTCGTTGAGCAGCCGGTCGAGGTGACGGCGGCCCTCGTCCAGCAGGCCGGGCAGCGGGGCGGCCGCCTCGTACCAGCGCTTCTCGTACTCCCAGCACAGCCAGCCGTCCCAGCCCTCGCGGGAGAGCACCTCCACGCACTCGGCCAGCGGCAGGACGCCTTGGCCGAGCGGCAGCGGAGTGGTGTCGTCGACGGAGGCGATGTCCTTGACCTGGACGTAGCCGAGGTGCGGGGACAGCGCCGCGAAGGTGTCCATGGGCTGTTCGCCGCCCAGCCAGGTGTGCATGACGTCCCACAGGGCACCGGCCTGCCGGTGGCCGACCAGGCCGAGCACGCGCATCGCGTCGGCGCCGGTGCGGTGCGAGTCGTGGGTCTCCAGCAGGATGCGCACGCCCGCGTCGGTGGCGTACTCGGCGGCGGTGCCCAGACGCCGGGCGGCCGTCGCGTCGGCCTCGTCGGGGCTCTGTTCGGTGCCGCCGCCGGGGAAGACCCGGATGTACGGGGCGCCCAGGTCGCGGGCCAGGTCGAGCAGGCCGCGGATCTCGGCGACGACGGCGTCGTCGTCGCCGGGCGCGGCGACCCGCGCGTACCCCGCGACGCAGAGCACCTCGACGCCGGCCGCCTCGAACGCGGCCGCGGCGTCGGCCCGTTCGCCGGGGGAGAGGCCGGGGTTGACCGGCTCCTCGGGATGGGCGCGCAGTTCGACGCCGTGGTATCCGTGATCGGTCGCGAGCCGCAGCACGTCGGGCAGCGGCAGTCCGGGCAGGCCGAGAGTGGAGAACGCCAGCTTCATGCCCGGGGACCATACCCGCGATCCGCCCGCGGATTCCCCCACCACGGAGGTGTCGCGACCGAAGCCGCCCCAGCGGGCCGGAGCGCGCCCGCCCTCCCCCAGTTCCGGGGCCGTTTCGGAGGGCCGCAGGGTGACTTCCAGCCCGTCCGGCGTCTGAGGACGAGGCCGTCCGGGCCGAAGCGGGGGCCCGGGGGCGGCAGCCCCCGGACGACGCCCGCACGGACGCCCCGCACCGCCCGGCACACGGCACCCTCGCCACCGGGGAACCCCGGAGGACCCCCGCCCCGCCCGGGGAACGGCGCCCTCACTTCCGGGGAACCCCGGAGGACCCCCGCACCATCAACTCCCCCCGCACCGTCGCGATCCCCCCGGGCGGCGCCTCCTCGCGCCCCATCGCGATCCGCCCCGCCCGCGCCCCCGCCTCCGCCAGCGGCAGGCGGACCGTCGTCAGCGCGGGCACCGCGTCGATGCTGAACGGCAGGTCGTCGAAGCCGGCCACCGACACGTCCGCCGGTATCCGCAGGCCGGAGTCGCGCAGCGCCGCGCACGCCCCCAGCGCCACGGTGTCGTTCGCGGCGACGACCGCGGTCAGGGACGGGTCCCTGCGCAGGAGTTCGAGCGTGGCCTCGTAGCCGGACTGCCGGTCGTAGCGCCCGTGGACCGTCCAGCCGGCGTCCTCCTCGATGCCGTGCGCGGCCAGCGCGGCCCGGTGCCCCTCCAGCCGGTGCCGGGTGGTGGTCCGCTCCTCGGGGCCCGCGATGTACCCGAGCCGCCGGTGCCCGAGCCCGATCAGGTGCTCGGTCAGCTCCCGGCCGCCCCCGCGGTTGTCGAAGGTCAGCGCGACCGCCCCGGTCTCCGGCGCCGGCGGCCGCCCGCACAGCACCACCCGCGTCCCGGCCTCCGACAGCTTGCGCAGCTTCGCCGCCACCGCCGCCTGGTGCGCCGCGTCCTCCATCGCCCCGCCGGTCAGGACGACGGCCGCCGCGCGCTGCCGCTGCAGCAGCGTGAGATAGGTCAGCTCGCGCTCCGGGGCGCCGCCGGTGTTGCAGACCACGGCGAGTCTCTCGCCGCCGGCTCTGCCGCCCGGCCCGCCGATCTCGGACTGGATCGCGCCGGCCATCACCCCGAAGAACGGGTCGGCGATGTCGTTGACCAGGATGCCGACCAGGTCGGACGTCGCGGCGGCCAGGGCGCTCGCGGGGCCGTTGAGCACGTAGTCCAGCTCGTCGACCGCCTTGAGCACCCGCTCGCGGGTGGAGGCGGCCACGGGGTAGTTCCCGTTCAGCACGCGCGACACCGTCGCGGGGGAGACCTGGGCGCGGGCCGCCACGTCCGCCAGTGTCACCGTCATGTCCTCGTCCTCCGGTCGCGCTCTCGTCGTACGCCGTCGTACACGGGCCCGGGTCCGGCCCGGTTCCGTGCTGACCTTACGGCCACCGCCTGGGAGTTGTTCGCCCCCTCGAACAACTCGCCCGGAACACGGTCTTGTCCGGACCGCCGTCCACAGGCTAGCTTCATAGTGAATAGAAAGCGCTTGCTGTATCGCCTCTTCCGATCCTCGGCGTATGCGGCGCGCGGACCGCGTACGAAGGGAACGACGTGACACGCAAGACGGTGCGTATCGCCATGAACGGTGTGACCGGACGCATGGGTTACCGGCAGCACCTCGTCCGCTCCATCCTGGCCATCCGCGAGCAGGGCGGCCTCGACCTCGGCGGCGGCACCGTGCTGTGGCCGGAGCCGGTCCTGGTGGGCCGTCGCGAGCACGCGCTCAGGGAGCTGGCCGAGCGGCACGGGCTGGAGCACGTCTCGACGGACGTGGA
Organism: Streptomyces sp. NPDC127100; assembly: GCF_042724095.1. Lineage (NCBI taxonomy): Bacteria > Bacillati > Actinomycetota > Actinomycetes > Kitasatosporales > Streptomycetaceae > Streptomyces > Streptomyces sp. NPDC127100. The sequence continues at coordinate 253,388 of NZ_JBHXFL010000002.1, forward strand.
CGCGGTCCTCGCCGACGAGAGCGTCGAGATCTACTTCGACGCCCAGGTGACCTCGGCCCGCGAGGAGGCGATCAGGAAGGCGATCGCCGCGGGCAAGCACGTCTACACCGAGAAGCCGACCGCCACCGGCCTGGAGGGCGCCCTGGAGCTCGCCCGCCTGGCCAACGCGGCCGGCATCAGGCACGGCGTGGTCCAGGACAAGCTGTTCCTCCCGGGCCTGCTCAAGCTCAAGCGCCTCATCGACGGCGGCTTCTTCGGCCGGATCCTGTCCGTGCGCGGCGAGTTCGGCTACTGGGTCTTCGAGGGCGACTGGCAGTCCGCCCAGCGCCCCTCGTGGAACTACCGCGCCGAGGACGGCGGCGGCATCGTCGTCGACATGTTCCCGCACTGGGAGTACGTGCTGCACGAGCTGTTCGGCCGGGTGCGGTCCGTCCAGGCCCTCACCGCCACCCACGTCCCGCAGCGCTGGGACGAGAACGGCAAGCCCTACGACGCCACCGCCGACGACGCCGCGTACGGCGTCTTCGAACTGGACGGCGGCGCCGTCGCCCAGATCAACTCCTCCTGGGCGGTCCGCGTCAACCGCGACGAACTCGTCGAGTTCCAGGTGGACGGCACCGAGGGCTCCGCCGTCGCGGGCCTGCGCAACTGCCGCGTCCAGCACCGCTCCGCCACCCCGAAGCCGGTCTGGAACCCGGACATCCCCGCCACCGAGGTCTTCCGCGACCAGTGGCAGGAGGTGCCGGACAACGGCGAGTTCGACAACGGCTTCAAGGCCCAGTGGGAGCTGTTCCTGCGCCACGTCTACGCCGACGCCCCCTACCACTGGGACCTGCTGGCCGGCGCCCGCGGCGTCCAGCTCGCCGAGCTGGGCCTGAGGTCCTCGGCCGAGGGCCGCCGCCTCGACGTGCCGGAGATCGCGCTGTGACCCTCCACCTGCCCGACGCGAACGGCACCCTGCGCGCCTACGAGCCGCGCGCCGAACCCCTGGCCCTGTCCACGGGAAGCGCTTTCACATCCCGTACGGTCTTCTCGGCGGCGCACGTCGTCGCCGACCCGTACGCGGACACCACCCCCGACGGGCCCGCCGCCGTCGACTGGGACGCCACCCTCGCCTTCCGCCGCCACCTGTGGTCCCACGGGCTCGGTGTCGCGGAGGCCATGGACACCGCCCAGCGCGGCATGGGCCTGGACTGGGCCGGCGCGGCCGAACTGATCCGCCGGTCCGCCGCCGAGGCGAAGGCGTGCGGCGGCCGCATCGCCTGCGGCGTGGGCACCGACCAGCTCACCGCCGGCACCCTCGCCGAGGTCCGGGCGGCCTACGAGGAGCAGCTCGCCGTCGTCGAGGAGTCGGGCGCCCAGGCCATCCTGATGGCCTCCCGCGCCCTCGCCGCCGCGGCCCGCGGCCCCGAGGACTACCTGGAGGTCTACGGCCACCTGCTGCGCCAGGCCGCCGAACCGGTGATCCTGCACTGGCTCGGTCCGATGTTCGACCCGGCCCTGGAGGGCTACTGGGGCTCGTCCGACCTCGACGCGGCGACGGACACCTTCCTGGAGGTCATCGCGGCCCACCCGGACAAGGTCGACGGCATCAAGGTGTCCCTGCTGGACGCCCAGCGCGAGGTCGACCTGCGCCGCCGCCTGCCGCAGGGCGTGCGCTGCTACACCGGGGACGACTTCAACTACCCCGAGCTGATCGCCGGCGACGACCAGGGCTTCAGCCACGCCCTGCTCGGCATCTTCGACCCCCTGGGCCCGCTGGCGGCCGAGGCGGTCCGCGTCCTGGACACCGGCAACGCGGAGGGCTTCCGCGCCCTCCTCGACCCCACGGTCCCCCTCTCCCGCCACCTCTTCCAGGCGCCCACCCGCTTCTACAAGACGGGCGTGGTCCTCCTGGCCTGGCTGGCGGGCCACCAGAGCCACTTCACCATGGTCGGCGGCCTCCAGTCGGCCCGCTCCCTGCCGCACCTCGCCCGCGCCTACGAACTCGCCGACGGCCTCGGCCTGTTCCCCGACCCGAAGCTGGCGGAGGAACGGATGAGGACCCTGCTGCACCTGTACGGAGTGACCCCGTGACCGACCTCGCGCGTTTCAGCATCAACCAGATGACGGTCAAGCAGCTGTCGCTGCCGGACCTCGTCGACGCCTGCCGCGAGCTGGGCGTACCGGGCGTGGGCCTGTGGCGCGAGCCCGTCCAGGCGTACGGCGTGGAGGCCGCGGCCAAGCTCGTGCGCGACGCGGGCCTCGCGGTGACGACGCTGTGCCGGGGCGGCTTCCTCACCGCGATCGACCCGGGCGAGCGGGCGGCGGCCCTGGCCGACAACCGCCGCGCGGTCGACGAGGCGGCCGTCCTCGGCACCGACACCCTGGTCCTGGTCTCGGGCGGCCTCCCGGCCGGCTCGAAGGACCTGCGCGGAGCCCGCGAGCGCATCGCGGACGCCCTGTCCGAACTGGGACCGTACGCGGAGCGGCACGGCGTCCGCCTGGCCATCGAGCCGCTGCACCCCATGTTCGCCTCGGACCGCTGCGTGGTCTCCACCCTCACCCAGGCCCTGGACCTCGCCGAACGCTTCCCCGCCCACCAGGTCGGCGTCACGGTCGACACGTACCACGTCTGGTGGGACGACCAGGCGCCCGCGCAGATCGCCCGGGCCGGCGCACAGGGCCGCATCCACACCTTCCAGCTCGCCGACTGGACGACCCCCCTCCCGGAGGGCGTCCTCAACGGCCGCGGCCAGATCGGCGACGGCGCGATCGACATGCGCGAGTGGAAGGGCTACGTGGAGGCCGCCGGCTACACGGGTGCCATCGAGGTCGAACTGTTCAACGAGGCCCTGTGGGCCAGGGACGGCCGGGAGGTACTGACGGAAACGGCGACGCGTTTCACGCAGCACGCCGCCTAGCCTTCGGGGGAGCCCCATGCCTCGTGCGGGCCCGTCCTCAGGAAGCCGTACCTCCCTGAGGACCGGGTCCGTACTCGGCAGGCGGGGTGCCGAGGCGCTCGGCCACCATCGTCAACCATCCGTCCGTGCCGTACGGTGCCGGCGGATCGACCTCCATGCCCAGTTCGGCTGCGGCCACGGCGTAGCCGGGCTCGTCCAGTCCCATGGCGAACAGCTCGTGCAGTTCACCGACGAGGCGCGCCACCAGCTGCGGGTCGGTCGAGGACCGGTAGTCCTCGACGGCATCGTCGTGGTTGGTGAATTCGTCCGGCATGTCCTGGGAGAACCAACCGCCCAGGAACTGGCCGGTCTCCGGGAACCGGGCATGCCACTCCCAGTGAGTCGTGGGTACCGACGGGGGTGGCACATCACCTTCCTCGATGCTGCGTCTGATGTGATCGGCGATGCAGCGCAGCCACTGTTGGATCCCACCGCCGGGCAGACCGACATCGGGGATCGCGTAGAACTCCCCGAGTCTCAGCCGCAACCGGCCCGGCGGATGCTCCGCGTACTCACGAAGCTGCTGTTCGGCGATCGCCAGTGCCCACGGTCGCGTGTGCCAGGTCTGACGGAGGTACGCGGTAAGGGCCGGGCCGGCCAGGGCCGTGGTGTCGTCGGCGGGATGCCCGGTGTAAGCCCGGAGCACCTGCTCCAGTTCGCCGTAGCGGCGGTCGTGATCGATAGGGCTCAGAGGCATGGCGGGCCCTCTACAAATAGACAGGGAAAGTGGCGTGTACGGCGAAACCTTGTGGGCGCGTGGGATCCCGTCGGAGGATGACCCGCGCCGCGCGAACGTCGACGGGATCGCGTCCCGCGAGCATCATGGCCTGCAGCAGAACGCGTCCCACCGGCTCGCTGCGAGTGGGCCAGGAAGCCTCGATGGTCAGGCGTGACCGCGTGGCCCCGGCCAACCAGCGATGGATGACGTGCTCGTTGGCGGTCACGACCTGCTGGGTGGCCCACTGGGCGGTCTCGTGGTCGGGGTAGGTGGCGGAGCGGGTGCGCAACGTCGGGTCCCTTCAGTCCTCCCAGAACGCCCAGAAGACACCGACTTCCGCGTCGGACACGGCGACGAGCCCACAGTCGGTGGTGTACACGGAGAGGCAGTCCCATTCCGTGTCGGGGTTCAGGAGGTCGGCGTCGGGGTTTCTGTGGGCCTCGGCGGAATTCGTGAAGAAGCGGCTGGCGGTGCCGAATCGCGAAATAATCGTCCGCGAACTTCTGAACAACGTGTCCTTTCGCTGCTCGAAGTCGGGGATGTTGAAAGCCTGGTACAGGTCACCTTTCAACGCCACCAAGAGCCGACAGGCCGATTCCGGGCCGATTTCGTGCAGGGATTCCCCGGTCTCCTCGGGGCTCCAGGGCATGAACGGCGAGTTGGTTCCGCTGCGGTTCTCGTCGACTTCGGGTGCGTAGTTGAGCGAGGCCCAGCGGCGTGGGTCAGTGGCCTTGAGGGCCATGATCGCGGTCACATCGCGGCGCCAGTCTTCGTGGCGCCTGGGGCCCACCTGAGCGAAGGTCCAGCCGCCGCCGAACAGATCAAGTACGGCCGATTTCCAGGAGTCGGCGTCGACGACGGGCTCTTGCTCCGACACGGCGCTCCTTCTCATGAGTTGGGCAGGGTGTCGCTGGGCATCGCGGTAAGTACAACATACGGAGGATGGCCGCCGGGACGGGGTCGAAGTGTGACCAGCACCTTGTCGGAATCGTGAGCCTGTGCGTCTCCACGCGCCCAGGAGCGGCCCACGGGGTGACTGAATTCGAGGCCGATGTTCCTTGTCTGGTTGGGCTGTGTCGGATTCCTGCTCAGCCATCTGTCGATCTTGCGCTGGTTGTCTGGATCGTCGAGGACGGCCTGGGTGTAGCGCTGTGCCTGGTCGAGATCGTTGAACGTGGATACGGCGATGGGCCTGGTGACCCCGTCGGGGTACAGCCTCGCCTGGTCCCGGAGTCGCTGTTCGAGTTGCGCGTCCGTCTTGCCCACGTGTTTGTCGATGACGTGAGAGCCTGCCAGCCCCTCCTGATTGGCCAAGTCCACGGGGTACTCGTGTCGCGACTCGTCGTCTCCCGGGACGGTATACAAGGGGTCGCCCTTGAAATCCGTCAGCGCGCGTGCACCGAACGCTTCGGCCCGGGCTTCCTCCGCGTTGAAGGATGGGGCACTCTTGTGTGCCTCGTCCAGGGCATTCATCAGGTCCTTGACACGACGCGTCTGGCGGTCGATTCGGTTGTTGTATTCCGTCACCGCGTTGTTCATCGCCTGCTCGTCAAGGTTCAGCACAATCCCCGACGCCAGATCGGTGACCAATCCCTTGCCGAACTTCAGCAGACCTTTGCCGAGATTCTTGACGTCCTTGAGGTCCACACCGTCGCTCAAGTCGATCTGTGGCAAGGTGTCGATGACCGCCTTCCGATAGATTCGATGGAGATCCTCGCGGACATCCTCAGCTGCCTTGGCGAAGTGGTAGACGGCGTCTACCATCACTTCGCAGGTGTCGAACAGTACGGCGAAAACCGGGTGGTTCGCCCCCGGGCTGCCGAAGCCGTCGTTCTTCCAGTTGTAGCCGTGCCGCTCCTTGCCCCAGGCCGAAGTGCCCCATAGCGTGCTGCAAAACGTACGCATGGCGCCGTACCACTCGCTATCGGACTGCTGAGTGATGCTCTGGAGCAGTGGCGTCAGCGTTCCGTCGACGGTCGCCAGTGTGATCTGCGGCATTCGCCAGGCTTCCGAGATCGAGTTGACCCGGTGGTGATTCGGCAGCGGCAGGATTTCGGACGCCTTCCCCCAGCGGCAGGCGTCCTCGAGCAGCGGGCGCAACACGGTCAGGACCACGGCCTCCACTCCCTCAAGAGCGCGCTGGACGAAGTCCTGTCCGTCGTCGACGTCCCCCCACTTGAAGTCCGTGACCGGACCGTAGGAGGGAGGGGTGTCGATGACGACGGGAGGCGGTTGGTGTTGCGGCTGGGCCGTGGGGGACGGGTTGGTCGCGGCGTCGGCCGCCGCGTAGTTGTTTGCGGTGACGGTGAAACCAATCGCGGCACCACCCACGCTGACCACAGACTTGGCCCACACCTCGAGAAAGCGTGCGCTGATGTCCTTGTAGGCACTGGTGAAACCCTGGACTGCCGTCCCCCTGCCGCCGCCGTCCGGATATCGCGCCAGCTCGATCAAGAACGACTTCATGCCCCGGTGCAGTTGGTTCTGCTGGTCGGCGAACCCGGTGGAGACGCCATAGAGAACGGAGGGTGTGACGTCCACCGTGCCGTTCTGAGAACCCGTGCCCGGCGGCGTGGCCATCAGGCGGCTCCCCAGCCGCGCAGCACGGCCTGATGGGCCGCCGTGTAGTTGACGTGGCCGGTCGTCACTATCTCGTGCAGCCACTTCTGCGCCGCCTGAAGATCCTGGGCTGAACGGTCCCATTCGTCGATTTTGTCGACGAAGACCTCCCGGGCCTGCCCCTCCCAGGACAGTACGACCGGGACGACGCGATCGTGTAGGTCGTCCAGTTTCTCGTTGAGCTTTTTGAGTATGTCCTCCAGCTCGACGGCGAGCTCGCGGAGCGTGCCGAAGGATACGGATATATGGTCCTCGGCAGACTTCTCTGTTGACATTGCTCCCCCGTGCGTCACTGACTGCTCATGTTGATGTGTCTTCGAAGCCGAGGGCGTCAGAACGAATCAAGGACGCTGCGCGGGGAAGCGGTCGGAGCGCTGCCCGTACCGGCCTCCACGTGCGGTGTGGACAGTCTGTCGACCTCGCTGCCGACGTCGACCCGGATGCGCTGAAGCTGGGCGAGCACGTCCAGGTCGCGCTGTGTGAAGCCGTCTCTGCTCAGGCGCACCGCCTGTTCGAGGTGGCGAATGACCTCACGGATACGCACGGCGTCCTCGGCCGCCGCCCGGTGGAAACCGCGGTAGGCGGCCCCGGCCGGGCCACGCCAGCCGGCCTCTATGCGGTCCACCACGCCGTCCATCCGCTTGATCTGTTCGTCCAGGTGGTCCTGCATGTCGTCGAGGTCGTCCGCGAGCTTGGTCAGGTCGTCATCGGAAACACGCAGGTCCGGCTTCTTGCCAGAACCTGTCGGTGTGTCGGGCAACCCCATGGCCAATCTCCCCGTTCCGTCCTGCTCGCACCGGCGGCCAACTGCTCGCCTCCATCGGGCAGATCATTCTATGAGAGGTGCTGTGGGGCTCTACGCAAGGCCCTCCGGAGACGGCAGGGAGAAATTCCCGCGACCCGTGCAACCCTCCCCGCCCCCCGCGGGTCGTACGTGGCATCAGGACGCCTGCGGGGGGAGATCCGGGGGGATCGCGGGGGCCTGAGGGGGAGGGGAACACGAGAGGGCCCGGGTCGGTGACCGGGCCCTCTCGAAGCGTCCGGGGCCGGGTCAGAAGAAGACCCCGCAGCGCAGCAGCACGTTCGCGTACGGCCTGGCCTCGCCCGTACGGACCACCAGGCGGGCGCCCGCCGACAGTTCCTTCAGGCGCTCGTGCGGGACCAGTTGCAGGCCGGGGCAGCGGGCGTCCAGCAGTGCCGCGGCCTCCGCGTTGGCGTCCCGCATCTCCGTCGCCGCCGTCGCGCCCTCGATCACCAGCTCGGCCAGCAGGCCGTCCAGGACCTCGGCGAAGGACGGCACCCCGGCGCGGAAGGCCAGGTCGACGACGCGCGGGCCGTCGGGGACGGGCATGCCGACGTCGCAGACCAGCACGCCGTCGCCGTGGCCGAGTTCGGCGAGCGCCCCGGCGAGGTGGCGGTTGAGTATCCCGGCCCGCTTCACAGCGCCTCGACCTCCGCCGCCGTCGGGTACGACACCTGCGCCCCCGCCTTCGTGACCGCCACCGCGCCCACCCGGGCCGCGTACGCCGCCGCCTCGGCGAGCGACGCGCCCGTGCCGAGCCGCCAGGCCAGCGCCGCCGTGAACGCGTCGCCGGCGCCCGTGGTGTCCACGGCGTCCACCGCGACCGACGGGACACGGCGGACGCCCTCCGCCGCCGAGGCGACCAGCGCGCCGTCCGCGCCCAGGGTCACGACCACCGAGCGCGGCCCCTTGGCCAGCAGGAGGCCGGCCCAGTCCTCGGGGCGCTCGCTCGGGCACGCGTCGCCGAGGATCACCTTCACCTCGTGCTCGTTGACGATCAGTGGGTCGCAGGCCGCCAGCACCTCCTGCGGGAGCGGACGCGGCGGCGACGGGTTCAGCACGAACCGGCTGTCCGGCGCGAGGCAGCGGACCACCTCCACGACCGTCTCCAGGGGGATCTCCAACTGCGCCGACACGACCCGGGAGGCGTGGAAGAGGCTGGAGGCGGCGCGGACGTCCCCCGGGGCCAGCCGGCCGTTGGCGCCCGGCGAGACCACGATGCTGTTGTCCCCGGACGGGTCGACGGTGATCAGCGCGACACCGGTCGGGGCGCCGCCCACCAGGACGCCGACCGTGTCGACGCCGGCCGCCCGCTGCGAGTCGAGCAGCAGCCGGCCGTAGGAGTCGTCGCCGACCCGGGCCAGCAGGGCCGTACGGGCGCCGAGCCGGGCGGCGGCCACCGCCTGGTTCGCGCCCTTGCCGCCCGGGTGGACGGCCAGGTCGGAGCCCAGCACCGTCTCGCCGGCACCCGGCCGCCGGTCGACGCCGATCACCAGGTCGGCGTTGGCCGACCCCACGACCAGCAGGTCGTAGTCGTACATGAATCGCTCCCCGATCCGAGTGAAGCCGCGTGAAGCCCCGTGGATCCCGGTGCGTCCCGGGAGTCCGCGTGGCGACGATCGATGCGGGCGGGCGGTCGCGCGACCGCCCGCCCGTGCACACGCCGTGTGCCCGTGTCAGCCCTCGAAGCCGGCCACGTTCTCCTTGGTGACCACCTTCACCGGCACCTTCACCATCTTCTCCACCTTCTTGTCCTCGGCGGCCCGCAGCGCGTTCCGCACGGCGATCCTGCCCAGTTCCTTCGGCTGCTGCGCGACGGAGGCGTACAGCGAGCCCGCCTCGACCGCCTTCAGCCCGTCCGGCGTGCCGTCGAAGCCGACGACCTGGACCGACTTGCCGGCCTTGGAGCCGAGCGCCTTGATCGCGCCGAGCGCCATCTCGTCGTTCTCCGCGAAGACGCCGTTGATGCCGGGGTGCGCCTGGAGGAGGTTGGTCATCACGTCCAGGCCCTTGGTGCGGTCGAAGTCCGCGGGCTGCCTGGCGACGACCTTGATGCCCGGGTAGGCCTTCAGGCCGGCCGCGAAGCCCGCCCCGCGCTCCCGGCTGGCGGAGGTGCCGGCCTGGCCCTGGAGGATGACGATCGTGCCCCGGCCGCCGAGCTTCTCGGCGAGCGCCTTGGCACCGAGCTGACCGCCCTCGACGTTGTCGGAGGCGACCAGTGCGGCCGTGTCCGCCTTGTTGACGCCGCGGTCCACGGCGACGACGGGGATGCCGGCCTTGTTCGCGCCGCGCACCGCGGGGCCCGCGGCGTCGGAGTCCACCGGGTTGACGATGACCGAGGAGAGCGAGCCGCTGGTGAAGTTCTGGAGCTGGTTGGCCTGCTGGGAGGCGTCGTTCTGCGCGTCGGTGACCGTCAGGTCGACGCCCAGCTTCTTCGCCTCCTCCTGCGCGCCCGCCCGGATCTGCACGAAGAACGGGTTGTTGAGCGTCGACAGCGACAGGCCGATCTTCTGGGACTTGCCCGCCGAGGAGTTGTTGTGCAGCAGCGAGGTCGCGCCGACGACCGCCACGGCGACGACCGCCGCGATCACGTAGGTGAGGGCCTGCTTGCCGCGGCCCCCGTCACCGGACGCCCCGGCCGCCCCCGTGGTCGCCCCCGCCTTGCGGCGCAGCGTGTCGAGCAGCACCGCCAGCGCGATGACGACACCGATGACGACCTGCTGCCAGAACGCGGAGACGGACAGCAGGTTGAGCCCGTTGCGCAGCACCGCGAGGATCAGCGCGCCGATCAGCGTGCCCGACGCCTTGCCGGTGCCGCCCGCGAGGGAGGCGCCGCCGATGACGACGGCGGCGATGGCGTCCAGCTCGTAGCCCTGCGCGGCCTGCGGCTGCGCGGAGGCCAGCCGGGAGGCGAGCACGATGCCCGCGGCGGCGGCGAACAGCCCGGAGAAGGCGTAGATGGCGAGCTTCTGCCGCTTCACGCGCAGGCCGGACAGCCGCGCGGCCTCCTCGTTGCCGCCGATGGCGTACATGGAACGGCCGATGTAGGTCCGGCCGAGGACGAGCGCCGTGATCAGACCCATCACGATCATCACCAGCACCGGTACGGGCAGCCAGCCGCCGAGCGTGTCGCCCAGGTGGGAGACCGAGTCGGGGAAGGCGATCGGCGAGCCCTGCGAGATGACCAGCGACAGACCGCGGCCCACCGACAGCATGGCGAGGGTCGCGATGAACGGCGGCAGCTTCCCGTACGAGATGAGGAAACCGTTCACCAGGCCGCAGGCGATGCCCGTGGCGATGGACAGCACCACCGCGAGCGCGACCGGCATCCCGGCCTCGGTGGCGCTCCACGCCAGCACGGTGGCCGACAGCGCGGCGACCGAGCCGACCGACAGGTCGATGCCCGCCGAGACGATGACGAAGGTGACGCCGAAGGCGAGGATCGCGGTGACGGCGGCCTGGACGCCGACGTTGAGGAGGTTGTCGGCGGTCAGGAAGTCGCCGGACAGCGCCGACATGGCGACGACGAGGACGATCAGCGCGGTCAGCGCGCCGTTGTCGAGCAGCAGGCGGCGCAGACCGCCCGTGGCGCCCTGCGCGCCCGGCTTGCTCTCGAGCGTGTCAGTGGCCACGGGAGGCCTCCGTTCCGTTGCTGTGGGGGGTGCTGACGGCGAGCGCCATGACGGCGTCCTGGGTGGCCCGGCCGGCGGGGAGTTCGCCCGCGACCCGGCCCTGGGCCATGACCACGACCCGGTCGCTCATGCCGAGCACCTCGGGCAGGTCGCTGGAGATCATGAGGACGGCGGCGCCGGCGGCGGTCAGTTCGTTGATGAGCTGGTAGATCTCGACCTTGGCGCCGACGTCGATGCCGCGGGTCGGCTCGTCGAGGATCAGCACCTTGGTGTTCGCCAGCAGCCACTTGCCGATGACGACCTTCTGCTGGTTCCCGCCGGACAGGGTGCGCACGTGCTGGCCGAGGCCGGCCATCCGCACGCCGAGCTGGCCGGCGATCCGCTCGGCCGCGTCGTGCTGTCCCCTGAGGTCGACGAGGCCCGCGCGGGAGGCCGACCGGAGGGTGACGAGGCCGAGGTTCTCCTCGACGGAGGCGTCGAGGACGAGACCCTGACCCTTGCGGTCCTCGGGGACGAGCCCGATCCCGGCCGCCATGGCGGCGTTGACGTCGTGGCGCCGCAGCGGGGCGCCCGCGACGTGCACGGTCCCGGCGTCGTAGGGGTCGGCGCCGAACACCGCCCGCACGACCTCGGTCCGCCCGGCGCCGACGAGCCCGGCGATGCCGACGACCTCACCGGCCCGCACCTCGAAGCCGACGTCGTGGAAGACGCCGTCGCGGGTCAGCCCCTCGACCTTGAGCAGCGCCTCGCCGGCGTCGCCGCGTTCCCGCGGGTACTGCTGCTCGATCGAGCGCCCGACCATGAGCCGCACCAGCTCGTCCTCGGGCGTGGAGGCGGGCACCTGGCCGACGCTCCGGCCGTCGCGGATGACGGTGACCCGGTCACCGAGGGCGGCGATCTCCTCCAGGTGGTGGGTGATGAAGACGATGCCGACGCCGTCCTCGCGCAGCCGCCGCACGATGGCGAACAGCTTCTCGACCTCCTCGGAGGTGAGCACGGCGGTCGGCTCGTCCATGATGAGCACGCGCGCGTTCAGGCTGAGCGCCTTGGCGATCTCGACCATCTGGAGCCGCGCGATGCCGAGTTCGCGCACCCGCGCGCGGGGCGACACGTTCACGCCCACCCGCTCCAGGAGCACCGCGGCGTCCGCTTCCATCCTCTTCCGGTCGATCATGCCGAACCGGCGCGGCTGGCGCCCCAGGAAGATGTTCTCGGCCACCGTCAGATCGGGGACCAGGTTGAACTCCTGGTAGATGGTGGCGACACCGAGCCGCTCGGAGTCCTGCGCACCGTTGATGCGCACCTCCTCGCCGCCGGCCAGGATCCGCCCGGCGTCGGGCGTGTAGGCGCCGGAGAGCATCTTGATGAGCGTGCTCTTGCCCGCGCCGTTCTCACCGAGGAGCACGTGCACCTCGCCCCGGCGCAGGTCGAAGTCGACGCTGTCGAGCGCGACGACACCGGGGAAGGTCTTGCGGATGCCCTCGATGCGCAGCAACTCGTCGGGATCGCGGCTGCTCACGGCGTACTCCTTCGTACGGGGGACGGGGACGGGGACGGGGACGGGTCGTGCGGGGAGGCGGTCTCGCCGCACGAGCGGCGGACGACGAGCCGGGCCGGCAGGGTGACGGACTCGCCGGTGCCGCCCTCGATGCGGTCGACCAGCGCGCGCACGGCGGCCCGCCCGAGGTCGCCCGTGGGCTGGGCGATCGCGGTGATCGGCGGGTCGGTGTGCACGAACCAGCGGATGTCGTCGAACGCGGCGAGCGCGATGTCGTCGGGGACGCGCATCCCCCGGGCGCGTACGGCGTCCAGGGCGCCGAGCGCCATCAGGTTGTCGGCGGCGAAGACGACCTCGGGCGGTTCGGGCAGGTCGAGGAAGCCCTCGGTGACCCGGCGTCCGCTGTCGGCCTGGAAGTCGCCCTGGCCGATGTAGGCGTCGGGCAGGGGGAGTCCGTACGCGCCGAGCGCCTCGCGGAAGGCGTCCACGCGCTCGCGGCCGGTCGTGGTGGCGGCGGGCCCGGCGATGATGGCGAGCCGCCGGTGCCCGAGCCCGTGCAGGTGCGCCACGAGGTCCCGGACCGCCGCCCGCCCGTCCGACCGCACCACGGGCACGTCCACGCCGGGGATCCAGCGGTCGACGAAGACCATGGGGGTGCCGGCGCGCGCGGCGTCCAGCATGCGCGGGGAGCCGCCGTCGGTGGGGGAGACCAGCAGCCCGTCGATGCGGCGGTCCAGCAGCGTGGTGACGTGGTGGTCCTGGAGGTCGGGCCGCTCGTCGGCGTTGCCGATGATGACGCTGTAGCCGAGCGCGCGGGCCTCCTCCTCGACGGAGCGGGCCAGTTCGGTGAAGTACGGGTTCAGCACGTCGCTGATGACCAGGCCGAGCGTGCGGGTCTGCGCGGTGCGCAGGGACCGGGCGACGGCGTTCGGGCGGTAGCCCAGCGCCTCGACGGCGGCCAGTACGCGCGTGCGTGCGTCCGGGCTGACGGACGGGTGGCCGTTGAGGACGCGCGAGACCGTCGCGACGGACACGCCCGCCTCGGCGGCGACGTCCTTGATGCTCGCCATCGCCGTGCCACCTCCTCGTGGAATCGATTACACGGAGGATTGGAATCGATTACACGAGCGGATGGCAAGAGGCGGAGGGGTGGCTGAAACCCAATCGTGACCGGAAGTCGACGCCGTGGCCCGCGCCGGCGGGACGTGCGGCGGCCCGGCCCGGACCGGAGGACTCCGGGCCGGACCGGGCCGAGGGCGCCCGCCGCGGGGCGGTCAGCCCAGTGCGGCGGCGAACATGCCGGCCTCGTAGGAGCCGCCCGGCTGGTGCACGATCACCGCGAGCCGGTTGGCCGCGTTGATCAGGGCGACCAGGGACACCAGGGCGGCGGTCTGGTCGTCGTCGTAGTGCTTGCGCACCAGGGCCCAGGTCTCGTCGGACACTCCCTGGTGGGCGTCCGCGAGCCGGGTGCCCTCCTCGGCGAGCGCCAGCGCGGCCTGCTCGGCCTCGGTGAACACGGTCGACTCGCGCCAGGCCGCGACCAGGGCGAGCCTGACCGCCGTCTCACCGGCCGCCGCGGCCTCCTTGGTGTGCATGTCGATGCAGTGACCGCAGCCGTTGATCTGGCTGGCGCGCAGCGACACCAGCTCCTGCGTGGAGTTCGGCAGCGACGACTGGTGGATGAGCTGGGCGGCGCCGGCGAACCGCTTGGCGAACCGGGCGGCGAGCTCGTTCTCGAAGAGGTTGAATCGGATGTCCATGGCCTCGTCCTCACGGTGGTCGGTACGGAACGACCACAAGACGCCGGCGGTCCGGATCCCGTGACGGACGTGCGATGTGACGTATCCCACGGGGAGCGGGTGTCACAGGGCGGCGGTGACCGGCGTCCTGTGCGCATGACACCGTCGCGGGCGAACGAGCGGGAGCTGCTGGTCATGAGCGAGAACGAGGACCGACGGGAGCGGGACGGCGACGCGGGCACCGAGCGGCTCGGCGGCCGGCGCACGGACGTCGCCACGGACGCCTTCGTCACCCACCGCAACCTCCTCTTCACCGTCGCCTACGAGATGCTCGGCTCGGCGGCCGACGCCGAGGACGTGCTCCAGGAGACGTGGCTGAGGTGGGCGGGGGTCGACCTCGCCGAGGTGCGCGACCCGCGCGCGTACCTGGTCCGGATCACCACCCGGCAGTCGCTGAGCCGGCTGCGCGCCCTCGGCCGCCGCAAGGAGTCCTACGTCGGATCCTGGCTGCCCGAGCCGCTGCTCACCACGCCCGACGTGGCCGAGGACGTCGAACTCGCCGACAGTGTCTCGATGGCGATGATGCTGGTCCTGGAGACGCTCACGCCGACCGAGCGAGCCGTGTTCGTGCTCCGCGAGGTCTTCGACCTGGACTACGACGAGATCGCCGAGGCCGTCGACAAGAGCCCGGCCGCCGTCCGCCAGACCGCGCACCGGGCACGCGCGCACGTCGCGGCACGCCGGCCGCGCGGGGTCGTCTCGCCGACCCAGACCCGGGACGCGCTCGACGCGTTCCGGCGGGCGGTCGAGACGGGCGACCTCCAGGGGCTGCTGGACATCCTCGCGCCCGACGTCGTCCTGCTGGGCGACGGCGGCGGCATCAAGCAGGCCGTCCTGCGGCCGATCGTCGGGGCCGACAAGGTGGCCCGTCTCGTGATCGGCGGGCTGATGAAGCAGGGCGACGCCGTTTCCATGGGCCCGGCCCAGGTCAACGGCTACCCGGCCCTCATCCTCCGGCTCGACGGCGAGCTCGACACCGTGCTGGCGGTGCGCTTCGACGAAGGCCGCATCACCGGTCTCTACGCCGTGCGCAATCCCGAGAAGCTCCTGGGCATGCGGCAGGAGGCCGCCCTGCACCGCTGAGCGGGCGGCGGGTGCGGGGAAATTCGCTACCGCGCCGGCCGGCGAGGACGCAGACTCGGCTCCATGACGGACATGGGGGAGTTCCGGGACGCGGTCACCGCATGGGCGGCCGGTGGCCCCGGCGGGCCCGCACGCGAGCTGGCGGGGCGCCTGTCCGTACGGACGGCCGTGCTGCTCGAAGGACCGAGCGACGCGGCCGCCGTCGACGCGCTGACCGCACGCGCGGGCCGGGACCTGGCGGCGGAGGGCGTCTGCGTCCTGCCGATGGGCGGCGCGATGAGCGTCGGCCGCTTCGCCGGCCTCCTCGGCCCGTCCGGCCTGGACCTGCGCCTCACGGGGCTGTGCGACGAGCGGGAACGGGGCTACTACGTGCGTGCCCTGCAGCGGGCGAACGCGGCACCGCACGACCTCTTCGTCTGCGCGGCCGACCTGGAGGACGAACTCGTCCGCGCCCTGGGCGAGGACCGGGTGGCCGAGCTCGTCGAGGCGGAGGGCGACCAGCGCGCCCTGCGCACCTTCCTCCAGCAGCCCGCCCAACGCGACCGCACCGCGGCGCAGCGGCTGCGCCGCTTCCTCGGCACGAAGAAGGGCCGCAAGATCCACTACGGGCGCGTCCTCGTCGAGGCCCTGGAGGCCGACCGGACCCCCGCGCCGCTGGCCGGCCTGCTCGCCGCGCTCTGACGGCACCGGCGGCGCCCCGTCACGCGGAGGCCGGACGCTCCTTGTCCCACCTCCACTGCCAGAGCGCGGACCACCGGTGGTCGTCCTCGAAGCCGGGGGGCAGGGGCGTGATCCGCTCGATGGCGTCGGCGGTGCGCGGGTCGTCGCGCAGGGCGAGGCCGTAGGCCGCCTCCAGTCGGGCGATCAGGTCGTCCTCGTCCAGCAGCGCGAACAGCGCGTCGGCGACGGCGGGCGTGCGGTCCCGGCAGGAGGCCAGCAGCACCGCGGCCTCGCCCCGCAGCCCGGCGTCCGGGCCTCCGGCCAGCGCGAGCAACGCCCCCACGGCCGGGGCGAGGAGGTCGTCGTCCGCCACGGCCACCCTGGCGGCGTGGAGCCGGGTGGCGGCGTCCGGGTCGCGGAGGAGGGCGAGCAGCGCGGTCCCGGCCCGGGCCGTCAGGGAGGTGCCCGCACCGGGGAGGAAGAGTGGGGGGACCCGCCGCCGGACCCGGGGGTCGGGGTGACCGGCGTGGCGCAGCGCGGTGACCTCCAGGGCGGGGTGTTCGTACTCGGAGAAGGCGTCGAGCACCCGCGCGAGCATCCCGGGGTCCGTCTCCTCCACGGCCCAGGCGGCCAGGAGGTCGCCCTCCGTCTCCGCGTACGGGGAGTCGCACACGAGGACCCCCCGGGTGCGGAGGTAGTCCACCACGAAGCGGCGGTGCGCCGGGTCGGGGTGGTGGCGGTGGGCGACCACGGCCGACCAGGTCTCGAAGCTGCGGCGTTGCAGGAGGACCCAGGTGACCTCCCACCAGGTCGCGTACTCCTCGTCCGGGTGTTCGAGGGCACGGGCGATCAGCTCGTCGACGGGCGTCAGGACGCGGAACGCCCACTCCAGCGAGGTCAGGATGCCGCCGTGCCCGGCCCGCACGGTGCGTCCGCCGAGCGAGACCTGGTCGATCCAGTGGTACTCGTGAGCGTCGCCCCGCACGCGGACCGTCTCCGCCGGCCCCGGCGCGCCCGTCCGGCGCCGCAACTCCTCGGCCGCGCCCGTCTCGTACCAGCCGCGGGCGAGGTCGAGCAGTCGCTCGCGCGTCTCCTCCGGCAAGCGCAGCCGGGGCTCTCTGCCCAGTACAGCGGTGACGACGGCCGGAGACCCACCGTCGACGGCCCGCCACAACGGCGTGGTCCCGTCCGGCAGCGCCCGGTCGGGGTCGGCCCCGCCCTCGACCAACGCGTCGGCGACACCGGCGTCGTACGCCGCGACGGCCGCGCACAGCACCGGCAGCCCGTCGTCACCGACCACGTCCGGATCGGCCCCCGCACCGAGCAACGCCCGCACGGCTCCCGCGTCCCCTGCCCGCACCGCCCCTACGAGCCGCCGGCCGACCCCGCCACCACTCACCCGCCGAGCATCCGCCGGAAGCCTGCGTACGGACAAGCCATTTCTCGCGGCCCCGTCAGGCCGCCGCCAGCTCGCACCACACGTACTTGCCCCGGTTGCCG
The DNA here is from genome assembly GCF_042724095.1 of Streptomyces sp. NPDC127100. Lineage (NCBI taxonomy): Bacteria > Bacillati > Actinomycetota > Actinomycetes > Kitasatosporales > Streptomycetaceae > Streptomyces > Streptomyces sp. NPDC127100. The sequence continues at coordinate 270,641 of NZ_JBHXFL010000002.1, forward strand.
TGTCTGGCCAGCGGATGCCAGCCCCATACGTCGGCACAGGCCCGGACAAGGGCCAGGCCCCGCCCGTCCTCCTGCTCGGCCGCAGCGTCGAACGGCCGGGGCGGCTCAGGCGGTTCGGGATCCGCGTCCCACGCCCCGATCCGCAGCGTCCCCGGCGGCGACCAGCGCACGCGCAGGGCGGCGGGGCCCTTGGTGTGCCGTACGGCGTTGGAGACCAGCTCCGTGGCGAGAAGTTCGGCGACGTCGACGAGGCGGATCAGCCCGTGCACGGTGAGGATCAGGCGGAGGGTACGGCGGCTGACGGTGACGGCCCGGAGGTCGTTGGGGATGTAGAGGGAGTACTCCCAGGGCTCGTTCTCGGGCATGCGGAACTCCGGCGTGTGGGTGAGGGGTTGTGAGCGGGACCGGTGTCATTGCCGCAGCCGTCGAGGCAGGACGGGGCGGTGCGCTTCCGGTGGCCCGGTGCCGCACGGTGTGCGTCGCGTCACTGACGGTAGGGCTAACATGTCATACGGAGCAAGTGGATCACCTAACCTGAACCCGAACGAGGCGCCCCGACAGGTGCGTTGAGCCGAGGAGCCGTTGATGGTCTTGAGGCGCGAGCCCACTGCACGCCAGATGAGGTTGGCGATCGAACTGCGCAGGCTTCGTGACGCGGCAGGGCTCTCCGCCATCGAGGCGGCAGCGCTGCTCGGGACGAACCGAGTCCAGATCAGTCACATCGAGGCCGGTCTCGCGGGGGTGAGTGAGGAGCGGCTGCGCCGTCTCGCGGCTCACTACTCGTGCACGGACGAGGCTTTCGTCGATGCCCTCGTCGTCATGGCGACCGACCGGACGCGTGGGTGGTGGGAGGAGTACCGAGGTTCCCTGCCCACGCAGTTTCTGGACCTCGCCGAGTTGGAGCACTACTCCACCTACCGGTGTGACCTCGAGTTCCTGTTCGTTCCCGGACTGCTCCAGACCGAGGACTACGCTCGCGCTGCCTTCTCCTCCCGGATCCCCGAACTCCCGCTCGCCGAACTGGACCTGCGAGTCCGCCACCGGATGGGACGCAAGGCAGTCCTCGACGGCCCGACGCCCGCACCGTACGAAGCCGTCATCCACGAAGCGGCTCTGCGTATCAGGGTGGGTGACCGAGCCGTCGCGCGGGCGCAACTGGCCCGTGTGCTGGAACTCTCCGAGGCCGACCACATCACCGTGCGCGTCATCCCCTTCGACCTGGACGGCTTCGGTGGCACCTGGAGCCCGATGATGCTGGCCGGCGGGGGCGTGCCGAAACTGGACACAGTCGTTCGCGACGCGCCTCATGGGACCGGCTTCATCGACTCCGAAGCCCAACTCGGAGTTCTTCGAACGGTTTTCCGTACAGTGAAGGACGTGTCGCTCGACCGTAGCCGGTCGCGTGACTTCATCCGGAGACTGGCCAAGGAACTGTGAGGCTCTGTGACCCCCCCTGACAACTGGCGCAAGTCCTCCTACTCCGGCGGTGGTGACGGCAACAACTGCGTCGAGATCGCGTCGGGCCCCACCCACATAGGCATCCGGGACTCGAAAGCCCTCGCCAGAGGTGCCCTCACCTTCCCCACCGCTGTCTTCACCCCCTTCCTCGAAGCCCTCAAGGCGCAGCCGCCCCGCCCCTGAGAGGCTCGTGACGCGATCATGATCGGTCCTTCCTGAGTCGTCTCCAGCAGATGAGGCTGCAGGTCAGGGCGGCGAAGGCGACGTGGAGCCCGGTCCGGCGTTCCCAGCGGACGGCGAGGCGCTTGTCCTGCGAGGCGCAGCAACTCCGTGTCGGCTGTCCTGCGCCCACTGCTTGCCCGTGCTGTTCCCGTCAGGTCGCGAGCCGCTCCCGGGCGTACTCGCGCAACTCGACCATCGGTTGCTCGGTGCGGTCGTCGAGGCGGCTGATGAGCGAGGAGACGAGATCGACGCAGCGGGCCGCCCCCGACTCCAGGGCGGTGTCGAGGGCGGCACGGGCGTCAGCGGCGGCGGCCGAGGCATCCCGCCCGTGCAGCGCGCCCTCGGCCCGGTAGGTCAGGAACACCGCTTTCGTGCGGGAGCGACGCGGCTGCAGTTCGCCCAGTCCTGCGTCGATGGCGGCGGCCGCACGGTCCGGGTCTCCCAGGTCGAGCCAGCACCGTCCGGCGTCGGCGTTGACGTCGGCCATCGACATCCAGGACACCACCGGGGGTGTCTCCTGCGGCCGTATGCGCTCCAGCTCATTCTCGGCGGACGCCAGCGCACGCTGGGTTCCCTGGGTGTCCTGCAGCACCGCGCAGGCACGGGCGAGGCGCACGTCCAGCAGGGAGCGGGCCGCCGGCGTACGGGTGCGGGAGCGGGCGTGCCCCAGGGCCCGTACCGCATCGGCGGGCCTGGACAGCCAGGTGGCCTGATAGGCGAGGTCGGACAGGGCGACGGCGGCCAGGTCGCGGTCGCCCGCCTGGTGGGCGGCGTGGACGGCGGCCTGCCAGTGACATTGGGCGTCGGCGTGCCGGTCGGCGTCGAAGCGCTGCCAGGCGGCACAGTGCGCCAGCTCGGCGGCCACGGCGTGAAGGCGGCGGCCGGCGGCTGCGGTGTACCGGTCCTGGGCGATGAGATCGACGGTGGTGTTCAGGTGGGCGTCGATGAGCCCGGACACCTGCGGGTGCGGCCCGGTGGCGAGGGCGCGCAGCTCGCCGGATCGCTGCTCCAGCCACTGCAACAGCTCCTCGTCGACGCTCCGCCCGCCCAGGGCCTGGTCGAGGTGGCGTGGCTCGATGCGGGCCCAGTCGGCGGCCATCTCCACGAGGGCGCTGCTGCTGAGCACCAGGAAGGATCGTCGGTCCATGCGGGTGACCTGCACCTCTCTCAGGACGGCTCGGCTGCCCGACGGACTGAAAAGGGCGGGCGTTTCGAAGGCAGGCAGCCAACCAGGCCATCCGAGGCGCCGAAGGTCGGCGTCGGGGATACCGAGGACATCCGCCAGCAGCGACTGGCTTTCCTCGCTCGGTGTGGTGCGGCCTGTCTCCCACAGCCAGATCCGGTTGCGGTCGACGCCACTGCGCAGACCGCGCCGTCGGGCCTCGGCCCGGATCAGGCTGGCGAGGTCGTTCATGGACCAGTGGTGCTGCCGGCGCAGGTGTGCCAGCGGATGCCGGTCCAGGTCCATACCGCCCCCCGCGATACCGCCTTCGTCATACCCCACCACCATGCCGCACTCGGCCTGGAGTTGGGCTGGTTTCGCCGGGGCGGCCACACACCGGGCACACAGTCGTCCCCTGGAGTGCGGCGGGTGCCCGGTGGTGTCCTCGGCATTCTCACGCCACGTTCCCGCGTGGCGGTGTCGAGAAGGGTGCCCCTCCGCGTGAACGCAACCGATCACCTCGCTGCTCTGTCCGGTGCCACCGTCGCGGTGACCGGCGGCTTAGGCCTCGTCGGCAGCCGCATCGTCCACAAGCTCCGCGCAATCGGCGCCAAGCCGCTGGCCGTGGGCCGGCTGGACGCCTACGGCGCCCCGGTCTGCTCCTCCGTGTTCCACATCTCCCCGGCCGACCCGGACGTCATCGCCGGCGACATCACGGACACGGCCCTGATGGACGACGTGCTGGGACGCTCCGACTACGTCATCCACGCCGCGGCCCTCGCCGACGTCGCGGAGTGCACCCGCAACCCGGGAGCGGCCCTGCGGGCCAACGTCCAGGGCACCCAGACCGTGCTGGACGCCGCAGCGCGGCACACTCGATCCCTGAAGCGCCTGGTGTTCGTGTCCTCGGCGAGCGTGTACGGGGTCGGCGCCGGTTCCTCGGTGGCGGGGGCCCGGTTCAGCGAGGAGGACCCGCTGAGGCCCGCGTCGGTGTACGCCAACACCAAGCTGTGGGGCGAGCACCAGACCGCGCTGGCCCTGGGCGGCCCCGACGACTCGTACGCCATCGTGCGCTACTTCTCCGTGTACGGAGAGCCTCAGGTGGTCAAAGAGAACTCTCACAGCTGGGTCGTGGCCTGGTTCGCCATGCGGGCCACGCTCAGACTCCCCCTGCACCTCAACGGCGGCGGCCGCCAGGTGAGGGACTTCGTGCATGTCGACGACATCGCCACCGCGACCCTGCTGGCGGCCGTCACCGACCGCGCCCACCGGGCGACCGTCAACGTCGGTACCGGCCGCGCCACGTCGATCCGGCAGGTCGCCAACCTGGTGCGCCGCCACTGCCCCGCCGCGCGCATCGTCGAAACCCCCCGCCCGCAAGGCGACCCGCTCGGCGCCTGCGCCGACACCACCCGCATGCGCGAGGTGCTGGACTGGGCCCCGCAGACGGACATCGAGGACGGCGTCCGCCGCTACCTGGAGTGGCTGGAGCGGACTCCCGAGGCGATTCCGGCGTGGCTGCGGGCCGAGGCGCGTGAGGCCGCCTGATGCGCTCAGATCACGGGCGGCCGGCCGAGGCGGGTGAGCCGGAAGACGGTGCTCCAGTGCATCGGCCGACGACGCCCGCACCGAGTGCGCCACCCCTCGGCGAACCCGCCGAACCAGGCCCGCAGCCCGGCGAGGTTGCGGGTCCGGGCCAGCGTCACCGTGACCCACACCCCCAGGTAGACCGGAATCAGGGCCGCCGGGAGATGCCGACGGGCCAGGTAGACCCGGTTGCGGGCGTTGACCCGGTAGAAGAACGCATGCCGGGCCGGGGAGGTGCGCGGGTGCTGAAGCAGCAACTGCGGGTCGTAGAGAACGCGCCAGCCGGCGTCGATCGCTCGCCAGGCCATGTCGGTCTCCTCGTGCGCGAAGAAGAAGGCGTCCGGCCAGTGCCCGACCTGCTCCAGCATCCTCGTGGACAGCACGTGGGCCCCGCCGAGGAAGCCGGTCACCAGGCCGCCGCGCATCGGATCACCGGCCCGCAGCCGGGGTACGTGGCGGCGCTGGGTCACCCCGGTCTCGTCCGCGATACGGAAGCCCACGATGCCCAGCCGCGGGTCCGCTTCGAACAGGGCGGTGATCCTGGCGAACACGTCGTCGGAGACGAGCAGGCCGTCATCGTCGAGATCCAGCACCAGATCCACGTCCCGCAGGTGCTCCAGGGCGGCGTTGCGGCCGCCGGTCACCCCCGTGTTCTCGGCGAGCTGCACCGTCTCCACCCACGGCGGCAAGTTCGGTACCGCGCACCCGTTGCCGACCACCACGACCCGTGCCGCAGGGTCTGTCTGCGCCTGGACCGAGGCCAGCAACTCCGCCAGCTCCTTGGGCCGCGTACCCATCGTCACGATCGCCACGCCCAGCTTCACGTCTGTCGGTACCCATCTGCTTGAAGGACGCCATGCCCGACCGAACTCCGCACCGCGCCTGCTTGCGCGAACTCGCTCAGGAGCGCCGACTGCCCGCCCACCAGCCGATGGACCGGGTGACACTTGAGTGGATCGCAAGCAGCCGGCCGGTGAACTTCGGCGCCGCGCCCAGCTTGCCACGCCCAGGGGTGATGCTCGTACCGGATCGGTCCTGGTTCGCGGCCCCCCGCCTGGCGGGCTCCAACCACGGCATCCGCCACAACGCCCGCGTCAGTCTGCTCGCCGCGCTCCTGGCCGAGGAGCACGGACTCGACAGCGACGACATCGCAGCAGTGTGCGTTGCTGGAGCCGTACACGACTGCCGGCGGCTTGACGACCGGGACGACCCCGGCCACGGGCAGCGCGCGGCGTCGTGGTTCCTCCGCCACACCGCCACGGTCACCGGCGCCCTGCACCAAGACGTACCGGCGGCCTCACTGCACCGGGCCGCGGAAGCCATCTCCGTGCACGACGTGCCCTACGACCGCTTCACCGCACGGCAGAAACGCGCCTACCGCGATGCTCCGCACCTGGTGGACGTGCTCAAGGCTGCCGACTGCCTGGACCGCTACCGCCTGCCGCTCCAGCGGTGGTGGCCGGACATGACCCGGCTGCGCATTCCGGTGCCCGACTGGCTGCCCCCTGCCGCCTTCGCCCTCGTCGTGCACAGCGAACAGGCCGCTCTCGACGGCGGCAGCCACCGCCAAGCCCTTGGCGCCGCCCGCAAGTTCCTCACCCGCGCCCAGTAGGAGACTCCCGTGGACACCGACCTCGACGACGCCCACACCGACCACACCCGCGCCGGCACCCGGCTCGTCCCCGCCGGGTGCGTCGAGAGCGACGCCGACTGGCGCTACTGCTTGCAGAACGACACCCCCGGCGGATGGCTGCTGACCCACAACGCCATGACCCAGACGCTCACCAGCGGACGCCCGATCCATCTGATGCACACCACGGTGGCACTGGACGCCATCCGGGCCAGCGGCCAGCTGTACGCCTCATCCGGATGCCTTCTCGCCGCGCTGTACTGCGCACCGCTGGCCCAGACGCCCGCAGGGCTGCGCCCGCACAACCTCGGCGCCTATCTGTTGGAGACCAAGCCGCGCACCCGCACTCTGGTCATCGAGATCACCCCCACCGCCCCGGCACCGGCCAAGGGCATCGACTACCTGCGGCTCGGCCGTATCCACCTGCACACCTACCGGGAGCACCGGCCCCTGCTCACCGAGGCCGAGGACACCCATCTGCGGCAAAGAGCACTGCGACAGATCCGGGTGGTCGCCCCCTTCCTGGACACGCTCCTGGCCAACGCCACCGGACGACGGACACCGCCGGACACGTTCGTCGACCAGCTTGCCGCGGCCGTCCCCGCCCTGCCGTTCCTGGGCTACCTGTACTTCGAGGTGCTGTCGGAGTACCTGATGCTGCACTCCACCAGCACCGAGACCAAGGCATACGCGGCAGTCGGCGAGATGAACAACCGCCTCTACAAGCGCCTGGCGTTCTCCGCGGTGAGCGGCATGGACAAGCTGTTCGACCTGACCCGCTTCCACCCGGACCACCAGTGTCTGCACGACCTGATCACCCGAATCGAGCCCGCGCTGGCGCCCGGAGTCGCCCAGTACACCAGGGACCGCCTTTCACACCTGTTCACCGCCCTGTCCCTCGACACGCGCCAGGACGCGACCGCCTTCACCTTCCGCGCTCAGGATTTCGACAGTCTCACTGAGGCCGCGCCGTCCCTGCTGGGGCAGGCGGTGTTCCGCCAGATGCGCATCCTGGAGCGGTATCCGCAGCTCTATCTCGCCTTCGAGCAGGCCAAGGCCCTTCGGGCATGGAGCTACTGGAATGACCAGCAGATCGCGACACCGTTCAACGGGTTCCTGCCCAAGGGGGAGATCGGCGTCAACCCCGCCTACCACGCAACCCGTTGCAAGGTGTGGCTGGCGGACACCTGCGAGCGGGGCCTGCTCCATCCCGTCGACGAACTCGACGTCACGTTCATGCCCCGCCTGGCAGACCTGGCCATGACCGCCATGCGCCGGGACGCCACCGGCAAGGCCGCCGGGCATCCGGCCGCCGTCTGACGGCCGGACGGTCGGCCGACTTCTCGTCGTAGCCATTGCTCGGGCCCGACCGGTACCGTCGGACTCGGGCGAGTCGGGAGTCAGTCGCCCCATCCCAGACAAGCTGCCTCGCCCAGCCGGTCGGTCACCGCCGTCACGGGTATCGCCGAGCGGTTGGTGCGGGACGCCTTGGGAAAATGTGATCACTGCCAAGGCCGGGGCGTGTTGGATGGGCGCATGAGCCAGACCGCCGCCCTGCGCCTGCGTCGGGCGATCGCCCGGACCGAGGAGATGACGCGAGAGCGGACGCCCACCGGGCACCGCCCCGAGGACGCCGACGACGCCCTGGGCACCTTCGCCACGGACGGGGCTCTCGGCTTCGACCCCTTCCCCTTCCTCCGGGCGCTCCACGAGGCCGGCTCGCGAGCGGTGGTCATAGGACAGGTCGCCGGCATCATGCACGGCTCCACCGAACTGACCGGTGACCTCGACCTCCTCTGGGACGGCACCCCTCACGAGGCGGACGCCCTGCGGGACGCCCTCGCCCGGTGCGGCTGCGCCGAACTGCCCGATCTCACCCGCGAGCAGGTGGGGTACGGGGTCACGGGTGCCGACGGAGACCTGTGCACCCCTGCTCTCCCCTGGGGCGACATGGACGTCACGACCTGCCTCACCCGGGCCGAGACCACTTATGACCCGGCGGGCTTCGCCATCCGTTACGCCGCACTCGAGGATCTGATCCGCATGCGGCGAGCCCTCGGCCGGCCGAAGGACCACCGCCGAGCCGACGAACTCGTACGGCTACGGCCCTGACCCGGCCGACCTTCAGCCGTCCCTGCCGTACCGGCGGAACTCCGACGTTCGCACCGTCCACGGCCCGAACGGCACCGAGTCGCCGAAGATGTACGGCTCCTTACGGCTGTAACGGCCCTTGCAGGGGTCGGAGTGCACCTGGACCGTGCCGGTGCGCGGGTCGACGATCATGTAGTGCGGGATGCCCATGGCCGGATAGTCGGCCAGCTTCTCGTCGTAGTCGTTGGTCGGGTTGGACGGCGAGACGATCTCGACGGCAGCCAGCACTTGCGTCGCGTCGACGGCCAGGCCCTCTTCGTCAAGGGTGGCTTCGGGGATCACGACCGCGGCGGGGCGACGCACGCGTCCGATGGTCGGATGCTCGATCTCGGGGCCGTTCGCGCAGATGTAGCCGGGATGGGTGTCGAGGAGTTGCGCGTCCAACTGCCTGCGGATGCGGCGGACCGCTCCCTCGCGCCGCTTCGATGGGCACATCATCGCCAGTACCGGACCGGACGGCCCGATCTCGACACTCCAGGCGCCTTCGAGTTGCTCCGCGTAAGCCCCGAGGTCCTGGGCGATGGCGCGCATCCTGGCGTAGTCCATGCCCCGAGAATACGAGCAGACCCGGTCCGGGGCGTCCCCTGTCACACCCCACCGATACCGTCGGACCATGGCCACCCAGTCCACGGGCGACGTCCCCGGCGAACGCCGGCTCGCCGTACTCGAAGGCGTCCTAGAACGCATCACGTACGCCAACGAGGAGAACGGCTACACGGTCGCCCGCGTCGACACCGGCAGGGGCGCCGGGGACCTGCTGACCGTCGTCGGCGCGCTGCTCGGCGCCCAGGCCGGGGAGTCGCTGCGGATGGAGGGCCGCTGGGGGTCCCACCCCCAGTACGGCAAGCAGTTCCACGTCGAGAACTACACGACCGTGCTCCCGGCCACCGTCCAGGGCATCCGGCGCTACCTCGGCTCCGGCCTCGTCAAGGGCATCGGCCCGGTCTTCGCCGATCGCATCACCCGGCACTTCGGCACCGACACCCTCACGGTCATCGAGGAGGAGCCCAAGCGGCTCATCGAGGTCCCCGGCCTCGGCCCCAAGCGGACGAAGAAGATCGCCGACGCCTGGGAGGAGCAGAAGGCGATCAAGGAGGTCATGCTCTTCCTCCAGACCGTCGAGGTGTCGACGTCGATCGCCGTCCGCATCTACAAGAAGTACGGCGACGCCTCCATCTCCGTCGTGAAGAACCAGCCCTACCGCCTCGCCGCCGACGTGTGGGGCATCGGCTTCCTCACCGCCGACAAGATCGCCCAGTCGGTCGGCATCCCGCACGACAGCCCCGACCGCGTGAAGGCCGGACTGCAGTACGCGCTGTCGCAGGCCACCGACCAGGGGCACTGCTATCTCCCGGAGGAGAGGCTGATCGCCGACGCGGTCAAGCTGCTCCAGGTGGACACCGGCCTGGTCATCGAGTGCCTCGCCGAGCTCGCCGCCGAGCCGGAGGACGGCGAGGACCCCGGCGTCGTCCGGGAGAAGGTGCCCGACCCGGAGGGCGGCGATCCCGTCACCGCGGTGTACCTGGTCCCCTTCCACCGTGCCGAGCTGGCCCTCTCCGCCCAGCTGCTCCGTCTGCTGCGCACCGGCGAGGACAGGATGCCCGGCTTCCGGGACGTCGCCTGGGACAAGGCGCTCGGCTGGCTGAAGGGGCGCACGGGCACGGACCTCGCCCCCGAGCAGGAGGCCGCCGTCAGGCTGGCGCTGACGCAGAAGGTCGCCGTCCTCACCGGCGGACCCGGCTGCGGCAAGTCCTTCACGGTCCGGTCGATCGTGGAGCTGGCCCGTGCCAGGAAGGCAAAGGTCGTCCTCGCCGCCCCCACCGGCCGCGCCGCCAAGCGGCTCGCCGAGCTGACCGGTGCCGAGGCCTCCACCGTCCACCGCCTGCTGGAGCTCAAGCCCGGCGGTGACGCCGCCTACGACCGGGACCGGCCCCTGGACGCCGACCTCGTCGTGGTCGACGAGGCGTCCATGCTGGACCTGCTCCTCGCCAACAAGCTCGCCAAGGCGGTGCCCCCCGGCGCCCACCTCCTCTTCGTCGGCGACGTCGACCAGCTGCCCAGCGTCGGCGCCGGGGAGGTGCTCCGGGACCTGCTGGCCGACGGGAGCCCCGTCCCGGCGGTCCGCCTCACCCGCGTCTTCCGCCAGGCCCAGCAGTCCGGCGTGGTGACCAACGCGCACCGGATCAACGCCGGGCAGCACCCCGTCACCGACGGCATGAAGGACTTCTTCCTCTTCGTCGAGGACGACACCGAGGAGGCCGGCCGGCTCACGGTCGACGTGGCCGCCCGCCGCATCCCGGCCAGGTTCGGGCTCGACCCGCGCCGCGACGTCCAGGTCCTCGCCCCCATGCACCGCGGCCCCGCCGGCGCCGGCACGCTGAACGGGCTGCTCCAGCAGGCCGTCACCCCGGGCCGCCCCGACCTGCCCGAGAAGCGGTTCGGCGGCCGGGTCTTCCGCGTCGGCGACAAGGTCACCCAGATCCGCAACAATTACGACAAGGGCGAGAACGGCGTCTTCAACGGCACCGTGGGCGTGGTCACCTCGCTCGACCCGGTGGACCAGCGCCTCACCGTCCTGACGGACGAGGACGAGGAGGTTCCGTACGAGTTCGACGAGCTGGACGAACTGGCCCACGCCTACGCGGTGACCATCCACCGGTCCCAGGGCAGCGAGTACCCGGCGGTGGTGATCCCCGTGACCACCGGTGCCTGGATGATGCTCCAGCGGAACCTGCTGTACACGGCGGTCACCCGGGCCAAGAAGCTGGTCGTCCTCGTCGGCTCGCGCCGGGCGATCGGGCAGGCGGTGCGCACGGTCTCCGCCGGACGGCGCTGCACGGCGCTCGACTTCCGGCTCGCGGGCGCCTGACCCGCAAGCTCCACGCCCCGGCGGCCCCCCGCCCGGAAAAAAATGATCGATCAAACGAGTCGCAAAGGTCACAGAGCACTTCCGCAACCACGGGAGAGCGGGCAGGATGGGCAAGTTGGCGGCACTCAGTGCCGCCAATAGGCCCGATGGTCGACCCCGAGTGCACTCTCCTGGGCCAAGTGGGGGATGGTAGAGACAGTCAGGGCACCTCGAAGATGAGGCACTACGTCGGTGAGGGAAGACGTGAGCGAGCACACCAACAACTCGGTAGTACTGCGGTACGGCGACGGCGAGTACACCTACCCGGTGATCGACAGCACCGTCGGTGACAAGGGCTTCGACATCGGGAAGCTCCGCGCCCAGACCGGTCTGGTGACACTGGACAGCGGTTACGGCAACACCGCCGCCTACAAATCCGCCATTACGTACCTGGACGGCGAGGCGGGCATCCTCCGGTACCGCGGCTACCCGATCGAGCAGCTGGCGGAGCGCTCCTCCTTCGTGGAGGTCGCCTACCTGCTGATCAACGGCGAGCTGCCCACCGTCGACCAGCTGTCCGCGTTCAAGGACGAGATCACGCAGCACACCCTGCTGCACGAGGACGTCAAGAACTTCTACAAGGGCTTCCCGCGCGACGCCCACCCGATGGCCATGCTGTCGTCGGTCGTCTCGGCGCTGTCGACGTTCTACCAGGACAGCCACAACCCGTTCGACGAGCGTCAGCGCAACCTCTCCACGATCCGGCTGCTCGCCAAGCTCCCGACGATCGCGGCGTACGCGTACAAGAAGTCGATCGGCCACCCGTTCGTCTACCCGCGCAACGACCTCGGCTACGTCGAGAACTTCCTGCGCATGACCTTCTCCGTCCCGGCGCAGGAGTACGAGCTCGACCCGACGGTCGTCGCCGCCCTGGACAAGCTGCTGATCCTGCACGCGGACCACGAGCAGAACTGTTCGACCTCCACGGTCCGCCTGGTCGGCTCCTCGCAGGCGAACATGTTCGCCTCGATCTCCGCCGGCATCAACGCCCTGTGGGGCCCGCTGCACGGCGGCGCCAACCAGTCGGTGCTGGAGATGCTCGAGGGCATCCGCGACTCCGGCGGCGACGTCGACTCCTTCATCCGCAAGGTGAAGAACAAGGAGGACGGCGTCCGCCTGATGGGCTTCGGCCACCGGGTCTACAAGAACTTCGACCCGCGCGCCAAGATCATCAAGGCCGCCGCGCACGACGTCCTCTCCGCCCTCGGCAAGTCCGACGAGCTGCTGGACATCGCCCTGAAGCTGGAGGAGCACGCGCTCTCCGACGACTACTTCGTCTCGCGCAGCCTCTACCCGAACGTCGACTTCTACACCGGCCTCATCTACCGGGCCATGGGCTTCCCGACCGAGATGTTCACGGTCCTGTTCGCCCTCGGCCGGCTGCCGGGCTGGATCGCCCAGTGGCACGAGATGATCAAGGAGCCGGGTTCCCGCATCGGCCGCCCGCGCCAGATCTACACGGGCGTCGTCGAGCGCGACTTCGTCCCGGTCGAGGAGCGCTGAGCCGCAGGCACCCCCGCAGCGCACCCGGAGAGTCCCGTGCCGCCCCGAGCGGTACGGGACTCACCCATGCCGGGGGCACGAGAAGGACCGCACACGGCAGAAGGCGCCCCGGCGCCGGTCCCCCCACGGGCCGACGACCAGGGCGCCTTCCCATGTCCCGGAGCGGATTCCCCCCACGGGATCCGGCCGGGCGTCTGTGAGGACAGCGCCTGAATCGCTGTGCCGGGCACGGTGGGCGGAACCCGCCGTGCCCCTGCGAACTACTGCTACCGCTGTGTGCTGCTCACGTGCCGGCTGCCTGCGGTCTGCCGGGACAGCGCACGCCCGGGAGGGCCGCTCAAAGCTTCCCGGTGTACGTGTCCCGGCAACGCAACTCTGGGAAAGTCCCCCAAGACATCCCCAGATGCCAGGAGGCGCCCCCCAAGACGCTGCCTGACATCGCCAACTTAGACCCTCGAACCCCTTCGATGGTTACGTTCGCATCACTGTGACTTGCGTCTCTTGCATATGTCCGTTAACTACGCAAGAGCCTCGATACGCCGAACGAGACTCCAGCGTAAGGAAGATGCGCGAGCCTTGTGAAGAGCTTATGTGTTGTGGGTGCCGGACTCCAGAGGCACTTCGCCACACTTCACCCGCGATCTCGGCGAAACGTGCGCAGCCGGAGACTGTTGGTGACGACGAACACCGAGGAGAACGCCATCGCGGCGCCCGCGATCATCGGGTTCAGCAGCCCCGCGGCGGCCAGCGGCAGCGCGGCCACGTTGTAGCCGAAGGCCCACACGAGATTGCCCTTGATCGTCGTCAGGGTCCGCCGGGACAGCCGGATCGCGTCCGCCGCCACCCGCAGGTCCCCGCGCACCAGCGTCAGGTCGCCCGCCTCGATCGCCGCGTCCGTCCCCGTGCCCATCGCCAGGCCCAGATCGGCGACGGCGAGCGCGGCGGCGTCGTTGACGCCGTCCCCGACCATGGCGACCGTGCGGCCCTCCGCCTGCAACCGCCGGACCGCGGCGACCTTGTCCTCGGGCAGCACCTCCGCGATCACCTCGTCGATGCCGACGGACCGGGCGACCGACTCGGCGACCCGCCGGTGGTCGCCGGTCAGCAGCACCGGCGTGAGGCCCAGCCGGCGCAGCTCGGCCACCGCCTCGGCGCTGGTCTCCTTCACGGCGTCCGCGACGGCGACGACACCCCGTGCCGCGCCGTCCCAGCCGACCACGACGGCCGTACGACCGCCCCTCTCGGCCTCCTCCTTGGCGCGGGCCACCCCGTCCGGCAGCTCGTCGTAGAGGCGCCCCACGGCCACCTCACGGCCCTCCACGCGGCCGCGTACGCCGCGTCCGGGGACGTTCTCGAAGTCCGTCACGTCCGGCAGCGCCCCGGTCCGCTCCTCGGCGCCCGCCGCGACCGCCCGGGCCACGGGGTGCTCGGAGGCGTGCTCGACCGCGCCCGCCAGCCGCAGCACCTGCTCCTCGTCGGTGCCCTCGGCGGCGTACACCTCGTGGAGCGTCATCCGGCCGGTGGTGACGGTGCCGGTCTTGTCCAGGACGACGGTGTCGACGCGCCGCGTGGACTCCAGCACCTCCGGCCCCTTGATCAGGATGCCGAGCTGGGCGCCGCGCCCGGTGCCGACCAGCAGCGCGGTCGGCGTGGCGAGGCCGAGCGCGCACGGGCAGGCGATGATCAGCACGGCGACGGCCGCGGTGAACGCGGCGACCGTGTCACCGGTGGCGCCCAGCCAGCCCCCGAACGTGCCGGCCGCGATCAGCAGCACGACGGGCACGAAGACGCCGGAGATCCGGTCGGCGAGCCGCTGCACCTCGGCCTTGCCGCTCTGCGCGTCCTCCACCAGCCGCGCCATCCGGGCGAGCTGCGTGTCGGCGCCGATCCGGGTGGCCTCGACCACCAGCCGGCCCCCGGCGTTGACCGTGGCGCCGGTGACGGTGTCGCCGGCGGTCACGTCCACCGGCACCGACTCGCCGGTCAGTAGGGAGGCGTCCACGGCACTGGTGCCCTCGGCCACGGTGCCGTCCGTGGCGATCTTCTCGCCGGGCCGGACGACGAACCGGTCGCCGACGGCCAGCCGGGACGCCGGGATCCGCACCTCCCGGCCGTCGCGCAGCACGGCCACGTCCTTGGCGCCCAGCTCCATCAGGGCCCGCAGCGCGGCGCCGGCGCGGCGCTTGGAGCGGGCCTCCAGCCAGCGCCCGAGGAGCAGGAAGGCGGTGACCCCGGCGGCAGCCTCCAGGTAGATCGCGGAGGAGCCGTCGGCGCGGGAGACGGTGAGGTCGAAGCCGTGCCGCATGCCGGGCATGCCCGCGTCCCCGAAGAACAGCGCCCACAGCGACCAGCCGAACGCGGCGAGCGTGCCGAGCGAGACCAGCGTGTCCATGGTGGCCGCGCCGTGCCGCAGGTTGGTCCAGGCGGCGCGGTGGAAGGGCAGCCCGCCCCAGACGACGACGGGGGCGGCCAGGGTGAGCGAGAGCCACTGCCAGTTGTCGAACTGGAGCGCCGGAACCATCGCGAGCAGGACGACGGGGGCGGCGAGGAGCGCCGAGACCACCAGGCGCCGGCGCAGGGCCGACAGCTCGGGGTCCTCGTCCCGCCCGCCGTGCGGGGAGGCGTCGTCCCCGGCGGCGGGCTCCGGCGGCGGCGCGGGTTCCTCCGCGGTGTAGCCGGTCCGGACGACCGTGGCGACGAGGTCGGCGACGGGGGTGGCCGCCGGGTAGGTGATGCGGGCCTTCTCCGTCGCGTAGTTCACCGTGGCGGTCACGCCGTCCATGCGGTTGAGCTTCTTCTCGACGCGGGCCGCGCAGGACGCGCAGGTCATCCCGCCGATGAGCAGTTCGACCTCGGCGAGGTCCGGCTCGGTGGCGGTGGGTGTGTCCGCGGTGGTGGTCATGTCCGGGCTCCAGGGGGCCGACCGGGCCGGGCGCGGCGGCCCGTGGGCCGGAGGGCGTCCCGGTCGGCGGGGCGGTGGGTGCTGCGGGGACGGGTGGCGGCGGCGCTCAGGCCCTGCCGACGAGTTCGAAGCCCGCCTCGTCCACGGCGGCGCGCACCGCCGCGTCGTCGAGCGCGGCCTCGGAGACGACGGTGACCTCGCCGGTCGCGGCGACGGCCCGCACCGAGCCGACGCCCGGAATCCCGGAGATCTCGCCGGAGACGGCGCCCTCGCAGTGTCCGCAGCTCATGCCGCTCACCTTGTAGACGGTGGTGACGGAACCCTGGGTGTCGGTCTGGGCGGTCATGTCGTACTCCTCGTCGGGCCGTGCGGGGGGTCGGGTCCCCTCAAGCGGGCGGGTACCCGCGCGTACCGTGGTCCAGCGTCGGACCACGCAACTCCCACTGTACCCCTAGGGGGTATGAATACCGTTCAGCCTCCGTGCGGCAGCGGGATTGCCGTACACGGAAGTGAGGAGAGCGGATGCGCGCGGTCGTGTTCGAGAAGTTCGGGGAGCCCGCCGAGGTGCGGGAGGTGGACGACCCGCGGCCCGCGCCGCACGGCGTGGTGGTCCGCGTCGAGGCCACCGGGCTGTGCCGCAGCGACTGGCACGGCTGGCAGGGCCACGACCCGGACATCACGCTGCCGCACGTACCCGGACACGAACTCGCCGGAGTCGTCGAGGCGGCCGGCGAGCGGGTGACCGGCTGGCGGCCCGGCGACCGGGTCACCGTGCCCTTCGTGTGCGCCTGCGGAAGCTGCGCCGCCTGCGCGGCCGGCGACCAGCAGGTGTGCGAACGGCAGACCCAGCCCGGCTTCACCCACTGGGGCTCCTTCGCCCGGTACGTGGCGCTCGACCACGCCGACGTCAACCTCGTCGCCGTCCCCGAGGACATGTCCTTCGCGACCGCCGCCTCCCTCGGCTGCCGGTTCGCCACCGCGTTCCGCGCCGTGGTGCAGCGGGGCCGGGTCGCGGCGGGGGAGTGGGTCGCGGTGCACGGCTGCGGCGGGGTGGGCCTGTCGGCGGTGATGATTGCCGCCGCCTGCGGCGCGCGGGTGGTCGCCGTCGACGTCTCGCCCCGCGCCCTGGAGCTGGCGCGGACCTTCGGCGCGGCCGCGTGCGTGGACGCCGGCCGGACCGGGGACACGGCGGCGGCCGTACGCGACCTCACCGGAGGCGGCGCCCACCTCTCCCTCGACGCGCTCGGCTCGCCCGTCACCTGCGCGGCGTCCGTGAACGGCCTGCGCCGCCGCGGCCGCCACGTCCAGGTCGGCCTGCTGCCCTCGCCGACCGGCACCACACCGGTCCCGATGGCGCGTGCCGTCGCCCTCGAACTGGAGCTGCTCGGCAGTCACGGCATGGCCGCGCACACCTACCCGCCGATGCTGGAGCTGGTCCGCGCGGGCGTGCTCCGCCCCGACCTGCTGGTGACCTCCACCATCGGGCTGGACGCCGTACCGGCCGCCCTGGAGGCGATGGGGACGGCACCCGGCGCGGGAGTGACGGTCATCGAGCCCTGACGCCCGCCGCCCCGGGGTGCCCGCGGTGGACGGCCCACTCGTGGTCGAGGACGGCCATCAGCACCTCGTCCACCCACTCCCCGTCGCGCCACGCCGCCTCCCGGCGCACCCCCTCCACCACGAAACCAACCTTCTCGTAGACCCGCCGGGCCCGCCGGTTGGTGCCGTACACCTCGAGCTGGACCCGGTGCAGGCCGAGCCGTTCGAAGCCGTACCCGACGATCAGCCGGGTCGCCTCGGTGCCGATGCCCCGGCCGCGCCCCCGCGGCCCGACGAGCGTGCGGAAGGTGCAGGAGCGCTGGGCGGGGTCCCACTCGTACAGCACCACCTCGCCGAGGAGCTCGCCGTCGGCGGGGTCGGTGACGGCGAGGTCGAGCCGGTCGTGGGGGTCGGCTCGCGAGCCGTACCAGGCGCGCAGCCGCTCCGGCGTGAGGGCGCTGCCCGGCGGGAAGGTGAAGCGGACGACCTCGGGATCGTTGATGATCTCCCACATGGGCTCGGCGTCGGCCTCGGTGAAGGGGCGCAGCACGGTCCTGTCGCCGGTCAGGACCGGTTTCACGGAGAAGTCCATGGACGGCACTGTGCCCCACGGGACCGTGGGGCACAGAACGCTTTTCCCGCCCTACCGCCCCCGGTTGCGGGGCCGGGACGCCACCCAGGCCCGGACCGTGTCGGCGTACCAGTAGGGCTTTCCGCCCTCCACGTGGTCGGGCGGGGGCAGCAGACCGTGCTTGCGGTAGGACCGCACGGTGTCCGGCTGCACCCGGATGTGGGCCGCGATGTCCTTGTAGGACCAGAGCCTTCGGTCGGTCACGAACGCACCTCCCCGCGCGCACCGCGGCGGCGACCGGGGACGGCCGCCGGGGGGAGCCGGGCGCTGCGCTGGCGATCACCAAGCCTGTTCCGGGTGAACGACGCCCCGGCCCGGGTGGACCGGCCCCGTTCGCGGGTGTGACGGAAGGCCCGCGTGCTCGTGACACCCGTGACACGGACGCGGCGTTTGTGACACAAGTGCCACACAGGCGTACCCCGCGGCCGGGGCGTGGAGGGTTGACTTCCGGCACGGCGGCGCCGCCCGGACCGGGCCTGCCGACCCGCCGGCCGGGGTATGTCGTCCGAATGTCCGGACAAAACATTGACAGGCTCCGTGCGCGGGGCTAGAAACCGGGGAGGACCCAAGGCCGGGTACGGAGGGGAACGCGATGGCGCCGGACCCGGGCACCAGGGCGGGACGGCGCTCCCGGCGCCGCCGCCTCCTCCCACGAAACGCCTCCGGCGCGGGAAGGCCGCTTCGCCCTGGCAGGAGCGAAGGGCGAGCGACGACTCCCCGCCCGCCTCGGCCCCGCGCCGGAGGTTCCGCCGTACTGCCCCACGTGTCTACGCCGGGACCGAAACCGCATACACAGTGTCGGGCGCGCGCCGGGCGCCCCGGCTGCTGAGATGGACCCATGGCCCCGACCGCGACCCGACCGTCGCCGGCCGCGGCCCGTGAGCTGGACGCACGGCACGCTACGACCCGTCGCCGCCAACTGTGAAGGAGTTCTCGGTCATGACGAACATCGTCAACCACTGGATCGGCGGCAAGTCCGCCGAAGGCGCCTCGGGCACGTACGGGCCGGTGACGAACCCGGCTACCGGTGAGGTCACGACCAAGGTGGCCTTCGCCTCGGTGGACGAGGTGGACGCCGCGGTCGCCGCCGCCAAGGAGGCGTACCTGACCTGGGGGCAGTCCTCGCTGGCGCAGCGGACCTCGATCCTCTTCGCGTTCCGGGCGCTGCTGGACGCGCACCGCGACGAGATCGCCGCCCTGATCACCGCCGAGCACGGCAAGGTGCACTCCGACGCCCTCGGCGAGGTCGCCCGCGGTCTGGAGATCGTCGACCTGGCGTGCGGCATCAGCGTGCAGCTCAAGGGCGAACTGTCGACGCAGGTCGCCACCCGCGTCGACGTGGCCTCGATCCGCCAGCCGCTCGGCGTCGTCGCGGGCATCACGCCGTTCAACTTCCCGGCGATGGTGCCGATGTGGATGTTCCCCATCGCCATCGCCTGCGGCAACACGTTCGTGCTCAAGCCGAGCGAGAAGGACCCGTCGGCGGCCGTGCGGATCGCCGAGCTGCTCTCCGAGGCCGGACTGCCCGACGGCGTCTTCAACGTCGTCCACGGTGACAAGGTGGCCGTGGACCGCCTGCTGGAGCACCCGGACGTCAAGGCGGTCTCCTTCGTCGGCTCCACCCCCATCGCCCGCTACATCCACGCCACCGCCTCGGCCAACGGCAAGCGCGTCCAGGCGCTGGGCGGCGCCAAGAACCACATGCTGGTGCTGCCGGACGCCGACCTGGACGCGGCGGCGGACGCCGCGGTGAGCGCGGCCTACGGCTCGGCGGGCGAGCGCTGCATGGCGATCTCCGCGGTCGTCGCGGTCGGCGCGATCGGCGACGAGCTGGTGGAGAAGATCCGCGAGCGCGCCGAGAAGATCAAGATCGGCCCGGGCGACGACCCGGCGTCCGAGATGGGCCCCCTCATCACCAGGGCGCACCGCGACAAGGTCGCCTCCTACGTCGAGGGCGCGGCGGCCGAGGGCTGCGAGGTCGTCCTCGACGGCACCGGCCACACCGTCGACGGCCACGAGGACGGCCACTGGATCGGCATCTCCCTGCTGGACCGGGTGCCGACCACGGCGAAGGCCTACCAGGACGAGATCTTCGGCCCCGTCCTGTGCGTGCTGCGCGCCGAGACGTACGAGGAGGGCGTGGCCCTCATCAACGCCTCGCCGTTCGGCAACGGCACCGCGATCTTCACCCGGGACGGCGGCGCGGCCCGCCGCTTCCAGCTGGAGATCGAGGCCGGCATGGTCGGCGTGAACGTCCCGATCCCGGTCCCCGTCGGCTACCACTCCTTCGGCGGCTGGAAGGACTCGCTCTTCGGCGACCACCACATCTACGGCAACGACGGCACGCACTTCTACACCCGCGGCAAGGTCGTCACCACCCGCTGGCCGGACCCGTCCGACGCCCCGGCGGGCGTGGACCTGGGCTTCCCCCGCAACCACTGAGGCGAAGCCCGGACAACGCGCGGTGCCCCGTCCCACCCGTGCGGGACGGGGCACCGTCGTGCCCGTGCGTACCGGCTCAGCCCTGCTGCTGGGCCTTCACCTCGTCGGTCAGGTCGCCCGTCTGGTCGGCGGGCGGGGCCACGATCTCCTTGGTGGCACCGAACCTGTCGAAGTCCATGGTGACGGTCATGGCGCCGAACTTCTGCTTCAGGCGCACCGGCAGGTCCTTGTCGCCCACCCAGATGTCCATGGTGATCGAGCCGCTGCCCGCGCCGGAGTTGAGCAGGCTGTCCTCGCCGCCGATGGCCTCCTGGAACTTGCCCAGGTCCTTCTCGTCGAGGACGGCCCGGTAGTGGGTGGTGGACTTGCCGTTGACGTTCTCCGTGCCGAGGTCGTCGACGTCGCTCGCGTACTTGAGGCCCTTCATGGAGTCCGCCGGGCTGCCGCCCCCGCCGCCCCCGTTGAACGCGGCGGCACCCGACTCGCCGAAGACGGCCGACCCGTCGATCTTCATCCACTCCTTGCCCGCGAGCGGGCCGGCGGGCTGCGGGTCGATGTCGTAGTAGTACGCGCCGTCCACGAACAGCGTGCGCACCGTCGGGGAGTCCGTGAGCGACTGCATCTGCGCGGCCTCGGTGTCCATCTCGACGTCGAGCGCGTAGCCGTCGCCCCAGGAGTACGTGCCGTCCATGGCGACGGGCTTGCCCGTGCCGAGGTCGGTCGTCGTCCTGACCTCGGCGGAGCCCAGCTCCTCGGTGCGGTCGGTGGCCCGGGTGAGGGCCGCCATGATCGTGTCCGCCTTGTCCACGGCCTTCGTCGCCGCCTTGTCCGCGGTCTCGGCGGCGGACTTGGCGCCCTCCGAACCGCACGCCGACGTCGCCACGATCGTAGCCGCTGTCAGCCCCACCCAGACGGCCGCGTACTTGAGCTTCATGAGTCCCCACCCGTTGCCGTGATCCTGTGATTCACCTGTGCGGAGGACTCTACCGGGCACCGCCGACAGCGTCCGGATACCGGAAGGCCGCACGTTTTTTCACCGCCCCGGCTACGGTTCCCGCACGCTCAACGGGCCGCAGTGGACGGCCCCTGATGCGCTTTCCCGTTGATCCGTCGACTTCCGGCAACGGATTTCGTAGGTAAACACCCATTGACGTGCTGGTTTTCGTCGGGGTTCTATCGTGCGCCGGGAGCGGACGAGAACCACGTACGACCAAGCCGCCGGAGGCGATAGCGCTCCCGCCCGAAACAGACAGCACGAGTCGATCGGAACCGCTCCATGACCGACACGCTCCGCCCCGCCCAGACCGTCGAAGCAGCGCCACCGGACCGGCCGGACCACCCGGAGGCCCGGACGCTCAAGCGTTCCATCGGGGTGGTCGGCGGCACTCTTCTGACGCTGTCGTGCGTGACCCCCGCCTCCACGCTGTTCGTGGTCGTGCCCGACCTGTTCGGCTCGCTCGGCACCGCCACCGCCCTGACGATCGCCATCGGCTCCCTGCTCTGTATCGCCGTGGCGTTCTGCTACTCCGAGCTGGGCACCCTCATCCCCAGCGCGGGCGGCGAGTACGCCATGGTGTCGACCATGGCCGGGCGGCTGGCCGGCTGGCTGGTCTTCGTGCTGTCCCTGCTCGTCGTCATGATCGTCCCGCCGGTCATCGCCATGGGCACGGCCGACTACCTCGAACCGATCGTGCACCTCGACCCGTCGGTCGCCGGCGCCGGTGTCATGGTGCTCGCCACCCTGGCCGGCCTCCTCGACCTGCGCGCCAACGCCTGGATCACCGGCGTCTTCCTGGTCCTCGAGGTCATCGCCGCGGCCGTCGTCGCGGTGCTGGGCTTCGCCCACGGCGAGCGCGGCCCCGGCAGCCTCGTCTCGATGGAGGTGGCCGGCGCCGACGGCCACGCCGACACCGTGACGGCCATGCTGGTCGTCTCCGGACTCGCCATCGCCCTCTTCATCACGCAGGGCTTCTCCACCGCCGTCTACCTCTCCGAGGAGCTGGAGAACCCGCGTCGCAACGTCGCCCGCACGGTGCTCGCCACCCTCGCCATCTCCACGGTGATCATCCTGGTGCCGGTCACCGCCATCACCTTCGGCGCCTCGGACCTGACCGAACTGACCGGCGGCGACATCGGCTCCATGGTCACCGCCTGGTCCAACTCCGCCGTCGGCACCTTCGTCAGCCTCTGCGTGGCCCTCGCCATCATCAACGCCGGCATCGTGATGGTCATCCAGAACTCGCGCGTGCTGTTCGCCTCCGCCCGCGACAAGGCGTGGCCCGGTCCGGTGAACGGCCTCTTCGCCAGGCTCGGCCGGTTCGGCTCGCCCTGGGTCTCCACCCTCGCGGTCGGCGTACCCGGCGCGGTGCTCTGCTTCGTCAACCTCGACACCCTGTACGGCGTCACCGGCGTCTCCGTCACCGGCATGTACCTGCTGGTCGCGATCGCCGCCCTGCTGTGCCGGCGCGGCTCCCACCGGCACACCCACGCCTGGCGCATGCCCCTGTGGCCCGCCGTGCCCGTCCTGCTGATCGTGGTCCTCGCCTACATCCTGACCCAGCAGGAGACGGGCTACCTGCTGTGGACCGGCGGCATCACCGCCGTCGCCACCCTGTACTGGGTCCTGTACCTGCGCCCGCGCCGCGACACCCGCTGGCTGGTGACGCTGCCGGAGGACGCCCAGGACACCCGGGACGCCCAGGAGCCCGCCCGCGCGTGAGCCGGACCCGCCCCGCCGTCCGTACAGCGTCCGCGGTAGGGCGACGGGGCCCCGTACGCCCGTGGGAGGGGCACCGGTTCAGCCCCCGGAGGGCCCCCGGTGCGGGCGGTGGCCCGTACCGTTGACGCATGGATCTTCGACTGCCCCGCATGCGGGGGCTGCTACGGCGGCCGCGGCGGACGCTCTCCGCCGCGGCCGCCGTCGTCGTGCTCGCCGGTGCGGGGACGTGGGCGGCGGCCGCCTCCGACGACCCGCCCCCGGTGCGGCGCACCGACCGGATCATGTCCGTGGGCGACGGGGTGCGCCTGGACACCTCCTACTTCACCGCCGGCCCCGCCGGCCGCCGGCCCGCCGTCCTGCTCGCGCACGGTTTCGGCGGCAGCAAGGCGGACCTGCGGGAACAGGCGGAGAGCCTCGCCAGGGACGGGTACGCGGTGCTGACCTGGTCGGCACGCGGCTTCGGCAGGTCCACGGGGAGGATCGGGCTGAACGACCCCGACGGTGAGGTCGCCGACGTCTCCCGGCTGATCGACTGGCTGGCCGAGCAGCCACAGGTGCGGCTCGACGGCGCCGGTGACCCGCGCGTGGGCATGGCCGGCGCCTCCTACGGCGGCGCCGTCGCGCTGCTCGCGGCCGGCCACGACGACCGGGTGGACGCCATCGCCCCGGCCGTCACCTACTGGAACCTCGCGGACGCGCTGTTCCCGAACGGCGTCTTCAAGAAGCTGTGGGCGGGCATCTTCGTCAACACCGGCGGCGGCTGCGACCGTTTCGAGGACGCCCTCTGCCGCATGTACCAGCGGGTCGCCGAATCCGGGGTCCCGGACCAGGCGGCCGTGAAGCTGCTCGGCGAACGGAGCCCGCAGGCCGTGGGCGACCGCATCCGGGTCCCCACCCTGCTGACGCAGGGCCAGACCGACTCCCTCTTCCCGCTCGGCCAGGCCGACGCCGCGGCCCGGGCCATCCGCGCGAACGGCGCGCCCGTCGACGTCGACTGGATCGCGGGCGGCCACGACGGCGGCGACATGGAGACCGACCGCGTCCGCGCCCGCGTGCACTCCTGGTTCGACCGCTACCTGAAGGACGACGACGGCGCCGCCACCGGCCCCGCCTTCCGGGTCACCCGCACCGGCGGAGTCGACTCGACCGACGGACGGGCCCAGTTGCGCGGTGCGAGCGCGGACCGGTACCCGGGCCTGGGCGGCGGCCCCGAGTCCGTGCCCCTGGCCGGACGCGAGCAGCGCTTCGCCAACCCGGCCGGCGCGAACCCGCCCGCCGTCTCCGCCCTCCCCGGCATCGGCGGCTCCGGCGGGCTCGCCCAGCTCTCCTCGCTCGGCGTCGGGGTGTCCCTGGACTTCCCCGGCCAGTACGCCGCCTTCCAGTCCGCCCCGCTCTCCGAGGACCTGCGCGTCACCGGCTCCCCGACGGCGACCGTCCGGGTCCGCTCCACCTCCGACGACGCCGTCCTCTTCGCCAAGGTGTACGACGTCGGCCCCGGCGGCGCCCCCGTGCTCCCCGCCCAACTGGTCACCCCGGTCCGCGTCGAGGGCGCGAAGGCCGGCAAGGACGTCACCCTCACCCTCCCGGCGATCGACCACGAGGTCCAGAAGGGCCACCGGCTGCGCCTGGTCATCGCCTCCACCGACCTCGGCTACGCCTCCCCGGCCGCCCCGGCGACGTACACGGTCTCCCTCACCGGCGGTCTCGCGGTGCCGACGGCGCCCGGCGTCACCACGGCCGCCGCCCCGCTGCCCGCCTGGGTGTGGTGGCTGCCGCTCGCCGGCCTCGCCGCCGCCCTGGCCCTGCTGCTCACCGGCCGCCGCCGCACCGCCCCGCCCACCCCGGACCCCGCGCTCGCCGACGTCCCGCTCCGCATCACCGGCCTGACCAAGCGCTACGCCGGTGCCACCGACCGGTACGCGGTACGGGAGCTGTCGTTCCGCGTCGAGAAGGGGCAGGTCCTCGGCCTGCTCGGCCCCAACGGCGCCGGCAAGACGACCACCCTGCGCATGCTGATGGGCCTGATCACGCCGGACGACGGCGAGATCCGCGTCTTCGGCCACGCGATCCGGCCGGGCGCCCCCGTGCTCTCCCGGGTCGGCGCCTTCGTCGAGGGCGCCGGCTTCCTGCCGCACCTGTCCGGCCGGGAGAACCTGGAGCTGTACTGGCGGGCCACCGGCCGCCCGCCCGGGAACGCCCACCTGGACGAGGCCCTGGAGATCGCCGGCCTCGGCGACGCGCTGGCCCGCGCGGTGCGCACCTACTCGCAGGGCATGCGCCAGCGCCTCGCCATCGCCCAGGCCATGCTGGGCCTGCCCGACCTGCTCATCCTCGACGAGCCGACCAACGGCCTCGACCCGCCCCAGATCCGCGAGATGCGCGAGGTGATGATCCGGTACGCGGCGGCCGGGCGCACGGTGATCGTCTCCAGCCACCTGCTCGCCGAGGTCGAGCAGTCCTGCACCCACCTCGTGGTCATGGACCGCGGGCGCCTGGTCCAGGCGGGCCCGGTCGCCGAGATCATCGGCTCCGGCGACACCCTCCTGGTCGGCACCGACGTCCCCGTGGAGGAACCGGTCGTGGAGAAGGTCGCCGCGCTGCCGGGCGTGGCCTCGGTCGTGCACACCGACGACGGCCTCCTGGTCCGCCTCGGCACCGACGGCACGGCGACCCGCCTCGTCGCCGAACTGGTCCGGCTGGAGGTGCCGGTGGCCTCGGTCGGCCCGCACCGCCGGCTGGAGGACGCCTTCCTCACCCTGATCGGAGGTTCCGCATGAGCACGCTCACCGAGCGGACCCGGCAGCCCGCCGGGCCGGCCGAGTCCGCCTACGGCTACCGGCCCGGCCGCACGCTGCCCCTGCGGGTGGAGCTGGTGCGCCAGCTCAGGCGGCGCCGCACCCTGGTCATGGGCGCGATCCTCGCCGTCCTGCCGTTCGTCCTGGTCGTCGCCTTCGCGATCGGCGGCGAGCCGGACGGCCCCGGCGACCGCATCACCCTGATGGACACGGCCACCGCCTCCGGCGCCAACTTCGCCGCGGTCAACCTGTTCGTGTCGGCCGGCTTCCTGCTGGTCGTCCCCGTCGCCCTGTTCTGCGGGGACACCGTGGCCTCGGAGGCGAGCTGGTCCTCCCTGCGCTACCTGCTCGCCGCGCCGGTGCCGCGCGCCCGGCTGCTCGCTTCCAAGCTCGCCGTCGGCCTGGGGCTCAGCCTCGCCGCGATGGTGCTGCTGCCGCTGGTCGCGCTCGCCGTGGGCACGGTCGCCTACGGCTGGGGGCCGCTGGCGATCCCGACGGGCGGCTCGCTCGCCCCGGGGACGGCGGCGTTGCGGCTCGTGGTGGCCGTGGCGTACATCTTCGTGTCCCAACTGGTCACGGCCGGCCTGGCGTTCTGGCTGTCCACCCGGACCGACGCCCCGCTCGGCGCGGTCGGCGGCGCGGTGGGCCTCACCATCGTCGGCAACGTCCTGGACGCCGTGACCGCCCTCGGCCACTGGCGCGACTTCCTGCCCGCCCACTGGCAGTTCGCCTGGGCGGACGTCGTCCAGCCGCACCCCGAGTGGTCCGGCATGATCCAGGGCACCGCGGTCTCCGTGACGTTCGCGCTCGTCCTGTTCGCGCTGGCCTTCCGGGGATTCGCCCGCAAGGACGTGGTGTCCTGAGCGGACACCTGCCGCCCGTCCTTTTCCGGCCCTTTCCGCTCGCTGTGCGGTCCAACCGGGTGAACCTGCGCAACCGATTCCCACGCGCCGGGTTGATGAAGAAGTAGGCATGCGACGCCACGAGAAAGGAACGCGCGGTGCCCGGCAAGGCAATGGGCACCGAGGCCGTCGCCTGCTCCATACCGCGGTACACGGGCCTTTCCCGCAGGAATTCGCGCAGTACTTCAAGCAGGAAGATCACCACATTGCGACAGACCCTGAGCAGGGGAGTGTTCGCGGCGGCCGCCGCCACGGGCATTCTGTCCCTGTCCGGCACCCCGGCACTGGCCGACAGCATCGCGGTGGGAGCCACCGACGACGCTTCCGGTCTGCTGGCCGGTAACAACGTTCAGGCGCCCATCGACGTGCCGGTGAACGTGTGCGGCAACACCATCGGTGTGCTCGCGGCGCTCAACGACACCCACGGCAACACGTGCGACAACGGCTCGCGCAAGGACCGGTCCGGCTCCTCCGCCGGTGCCCGGGCCGAGGGGCGCACCGAGGACGCTTCCGGGATCGCGTCCGGGAACAACATCCAGGCGCCGATCCACGCGCCGGTGAACGTGTGCGGCAACACCGTCAACGTGCTCGCGGCGCTCAACGAGACGTACGGCAACGGGTGCGACAACGGTTCGCACGAGGACCGGTCGTCCCACTCCTCGTACGGCTCCGCCGACGGCGCGCGGGCCGTCGGGCACACCGAGGACTCCTACGGTCTGCTGGCCGGGAACAACATCCAGGCGCCGATCCACGCGCCGGTCAACCTGTGCGGCATCAACGTCAACGCGCTCGCGGCGCTCAACGACACGTACGGCAACGCGTGCGCCGAGACCGTCGACTGGACGCCGCCCGGCTACGGCACCGAGGACGAGACGCCTCCGGCGACCTCCGTCAAGCCGCCGGCCCCCAGCACGGCTCCCCCCGTGCGCGAGGTCGAGACGCCGCCTTCGGTCGGTGTCGAGCAGCCCGGCGAGACGCCGCAGATGGCCGAGACCGGCAGCGAGGGCATGCTGGCGGCCTCCGTCGCCGGTGGCGCGCTGCTCGTGGGCGGGGCGATGCTGTACCGCCGCGGCCGCCTCGCTTCGCGGCGCTAGCCACTGCCGGGTGCCGGACGCGACCCGTCCGGCACCCGCTCCCGTACGCGGCACAACGCCCCCGGACCGAGCCGGGCCACCCCCTCAGGTGGCCGGCCGGTCCGGGGGCGTCGTGATGTGCCGACGCGATCGGGCCGACGGCACCCGGGCGGGCCGCCGCCGGCCCGCCTCGCGGCAGCGGCCCGTGGCCGGGGGCGCCGCCCCTCAGTGACTCACCGGTGACGGCGACGCGCTCCGCCCGGCCACTCCCGGGACGGGGACCGTTCCGTGGAGCGGGGTCGACCTGAGCCGGCGGCGCACCCCCTGGACGAGGGTCTTCGCGGTGAACGTCGCGCCGTGGACGAAGCGCATGGCCGGGCCGAAACCGGACGCCGTCACCAGGCCCGCCATGAACAGGCCCGGGTGCGACGACTCGAACTCCCTGCCGGTCGCCGGAGAACCGTCGGGCAGCACCGCCAGCGTGCCGCCCAGGTCGGCGGCGAGCATCCCCATCCGGTCGCAGCGCGGCTTGAACCCCGTGGCGGCGATGACGTGCTCGGTCTCCAGGGTGCGCACGGTGCCCTCGCGGCTCACCGTGTCCAGCCGTACACCGCCCGGCACCGCGCAGGCCGCGGTGACCTCGTGGCCCGGCATCAGCTCCACCGCGCGCTCCACCCGGTCCCGCACCCACCAGGCGCCCGCCGGCCCCAGTGCCGTGGCCGCGATCCGGGTCCGGGTCGACTCCGGCAGCCGCCGGAAGACGCCGGGGCGCTCGGAGTAGAACCAGTTCCGCCAGCCGGGGCCGAGCCCGCTGTGCGGCGAACGGACCGTCTGCGTCCAGGGGCGCTCCCAGGGCGGCGGCACGTCGTTCCACCGCACCCGCTCCGCCCGCGCCAGCACCCGCACCCGGGTGCCCTGCTCGGCGAGCAGCGCCGCGGTCTCCAGGGCGGCCTGGCCGCCGCCGATCACCGTCACGTCCTTGCCGCGGAACGGGGAGAGGTCGCTGTGGTGGCTGCTGTGCGTCACCAGCGACGGGTGCAGTCCGCGCAGCGCGGGCGGTACCTCGATGAACGGCATCACTCCCACCGCCATGGCCACCGTCCGCGCGTGCAGCATCTCGCCGTCCTCGGTGACCGCGGTGAAGCCGCCGGGGCCGGACGCCACCCGGGCCACCATGCGCTCGTCCACCTCCGGCACCGCGTGACGCGCGAACCACAGGCCGTACGACGCGAACTCCTCCACCGGGATCGGCTGGGCGTGACGCGCCGTCAGGCCCTTCTCCGCGCAGTACGCGTCCAGGCGCCAGCGTCCGTGCGGGTCGGACAGGTTGGACGCCCAGGGCTCCGACTTCAGGAACATGCCGCCGGGCATGTGGTCCCGCCAGGACGCCATGGGACGGCCGAGCACCCGCAGGTTCAGCCCGGCGGCCGCGGCGTGGGACGCGATGGACAGTCCGTACGGACCCGCGCCCACCACCAGAAGGTCGTACATCATCACTTGCTCGCTTTCTCGTTGTCGGTCAGGGGGGCCGGGGCCGCCCTGGGGATCAGGTGTGCCGCCGGTGCCGTCCGGGCCGGCGCCGCCGGGCGCAGCCGCTGACGCAGCCGGCCGGAGACGTGCCGGCCCCACAGGGCCCACATCGCCCATCCGGGGCCGGGGTCGTCCGCGGCGTACCAGGCCAGTTCGCGACCGTCCGGGGCCGGGCGCAGCGCGGTGAGCGGGGCGTAGTTCTCCACCACGAAGGAACGCCCGGCCAGCGGCGCCCCGTCCGGGAGCGGGCGGCCCGTCAGGTCCAGGTGCAGGGCCCGTACGACGTCCAGTCCCGCGCTGTCCGCGAAGAGCCTGAACTGGGCGCCGGGGCGCGGGTTGAAGTCGAGCAGGTGATAGCGGCCCGTCGTGCCGCAGCGGCGGAAGTCGAGGTCGAGGATGCCGCGGTAGCCCAGCTCGCCGGTGAGACGCTCGGCCAGCTCCCGCACCTGCGGGTTGGGGGTCCAGCGCCCCACCGCGGTCAGGCCCGCCCCGCGCGGCCAGGCCAGGTGCTTGGTGCCCGGTCCGCCCGCGCGCAGGGCGCCCGAGCCGTCGGCGTAGCCGTGGAAGAACCAGTCCCGGCCGGGCCCCGGCGGCAGGTAGGCCTGGAGCAGCAGCGGGCTGCCCGCCTCCCCGGTGCGCAGGTACAGCTCCCGTGCCCCCGCCGCGGACCGGACCAGCTGGGTGCTGCGCAGCCCGCTTCCGGCCGGCAGCAGCCAGGGGCGGCTCCACTTCGCCACCACCGGTTCGCCGAGCCGCCGCACGGCGTCGGCGGCCTCCGCCGCGCTGTCCGGGACCAGCGTCACGGGGTGCGGAACGCCGGCGGCGGCGCACACGCCGGCCAGCTCCGCCTTGTCGGCGACGCGTTCGGCCAGCGTGCCCGGCACCGCGGGCAGCAGGTACGAGGGGGCGAGGGCGTCCCGCATCCGGGCCACGGCGATCGCGCTCGCGTCGTCCATCGGGACCAGGACGGCCGGGGCCGTGATCTCGTCGGCCACCCGGCGCAGCACGCCGAGGATGTCGTCCGCGGACGCTCCCGGCAGCGGCGGGGGATGCATCCGCCGTACGTAACGCGACTTCCGTACGGGACTTCCGGCCGAGTCGGCGACGACATGGACCGCCACGCCGGCCCGGCCGAGGGAACGCACGGCACCCAGGGTTCCGTGGTGAAAGGGATTCGGGTCGATCCGCAGAATCACCGCGGGGACGCGGGTGTCGAGCAACGACACGCGATTTCTCCTTCTTTTGATTTCGTTTCACCCGCACGGGCGAGTTCGGCACTCGAAAGCCTCAAGGCAGTGGCGTCCCGGAATGTCCTGTGTCTGAATTCATATGACTGTTCGTCAATAGCGAGAGCAGCGGCAGAGGTCGGACGAGAGCGAAGAAAGGAGCAGGCATGGCTCCACAGCACGAGCGGATCCGCTTCGGCAGGCTGGTCGTGGGCGCGGTGACGGTGGCCGCGTCGGTCGTCCTGGCGTCCGGGCCCGCGGTGGGGGTGGGAGTGGTGCGAGACACCGAGCCACCCGTTCCGTCGCCGGCCCCCGCGGTGTCCGCCGGTCCGCGCCCGGCCGGTCCCGTGCCGTCGGCGACGCCGTCGGCCACGTCCCCGGCCGCCACTCCCTCGGCGTCCGCCCCGGCACCCCGGCCGCAGGCACCGGCCTTCGGCGCCTTCCTCGCCTCCGACGCCCGTGGCGTGGCCCGCATGGCGCAGCTCAGCCGCTGGCTCGGCGGCGCCGAGCTCCGGGTCGGCCACACCTACCTGCCGGGCAACCGCTGGCAGGACATCGAGGGGGACGTCCGCTTCCTCGAACCCTGGGCGCACTGGCGCAACGCGAAGGACGACCGGATGCTCGTCCTGAACGTGCCCCTCCAGGAGCGCAACGAGGAGGGCGTCTCCGACCGGGAGGTCCGGCAGCTCCTGCGACGGGGCGCGGCCGGCGAGTTCGACCACCACTTCCGGACCCTGGCCGAGCGGCTGGTCCGGCTGAAGGTGCCGGACACGGTCCTGGTGCTCGGCTGGGAGATGAACGGCGTCACGTACACCCACCGGTGCGGGCCGGACCCGGCGGCCTGGAAGAAGTACTGGAACAGGATCGTCACCACCATGCGCGCGGTGCCGGGCCAGAAGTTCCGGTTCGACTTCACGCCGAGCCGCGGCCGGGACGCCCTCCCGTGGACCGAGTGCTACCCGGGCGACGACACGGTCGACGTCATCGGCATGGACTCCTACGACCAGCCGTCCGGGATGTCCTTCGACCAGCAGGTGAAGGAGCCGTACGGGCTCCAGGCGCACGTGGACTTCGCCAAGGCCCACGGCAAGCCCATCTCCTTCCCCGAGTGGGGGCTCTTCCGCAACGGCGACAACCCCGAGTACATGCGGCGCATGCTGGCGTGGATCGCCGAGCACAAACCGCTGTACAACACGCTGACCGACTACTGCCCGCACGGCGTGTGGCAGTGCGGGGCCAACCCGGACGCGTCCCGCGTCTACCGTTCCGTCGTCTCCCGGCTCGCCGACGGGACGACGCCCACCGCACCCACTCCCACTCCCACTCCCACCGCACCGACGCCCACCGCGCCCACACCTACCGAGCCCACCGTGCCGCGGCCCCCGGAGGGATGCTCGCCGCTGGACCTGGGCAGCTGGGTGGAGTACTGGCTCGGGGGCAAGCTCTGCCTCCGCTTCGAGTGGTGGTCGCCCGCCGACTAGCGCTCCCGCCGCCCCGTCCCCGGACGGGGCGGCGGACACCCGCTCCCCGGCGACGGGCCCGGCCGGGCCCCCCGCCGTCACCGCTGTCCGTGCACGTCGGCGGCCGTGGCCGGGCCGGGCACCGACGGGACGGGCGCGGCGTCCTCCTCCCGGCGGGTGCGCCTCGGCCGTGCCAGCAGGGCCAGGCCGCCCAGCAGCCCGCCCGCGCTCGCGCCCACCGCGGTGGTCACCGCCGTCGACGCGGACGACGGGCCGCTCGGCCTCACCGCACGGGAGAACTGCACCAGCCGGACCTGGGTGTTGTTCTTGGAGTGGTCCGCGTGCTGCGTCAGCGCGCGGGTGACCGCGTTGGCCATGTCGACGGCGAGACCCGGCCGCGAGGAGGTGGCCGTGACGGCGACCATCGGCGCGTCGGGCGAGGTCGCCGTGCGCACCTGGTCCTGCAGCGTGCGCACCGGTACGCCCGCCCACACCTGCGCGTCCCCCAGCACCGCGAGCTGGGTCGCCACGCGGCCGTACGCCTGCGCGAAACCGCGGGCGGCCTCCGGGGTCGACTTCGCCGTCGGCACGGCGACGACGTAGCTGGTGGCCGTGTAGGTGTCCGGCGTGAAGAGGCCGTAGCCGCCGCCGAGCAGGCCGCCGGCGAGAGCGCCCGCCACGAGCACGGACCAGCGCGGCAGCTTCCTGACACGAACCGCGGACAGGGCGTGCCGGCGGGTCGGAGTGTCGGTCATGAGGAGATTGCTCCGAGGGGTGAGAGGGACGACGGCGAACGGGAGACCGCCGCCGCGTAGACGTCGACGAGGCGGGCCGTGCTGCGGGTGATGCAGTAGCGGTGCGCGACGTCCGGAACCGTGCGGGGCCCGGTGCCCGCCGCGCTCACCTCGGCGATGGCGCGGGCGTACGCGTCGGGGCCGCCGCGCACCCGCCGGGCGCCCGCGGTCGCCGACGGGGGCAGGTCCTCGATCGCCGGGCAGGAGGCGTAGAGCACGGGCAGCCCCGCCGCCAGCGCCTCCACCGCCGCCAGCCCGAAGGCCTCGTCCTCCGACGGCGAAGCGAACAGGTCCATCGCGGAGGTGAGCGACGGCAGGTCGGGACCCGGGGAGCCGTCGGGGACGTAGGGGCGTTCGCCGGTGAACAGGACACGGCCGGACACACCGGCCTCGTGCGCCGTGCGACGCAGCACGTGCTCCTCGGGACCGCCCCCCACCAGCAGCAGCCAGTGGTCCTCCGGCAGCCGGGTGAGCGCGTGGACGAGGACGTCGAACCGCTTGCCCCGGGTGAGCCGGCCGACGCCGCCGACGACGAACGCGTCCTGCGGCAGCCCGAGTCGCCGGCGCGAGCGCGCCCGCCGTTCGGGGTCGAAGCGGAAACGGTCCAGTTCGATGCCGTTCGGGACGACCTCGATGCGGGGCGCCGGAACGCCCCAGTGCCTCAGCCGGTGGGCCACCGCCGAGGAGACGGCGACCGTCGTGGAGCCGAGCCGCTCACTGGCGAGGTACAGCGCGCGGACCCCGGCGGTGAGCCTGCGGCCCTCCATCTGCGAGTCGCCCAGGGAGTGCTCGGTGGCGACGACGGCGCGGACCCCGGCGACGCGCGCGGCGAGCCGGCCGTAGACGCAGGCCCGGTAGAGGTGGGTGTGGACCAGGTCGTAGCCGCCGGCGCGGATCAGCCGGACGAGCCGGGGCAGCGCCGTCAGGTCGCGGTTGCCGGCCATGCCCAGATGGACGACGCGGACCCCGTCGGCGGTGAGGCCCTCGGCGACCGGACCGGGGTTGGTGAGCGTGACGACGTCGCACTCGACGGGCAGATGGCGCAGCAGCAGGCGCAGTTGCTGCTCGGCCCCGCCGACGCCGAGGCCGGTGATGATGTGCAGGGCCCTCATCTCACAGGCCTTCCACGGGGCGCCGCCGCAGCCGGTGCAGCCGGTGCTTGAGGTACAGCCGCCAGGCCGTGTCGTTCTGGCCGACGTGGACGCGGGGCAGGGCGTGCGGACCGGTCAGCGGGCCGGGGTCGATGGCACACGCGTAGGCGTATCCGGCCGCGCGCACGGCCTCGACGGCGCGGGCGTCCACCGTGCCGTACGGGTAGCAGAAGCCGTCGGGCCGGACGCCGGTCAGCTCCGCCAGCCGCTCCCGGCTCTCGACCACCTCGGTCTTCAGGGCCAGGTCGTCCGCGCGGGTGAGGTCGACATGGGTCAGCCCGTGCGAGCCGATCTCCACGCCCTCCGCGGCCGCCTGCCGGATGCCGTCCGCGGTCAGCAGCGGCTTGCGCGGGCCGAGCGGATCCCAGGCGTTGTCGCCGCCGAGCCGTCCGGGCAGCACGAACAGGGTGGCGCCGCAGTTCCACCGGCGCAGCAGCGGCAGGGCGGCGGTGACGAAGTCGGCGTACCCGTCGTCGAAGGTGAGCCCGACCAGGCCCCGCCCCTCGCCGCGGGCGCGGGCGGCGAGCAGGTCGGCCACGGACACGCCCCGCAGCCCCCGGCGGCGCAGCCAGGCCAGCTGCTTGCCGAGTCGCCCGGGAGTGACCGTGATGCGGTACGGATCGTCCGAGCAGTCGCCGACCGAGTGGTACATCGCCACCCAGGGCAGCGGGCCCGGGCGCGGTGCGAGGGGCCCGGCGGTCTGGACGGAATCAACGGAAGCGGCCATGGGTGAGCCTTCGTGTGACGGTGCGTACGGAACGCAGTGCGGATGGGAAACCAAGGGCGCCCGAGGCCCAGGCGAGCGGGACGAAGACGGCGGTCACGGCCAGGCAGCCGGCCGCGAGGCCCGCCGCCGGGGACCCGAACCGGCTCGCGGCGAACGCCCCGGCGACGGTGGCGGCGGCCGCCGCGAGCACGAGCCCGCTCAGCTCGCCCAGGACGTGCCGGACGCGGATCGTGACCCCGTGCGGGCTGCCGCGCCGGCCCGCACGCAGCCCGGCCAGCAGCAGCCCGGCCGTGACGGTGATGCCGAAGGCGTTGGCGGCGGCGATCCCCGCCACCCCCCAGTGGCCCACCGTCGCGGCGCCGATCAGGGATGTCACGCCGATCCCCGCGGCCATCACGCCGACGGGGTACCAGCTGGGCCGGCCCGCCGAGAAGTAGGAGCGGATCAGGGAGCCCACCAGGGTCTGGCCGAGCAGGCCCAGGGCGTACACGCGCATGACGTCCGCCGTCGCGACGGTGTCGCCCGTGGTGAAGGCGCCCCGCTGGAAGAGCAGTCCGATCATCTGCGGGGCGCAGGCGATCACCGCGCACATGCCCATCAGCACCACGCAGGAGGCCAGTACGAGGTCCCGCTGGACCCGGCTGCGGGCGCGTTCGGTGTCGCCGTCCGCGAGGGCCCGCGCCACCACGGGAAAGGTGACCGTGCACACCATCAGCGACAGCGTCATCGGGATCTGGGCCACCTTCTGCGCGTAGTTCAGGTGCGAGATGGCCCCGGCGGGCAGCGAGGAGGCGAGGAAGCGCTCGACGAGGACCTGCGACTGACGGCACAGGGCGAACAGCAGTACGGCGGCGACCAGGGTGAAGCGCATCGGCCGCTCCTCGGCCTCCACCCCCCCGGTCCCGGGCCCGTGCGACGCCGGCGCGCGGGACGTCAGCTGCCGCCACAGCGACGGCAGCTGCACCGCCACCATCAGGCATCCGCCCACCGCGACGCCGGCCGCCGCGGAACGCACGCCCCACCGGCCGCCCAGCAGGAACATCGCGGCGATGATCCCGGTGTTGTAGGCGACGTAGATCGCCGCGGGCGCGAGGAAGCGGCGGTGGGCCCGCAGCGCGGCGCTGCAGTACCCGGCGAGCCCGAAGGCCAGCAGGCTGATCGCCGTCAGCCGGGTGCAGTCGACGGCGAGACCGGGATCGGGCAGGCCGGGCGCCAGGGCCCGGACCAGGAGGGGAGCCGCACCGGCGACCAGTGCCGCCACCGCCGCGAGGGCCAGGCACAGCCTCGGCAGGGTGGCCGCGACCAGGGCCCGGACCGGGTCCCCGGCGGCCCCCCGGGCGCGGCGGGCCAGCGCCAGGCTGAACGCGGGGATCAGCACCAGCGCCAGCCCGTCCTCGATCAGCAGCGTGGCGGCCAGCTCCGGCACGGTCCACGCGACGAGGAAGGCGTCCGTGTCGCTGCCGGCGCCGAACAGCCGGGCCAGCGACTGGTCGCGCACCAGGCCCAGCAGGGAGCCGGCGATGGACAGCGCCGCCGTGACGAGCGCCGCCCGGGCGAGGAACTTCCGGGAGGGCGAGGCCTGTTCGGGGCCGGTCGGTGCCGGGGCGGCCGTACGTGCCGCGGGCACGGGCGCCGCCTCGTCGGTCCCGGGTTCGGGAATCTGGGAGGGCACCACGGTCATCGGGCCACTGCCTCCTCGACGCGGTCCCGCGCCCCGGCGTGCGGCAGGGCGTCCCGCCGCTCGCCGTCGGCCAGCGCCCACCAGGCCGCGAGCCCCAGGGCCATGGCGGTCACCAGGGTCGAGGGGCCGCCGATGTCGCCGTACAGGAAGTCGGTGAGCACCCAGAGCAGCAGGCCGCAGGCGGTCAGCGCGCAGTCGAGCCCCGGCCCGCCGCGGCGGGCGCGCAGCAGCCGGCGCGTCCCGCACACCAGCAGCGCCAGCCAGCTCCCGCCGAGGGTGAGCAGTCCGATCAACCCCTGCTCGCTCAGCACCAGCAGGTACATGTTGTGCGGCGACAGCAGCGCCTGCTTCCGGTACTCCGCGCCGGCGCCCTCGACGTCGCTGCCCGACGACAGGGCCAGCGTGGCGTGCCCGTCGCGGTACTCGGGGAAGTTCTTCAGGCCCACGCCGGTCAGCGGGTGGTCGCGCCACATGCCGGTGGCCGACGACCACAGGGTGTACCGGTCGACGACCGACTGGTCGGGGGCGTCGGTGACCTGGGCGATGCTGTCGATCCGCTCCTGGAGCTGCGCGGTGCCGACGCCGACCCCGCCCACCAGGACGACCCCCGCGGCGGCCAGGGCGGCGGCCACCTTCAGGGTGCGGCGCAGCCCGGCCAGCGCGAGCTGCGCGCCGCACGTCAGGACGGTCGCGATCCAGGCGCCCCGGCTGAAGGACAGCGCGAGCGGCGCGAGCAGCGTGAGCGCGCAGCCCGTGGCGGCCGCGCGCTGCCACGCCGGTGCCCGGCCCAGCGCGATCCCGGTGGCGCACACCAGACCGAGGGACACCACGGACGCCATGCCCATCACGTCCTCGGCCCCGAAGGTGCCGACGGCCCGGATGTCCTCGCCCTGGTAGGAGGCGCCGGTCCGGGTGACGTACTGGTGGACGCCGACGGCGCCCTCGCACAGGGCGAGCCCCACGAACGTCCAGGCCAGCACCAGGAAGTCGCGGCGGTCCCGGAGCAGCAGCAGCACCGCGGCCGGGACCAGTACGAAGACCTGCAGGTAGCGGCCCATGCCGGCCAGCCCGGCCGCGGGCGAGGACGCCCCCAGCGCGGCGAGCGCGATGCCCACGACCGGCAGGCCCAGCACCAGGGCCGCGGCGGGCGGCAACGGGCGCCGGCCGTCCCGCAGCAGACGGATCACGCAGTACCCCACCACCAGGCCGGAGGCCAGGTCGGCGGGTCCCGCGCCGTGCCCGGCCGGCGGCAGCGCCAGCAGGGCGAGCACCGCCACCAGGGGCAGGACCGGCGCGAGCGCGGCGGCCTTGCGCGGGAGCGGTGCGAGAGCGTGGCTCACGTCGGTCAGCTCCCCGTCGGGCGGACCAGCGTGGCCGCGGTGCGCAGCAGGATGCAGACGTCCTGCCACAGCGACCAGTCGTCGATGTAGGCGTTGTCGAACCGGCAGCGGTCCTCGATCGAGGTGTCACCGCGCAGCCCGTGGATCTGGGCGAGGCCGGTGATGCCGGTCCGCATCCGGTGGCGGGCCGCGTAACCGGGGTGCGCCCCGCTGAACTGCGCCACGAAGTAGGCACGTTCGGGACGCGGCCCGACGAGGCTCATGTCGCCGCGCAGCACGTTCCACAGCTGGAGCAGCTCGTCGAGCGACGTGCGCCGCAGCATGCGGCAGAACCGGCTCATCTCGTTCTCGTTGGCCACGCTCCACCGCGTCGCCGACTCGTGCTCGTCGACCGGGCGGTGGGTGCGGAACTTCAGCAGCGTGAACGGCTTCCCGTCCCTGCCGATCCGCTCCTGCCGGAATACCACGCCCGGACCGGCGCTGAGGCGCAGCATCGCCGCGCACGCCAGCAGCAGCGGGCTGACCAGCAGCAGCAGCGTGCCCGACACGAGGATGTCGAGCAGCCGCTTGCCCGCGCCGTCGCGGCGCACGGGGGAGAGGTCCAGACGCCGGCAGGCGAACCCGGCCAGCCGTTCCTTCGCGGCGTACGAGGGGGAGCCGGCGTCCAGCTCCCAGACGACGCAGCCCGACTCGGCCAGCGTGCGCAGCAGCGGCGCCTGTTCGGCGCGGACGGAGGGGTGGACGGTCAGCACCGCGCGCACCCCGTTCTGGATGACCGCCCGTTCGACCTCCTCGCCGGTCCGCAGCACCGGGATGCCCTCGGCGCCCTCCGCGTGGTCGGCGACCACGCCCACGGGCCGCACGCCGCACCGCGGGTGGCGCAGCACGGCGGCGGCCACGCGCTGGGCGGTGGCCGGCGGGCCCACGACGAGCGCGGCGTGCGGATGGCGCAGCAGCGCGGCGCGCCGCCGTCCGTGCACGGCCGCGCGCAGCGCACAGCACGCCCCCGCCTGGAGGACGACGCCCGTCAGCACGGTGCCGGCGGACAGCGCGTGCTCCGGCCGGTACGCCGCCCAGAGCGCCGCGGGCGCCAGCCAGGCGACGGCGGTGCGGCCGCACACGGCGGGCAGTTCCTCCAGCACGGCCGGCACCGGCGGCCGGGCGTCGCGGACGCGCAGCAGCAGGGAGGTGACGACCAGCAGGGTGATCAGCAGCGGCTGGCGCTGGGTGCCGGTGAGCGCCAGCGTGCCCAGCACGGCCGCGCCGGCGTCCACGAGGAACAGCGGTACCGGCGAGGCGCCGGGCGCCGGCCGCCGCGGGACGGGGGGCCGCACACCGGTCGCGGTGCCGAGCGGCGGCATGACGGAGACGGAGGGGAAGCCGTGGTCCCGCGCAGTGGCGCCGGGGGAGGACACGGTACGTTCGGCAGTCACGAGTGGATGGACTCCCTGTGCTCGGTGGACTCGACGTCCTGTGGTGTCGGGTCCGCCTCGGAGCCCCGGCCCGTGCCGAGCGGTCGGCCCCGCTCGGCGCCGTGGGTCGTGGCGCGTTCGATCGCCGCGAACGGGCGCGCACTGTGTGAGGCGGGCCATGGACCGAGGAGGTCGCGGTAGACGTCCGCGACCGCCGCGGTGGTGTGTCGTACGTCGTGCAGGGACAGCACGTGCCGGCGGCCCTGTTCGCCGAGGGACGCGCGCAGCGGCGCGTCGAGCAGCAGCCCGGTGATGCCCGCGGCCAGCGCCGCGGGGTCCTCGGGCGGGACCACGCACCGGGCGGCGAGGGCGGGCGGCAGGCTCTCCCGGGCGCCGTCGACGTCCGTGATCAGCACCGGAACGCCGCAGGCCATCGCCTCCAGCGGGGCCAGCGCCATGCCCTCCCAGCGGGACGGCAGGACGGCGAGATCGGCGGCCTGGTACCAGACGGAGGTGTCGGCGACGGCGCCCGCGAACAGCACGGACTCGGGGGCGTCCCGGCGCAGCCGGTCGCGGTCCGGTCCGTCGCCGACCAGGACGAGCCGGGCGTCGGGCACCGTGCGCACGACGCCTTCCCACGCCCGCAGCAGGACGTCCTGTCCCTTCTGCGGGCACAGCCGTCCCACGCAGACCGCGAGGGGTGCCGCCGGGTGGACGCCGGCCAGCGGGGCGAGCCCGGCCCGCACGGTGCCGGCCGGGGCAGGGCGGTAACGCTCGGGATCGATGCCGTTGGGGACGACCGTCCACCTGCCGCTGATGCCGGCCCGGACGCCGGTCGCGCGTTCGGCCTCGCTCACGCACAGCATGCGCGTGGCCCAGCGCGCCCCCCACCGCTCCCACCGGAGGGCGAGGGCCGCGGTGCTCCCGCCGACCGCCTCGAACGACCAGGCGTGCGGCTGGAAGACCGTCGGGATCCGCCCGCGCACCGCGAGCCGCCCGGCGAGCCCGGCCTTCGCGCTGTGCGCGTGCACCAGGTCGGGGCGTACGTCGTCGATCAGCCGGGCGAGGCGCCGTACCTCCCGCAGCAGCGAGGGGCCCGGTGACCGCGTCGCCTGCCAGTGCCGGACGTGCGCGCCGACCGCCCGGAGCCGGGTGGTGAGCGGGCTGTCGGGGCACGCCGCGGTGACCTCGAGGCCGTCCGCCAGCTGTGCCCGGACCAGGTCCGTCACGACGCGCGCCACGCCGCCGTCCACCGGCTGGGTGAGGTGCAGGACCCGTGGCGGACGGCAGCGCGGTGACGGGGCCACGGACACGGTTTCCTCACTCGACAAGATGCTCGGGA
Source organism: Streptomyces sp. NPDC127100 (assembly GCF_042724095.1). NCBI lineage: Bacteria > Bacillati > Actinomycetota > Actinomycetes > Kitasatosporales > Streptomycetaceae > Streptomyces > Streptomyces sp. NPDC127100. The sequence continues at coordinate 310,928 of NZ_JBHXFL010000002.1, forward strand.
CGGGGGGCGGTGTGTTCACCGCCGGGCGTCGACGGCGGCGAAGAGCACGCCGGCCCACGCGTCGTCGCGCTCGGAGACGAGCCGGACGGTCGCCTGGTCACCGGCGTGCGGCAGACCACCGGGGACGTCGAAGACGTCCGAGTCGTAGCCGAGGGTGCCGGTGTACGCCGGGACCCGCGCCGGGGGAGCCCCGGCGGGCCCGCTGATGGTGGAGTTCAGGACGTCGCCGGACGGGTCGGCGGTGCCGCCGAGCCGGACGGAGCCGGACCCGGGGCGGGTGGCCAGGGTGAGCGAGTCGCCGGTGGTGCCGCGGTCGCCGTTGTACGCCACCAGGCCGACCCGGCCCCCGGCGCCCGCGGCGAAGTCCAGGCCGCTCAGCCGCATCTCGGCCGCGTGGGACCGCAGCGGTGCGAAGCCGTCCCAGAGCGCGAGATGCCGCAGCGGTTCCTCCGGGTTCTCGTACGCCACCACCAGCGTCCAGCCACCCCACGCTCCGGCCGCGGAACCGCCGGCGGCCACGTTGACCTGCGCCACGGTGTACAGGCCCGGCGCGCTGTCGCGCACCAGGGCCGTCACGTCCGCCGAGGCCTGGAAGGCGTCCACGCTGCCGGTGACGCGGTGTCCGACGAGGGTGTCCGCGAGGACCTCCTTGTACGACCCGCCGGGTTCGGCGATCAGCACCCGCCCGTTGTCCTCCGACGGCTTCTGCTCGCCGACGCGCAGGTTGCCGCCCCAGTACAGGCGCGCGTACGACACCCGGGCGCCCGCGGGCAGGCGGACCTCCGCGGCGGAGGAGTTGTAGGTGTTCGGGTCGCGGTCGACATCGACGTAGTACATGTCGAAGTCCCCGTTCACTCCGCGCCCGCCCGCCTGCGCGGTCGCGCACGAGGGTGCCTGGGCGCGGCAGGTGATGGAGGTGTTCGCGGCGCGCACGATGCCGCCGTGCTGGAGCGCGGTGTACCGCTGGGCGAACGCGAGGCTGTCCGCCTCGGGTGCGGGGGCGGCCGCCGCGGAACCGCCGGAGGCCCACATCGAGGCGAGGGCGAGCACGCCCACCGTCGCACTGCGGAGCAGCTGGCCAGGGGATTGGCGCATGACCGTCGGTGCCCTTTCGGAGCTGGGAGCGGCGGGCAGCGACACAGGGCGTGCGTCCGCCTGGGGAGGGGTGCGTCAGCGTTCCGCACTCTAGCCACCAAGCGGACCAATTCACCGAAATTCGGGGCATACCGCGATCTGTGTTGGAAACGTGAAGGAGTTGCGAGCTGGATCGACTCCCGGCCGCCCGCGGCGCACGGTCACGCGGACGGTCGCCGCGGTGCCGCCGAACGGGGACGGCGGCACCGCGGCACCGCACCGTGCCTCACCAGGGACGTTGCGGCAGCAGGGTGAACGGTGGCACCGCGGCGGCGCATCACCGGTTGCGGCCGGGCAGGGGCGCGCGGACGGTGGGCTCAAGCTCCGACCTCCGCAGAAAGGACCCACATGCGTGCCCTGCCCGCACGGCCCATCGCACTCGGCGCCCTGTGCGCCGCCCTCCTGGCCGGGATCACCGGCCCCGTCGCCATGGCGGCCGACACGAACCCCGGGCACACCCGCGTGATGTCGCCCGTCGCACCGGTCCCCGCCGTGCAGACGCTCCTCGGAGAGGTCGAGTACCTCAACGCCCGCGGGGCCGAACTCGACCCCGTCGCCGACCTGCTGACGGCCGTGGCCGGGTCGGACGACGACCGCGGCCTCCCCCCGGCCGAGGCCAGGAAACTCGGTGAGGCGGCCAAGGGCGCCCTGGACAAGGCGGCCGCGAAGACCTCGGCGACCTCGGCCGCCACCCGGGCCCCCGCGACGGAACTGCTGGTCCCCGCCACCGGCGCGGACATCATCGGCGACGCGCTGGAGGCCGTGAAGGAGGCCGTCGACGGCCTCCTGGGCACGATCTTCTCCACGGGCGGCATCACGAGCACCACAGGCACCACCGACACGGCGAGCACCGCCGACACCTCAGGCACCACGGACACCGCGGGCACGACCGACACGGCGGGCACCACCGACACCGCGAGCAGCGCGGACGCCTCCGACGCCGCGGACACCGCCGCCGCGACCAAGACCTCGCTCGACCACCTGCTCGCCGAGGTGAGCAAACTCGTCGACGCGCTCACCGTCGGCGACCCGGAGGTGTCGGTCCTGCCCGCCCCGGCGACGCCGTCCACCACGTCACCGTCGTCGGCGCAGGCTCCCGCGCTGCCGGCCGTCACGCTCCCCGCGCTCACGCCTCCCGCACCGGTGCTCCTGCCGGCTTCCTGAGTCCCGGAGCCGGTCTTTCAGAGTTCTCATATGAGGACTTGCGAATCTCCGGCGTTCCCGGTTCCGCTCCGCCTCGGGCTCGTTGGGCACGGCGACAGAGAACCTCCTCCGGCGACCCGCGTTGCCGAAGAAAGGAACACGATGAAGTCCCTGAAGGCCGCCGCCGTCGTCGTCGGGTCCCTGATCGCTTCCGGCGCCGCCGCACCCGCGTTCGCCGCCGAGCCGATGCAGCACAGCATCGACGACAGCACGTCCGCCCCGTTCAAGAACGTGCGCGTCCTCGACACGCCGCTGGACGACCCGGGGGCCCTCCTCGACGCCGAGAACGCGGACTCGCCGCTCCACAAGGTGGACAGCGCGAGGAACGCGGTGACGCAGGACAAGGCGCTGCGCCGCGGTCTGTCGATGCGGGGCTGAGAGCACGGCCCGGCGAAGGGCGGTCCCGTTCCACCGGGACCGCCCTTTTCCGTACGGGTTTCACCGATCCGGCCGCGCCGCGGTGACCGCGAGGGACGTTCGACGGTTACGGCTGCCGGCAACCGATCGGACGAGGAGTGGACCATGGTCATCAGCACCGGCGGCGTTCCTGTGGACACCGACGACGCAGCGCCCGGACCGGCGGGCACCACACGAAGAGACCTGGCGCACGGCGTGCGCGCGGCCGCGCTGGCCGCGGCGCTGACCGCGCTGGTCGCCGCCGCCCCGCCGCCCCGCGGGAGTCTCCCGGGCGGCACCGGCTTCGCCCAGACCTACCGCGGCCGCCGCATCCGCGGGGTGCGGACGCCCGCCCGCGGCCCGGCCGGTGACGCCCCATGGCACGTCACGGTGGACGGCCGCCCCCTCCATCTGATGCGGCGCGCCGACGGCACCTGGCTGAGCATGGTCGACCACTACTGCTCGTACCCCACGCCCCTCGAGGCCGCCCGCGCCGCCGTCGACGAGCTCGGCCCCGGCGAACACCTGCGCGCCGCGGCACGGCCGGCCGAGGGGGACCAGCACGGGGGAGGCCGCCATGGCGTACGTGCGTAAGGACGCCGGCACGCTCACGAAGGCGGAGAAGAGCCGCTTCGTCAAGGCACTGCTCGAACTCAAACGCCGGGGCGAGTACGACGAGTTCGTGCGCATGCACCTCGCGTACTTCTCCTCCGACGGCGAGAGGGGACTGCGCACCGCGCACATGGCGCCGTCCTTCCTGCCCTGGCACCGCCGCCTCCTGCTCGACCTGGAGACCGCCCTGCGGCGGATCGACTCCGCGGTGACCCTTCCGTACTGGGACTGGACACGCGACCGCACGGCCGCCTCCGCACCCTGGACGGCCGACCTCCTCGGCGGCAACGGGCGCCCCTCCGACCGGCAGGTGACCACCGGCCCGTTCGCCCACGGGACGGGCAACTGGCCCCTCACGGAGGGCGTGACCGACTCGGAGTTCCTCACCCGGGACCTCGGCCGCAGCCGCGGTCCGATCGACCTGCCCACGAAGAGCGAGCTGGCACGGGCACTGGACGACGCCGTCTACGACGTGTCGCCCTGGGACTCGACGGTCACGCGGGGCTTCCGCAACAAGCTGGAGGGCTGGGGCACCGGCCGGGGCAGCGCCTCGTGGCGCAACCACAACAGGGTGCACCGCTGGGTCGGCGGGACCATGCTCGGCGCCGCCTCCGTCAACGACCCGGTCTTCTGGCTGCACCACGCCTTCGTGGACCTGCAGTGGTACCGCTGGCAGCGCCGGCACGCCGGGGCCCGCTACCTCCCCGCGACACCGCCCGGCCCGGGCCAGGAGCAGCACGGCCGCGTCGTCGCCCGGCACCAGAAGCTGCCGCCCTGGGACGTGACACCGGCCGAGCTCGAGGACGTCGGCCGCATCTACAGGTACGCGTGAGGGCCGCTGCGACACGCCGGGAGTCGTGTCCGATTCCTGCGGAACAGCGCACCAACAAGGACTTTCACAAGAAATCTACGGTGATGGGCGCTTCATTCGCCAAAAGCCCGGAACGTCCTCTAAGGTAGGTACTAACAGTGACCGGTCCAACACGGACCGTGTTGCTCTTCACAGAAACGGAGAGGTAATGCGCAAGATCCAGAAGGCTGCCGTCGTCGTCGCGATGCTCGGCAGCGTCGGTGCCCTCGGCGCCGGTACCGCGGTGGCCGGCGAGGGTGCGGACTTCGCCGTCAAGGGCGGCGGCTGCTCGGTGTCCGGTGACTCGAACCAGCTCATCGGCAACGTCGGTGTCCTGAACGGCGTCGTCGGCGGCCTCCTGACCTTCGGCAACGACGGTGACCACGGGACCCAGGAGAACGAGCAGGGTCACAAGGTCGACTGCTCCACCCGCGGCTTCACGGGCTGACGCCTGCTAGACGCATGAGGAAAGGTCCCGGGACGCGAGTCCCGGGGCCTCTCCCTGACATTTCTCACTAACCCGAGCGTTGATCTCGTGACTTATCTTCCAGGGCACACGGGCAGTGGCCGCATGGTTCGAGAAGTACAGCGCCTGGGGGGACTACCGCAAAGGACAGAGCGGATGCAGAAGTTCAAGAAGATTGCAGTGGCGGCGGGAGTCCTGGGGGGCTCCGTACTGATGGGGCTCGGTACCGCCCAGGCGCACGGCGTCGACATCCCTGTCTGCAACGAGAAGGCCAGTGACGGCCACTGCGGGCAGAAGAGCGAGACCAAGTACAAGACGAACGACGGCAAGGTGCACGTCGTGGTCTCGCGCGACGGCTGCGCGATCAAGGGCAACAGCACCGTGGACTGCTCCGTTCACCACCCCTGATTCGACTGCGGCAATTGCGCCCACTCGACGCAGCCGTCAGTCCGGCTGATCCGTACCTGGCTCCCGCCGCAGTGTCGTGGGCAGCGGCTGCCCCGCATGCCAGATGGCCGACCCGTTCACCCGGGGTCGGCCATCTGGCGTTTTGCCGTGGGGGAGGGCGAGCCGATCGTCTCGGGACGGATGCCGGTCCGCGCTGTCGGGTGGGGGCGAGCCCGCGGCCGCGGACCGCCCCCTCTGGTACGTGGCCGGTCACTCCAGGGGAGTGCAGTACGGCAGGTCGTCGATGGGGCGGTCGGTGCAGAACCGGCCGATCAGGTCCGCCGACTCCTCCCTGCGCTCCACGGTGACCAGGTGGTCGGCTTCCCTGATGGTGGTGAAGCGTGCCGAGGGCATGGTCGCCGCGAGTTCACGGCCCATCTGCGGGGTGCACAGGGTGTCGTACTCCCCGGTGAACACCAGCGACGGCACGTCGGGGACGGGCAGCGGCCGGTAGCAGCCGTGCGTCGTCAGCCTCGTGTTGTGCTCGACGGCCTTCTTGATCTCGTCCGGCGTCTGGTTCAGGAACTGCCGCTGCAGGAGCCGCGCGACGGCCGCGTGCTTGCGCACCTGGCCGGCGCCCGGGTTCGACATGAACAGCCGCACCAGCCCCTCGGCGGCCTTGTCGATCTCTCCGCGTTCGAGAGCGTGCGACAGGCGGGGTACGGCCTCGGTGTAGATGTCGGGAAGGCGCTTGGCCGCGCCGCAGAAGAGGATGCGGCTGACGAACTCCGGGTGGAGCTGGGCGAAGCGGAGGCCCACGACCTCGCCGAAACAGCCGCCGAAGAGGTTGACCTCCGGCATCCCGATCTCCACCAGCATGTGCTCGACCGCGTCGGCGAGGAAGTCGATGTCGTACTCGGCGGGCAGGAAGTCCGCGGTGCCGTACCCGGGGAGGTCCACGGTGACCAGCGTGCACAGCGGCGCCAGCCACCTCTCGTGCCCCTGCCACGAGTACCTGTTCTGCGAGGATCCCCCGAGCAGCACCAATGGAACGGTCTGCGGCGCGCTCTGACGGACGATGCGGCACTGGTAGGCGAACCCGTCGAGCACGAGGCCGCGTTCCTCCACCTGTCCCGGTGCAGCAGCAACGGGACCGGAGCACCCTGTGGTGGGTTCCTGGGCGTTGGTGACGGCAGTGCGCATGGACAGCTCCGGTGAGGACGGAAGGGTGGCGAACCGTCCCATCATTACCAGTACGGCATCTATACCGAGGTAATCACTCAATTGTGGGCGATCCCGTACGGCAGTACAGGTCGAGCCGCCACGCGGTGACACAACGTGAGGATCACCCTGTCGGCCACGGGCGTGGGGTCGCGGAGGTCCCACGGGCGTGCCGGGCACGGCCGCGTGCCGAGGTGAACTACTCGCTCAGCCCGACGACGCACCACCCTCGGCGCACCGCTTCGGTCAGGACATGCCCCCACTGCGTCAGCAGGTCCGTGAACGCGTCGAAGTCGCCGACCCAGCCATCAGGAACCGCGGCGCGCTCGGAGAAGGGCTCCCGCATCCGGCCGAGGTGGGGGAGGGCCCGACCCCAGGCCGAGGCCAGTTCCCGCACGCCTTCCGGTGACCGCGCGAGCAGCACCCCGTGGCCGGCCTCACCGAAGAAGGCCGTGTCGGTGTGCTGAGCCTCGCCGTCCGGTCCGTCCCAGAAGAGCCCGCTGAGCAACGTGTCCAGCGCGTCGCGCAACAGGGGGTCCTGATGGTCGCGGACGCGTTCCCATCGCTGCCCGGCCCAGAAGTGCGCCTTGAAGGAGCCGAGGGTGTGCAGGAACTCGTACACGGCGAAGAAGGCACCGTCCGACCCCTGCGGCCACACCCACCCGCCTTCGACCACCGGCGCGTCGTGGTCCCACAGCCCCGTCTCGTCGGCGTACCAGGCGTCTCTCAGCCGCGGCAGCCGCTCCCGCGGGGGGACCCGCGCCAGCCATGAGGGGTCGGCGATCAGCACGGTGATGTCGAGCCCCATGGAGGGGAGGGTACCGACGTGCGCGCGAACGCCGTTGTTGTCCGCTCTGCTGGGCACGGATGGGGCACGGGGTGGGCGGCGCCGCGACGATCCAGGCCGAGAGCCCTTCCGAGTCCAGGCCGACGGTTTCGACGCGCCCGCTCATGAGGTGTCCGCGCCCTTGGGGGTGACGGCGGAGCCGAAGATCTTCGCCCGAGCCTCGGCGAGCTCCTCGTCGCTGAGGGGGCCGTGCTCCTCCTCATGCCGACGGAGGTCGTCCCCAGGAGCTGGTGCCGGATCTGGCGAGCTACGGCTTCCGCCGCGTAGCCGGAGACGTTGTCCGTGAGCTCGCGGAGCCTCGCGACCTGGTCGCTGGGCAGGATGACGGTGATGCGAGTCGTGGAGGACATGGGTCCAGCATGCTGGAGCATGCGCGGGGTGGTGGGCTTGCCCCTGAGGGACCTCAACCCTCCACTATGTGAGCTAGGGCACATGCTGGAGGGCGATCATCTTGCCGCTCGTCGTCGGTCATATGGGTGACACCGTCGCAACGAGGAAGGCACGCCATGACCGGCACGTTCACCACACCTGACCCCATTCACTCGGTAGCCACCATTCAGCGATCCACGGCGCGGTGGCTCACGGCCGGTGGTGTGGTGGCAGGTCCACTGTTCCTCGCGGCCGGACTCGCCCAGGGACTCACGCGCGACGGCTTTGACTTCACCCGAAATGCGATCAGCCAACTCGCTCTGGGTGGGGCCGGCTGGGTTCAGACGCTGAGTTTCGTGATCACCGGAGCGCTGCTGGTCGCCGGCGCGGCCGGGCTACGGCGGACTCTGCGCAGAGGCCCCGCCGGGAGGTGGGCACCGGCCCTGGTCGGCGTGTTCGGCCTCTCTTTCTGGGCCGCAGCCGCCTTCCCGGCCGACGCCGGTGCGGGTTTCCCCGCAGGCGCCCCGAGCGCGACGGGGATGAGCGGGCACGGTACAGCCCACATGGCCGCCGGGATGATCGGCTACCTCGCTCTGTGTGCCGCGTTCGTTGTTCTGGCGCGCCCGCTCGCCACCCGGGGCCTCCGGAGCTGGAGCGTGGCGTCGCGTGTCATGCCTGTGGCTGTCCTCGCCGGGTTCATGGCCTCTGCCGCGTCGGTTCTGGCGTTTACCGCCAGTGCCGGCCTCGGTCTGTTGTGGCTGAGCGCGGTGATGGCGCGACTGGCCGACGCTCCGGGCGACCGCTAGCCAAACGTCGTTCTCACCGGTACCACCGAGATGATCACGATACGAAGCGGAGCATCCATGACCGACAACGCTGTGAGGAGCCCTGCCAGTTACTTCCCGTTCATCGAGAAGAAGTACGGCCGTCCGATCGCCGAGTGGAAGGGGCTCATTCGTTCCTCCCCGCTCACCAAGCACATGGAGCTGGTCGGCTGGCTCAGGTCCGAGCACGGACTCGGCCACGGCCGTGCGGATGCCCTCGTCGCCCACACTCTCGCCGAGGACAGCGCCAAGTGATCAGGTCGGGACGCCGAGGCATGCTTCAGCGCTCAGGTGTCCCGGCAGGCCGAACAGAGGAAAGAGGAGCGCGGTGTCACGGAATGCCGTGATGCTCGCGATGCGGTCGCCGGAGAACTCGAGGACTTGGAGAGCCCAGGGTTCGTAGCCGGTCCCGTCCGTACGGGGCCGGTACTGGCCGAAGGCGGGGGAACCGTTCGCCACGGTCGGGACGAGTCGTGATCCGCGGCAGCCGATGGCTGGTCCGGTCAGCCAGGATTCGATGTCGGCCACGCCCTGCATCCACTTCGCGTACGGCGGCAGGGACAGGGTGGCGTCGACGTGGAGCAGCAATCCCAGCTCCTCCATGTCGTACCGGGAGAAGGCCGTGGCGTACCGCTCGGCCAGGACCTGCTGGGTGCCACCGGGCGCCGGGAGGCCGAGTTCGTCGGCCCTGTCCCGGCGGTCGGCCAGAGTGGCGCGGGCCCGCTGGAGAGCGCTGTTGGCGGAGGCGAGGGTGCAGCCGTGCAGGTCGGCGACCTCGCGGGCCGAGAAGCCGAGGACATCCCGCAGGAGCAACGTGGCCCGCTGCTTGGGCGGCAGGTGCTGGAGCGCGGCGACGAACGCCAGCCGCACCGACTCGCCGGTCATCGCGGAAGCCGCCGGATCGCCACCGGGCAGGGGGTCGATCCACAGCGCGCTGTCCGCCGGCGCGCCTGGAGGCGCGGCGCCGTCCGACGGCCCGGACAGGTCCATCGGCAGCGCCCGCCGCCTCCCGGCAGCCAGGGCGTCCAGACACACGTTGGTGGCGATCCGGTACACCCATGAACGCAGGGACGACCTGCCCTCGAACTGCCCGGCGTTCTGCCAAGCTCGGACGAGGGTCTGCTGAGCGGCATCCTCGGCTTCTGCGTACGACCCCAGCATGCGATAGCAGTAGCGAACCAACTCGCCTCGGTACGCATCAAGTTCCAGCACCATCGCCCGCGCCGTGTCACCCATGTCGCTTCCCCGCTCCCGATGACGCGCCACCTCAACACGTGGCCAGGCATGCCCATCCGACCGGCATAACGATAGAGCTGCGAGCATGCGCGGCAATCCCGAGGGCGGACAAAGAGCGACCGCGAGTGCCGCGACAAGGGGTCAGGTGGTGCGGAGCTGGTGCAAGGTGCTTGGTGAGGTCTGGACAACGACGAACCCCCGGGTCGATGACCTGGGGGTTCGTGGAAGAGCGGGTGACGAGGATCGAACTCGCGCTCTGAGCTTGGAAGCTTGGGTCGGCCACGAGTGGTTGCTGTGCTGACCGTCGGTGGCGCGGCACCGGATCTCGACAGGCCGGCGACCTGGCCCCCGCCATTCCCCGTAGTTCCCTGCAGGATCGGACACGGTTCTGGCACGATCTCTTTGTCTGCCTGTAGCGGTACTGGGCAGGTGCTTGGCCGGCACACGGAGGCTGGGCAGTGGCCATGCGATGGGGGAGGGGCAATGAGGATCAAGGACTCGGAGTACCCGGCCGCGGTCGAAGCCGCCGTGGAGATCCTGCGTGAGTGGGCCCGCCGAGGACAGACCATCACGTACGGGGAGTTGAGCGCCGAGTTGGCGGCACGGGGCTTCGACTCCATTCCGCCTCACCGCGGAGTAATGACCTACCTGCTCAGGGATGTCTGCCTGCACGGTAATGAGGACGGACGAGCAGCGATGCTCTCGGCGATCGTGGTGAACAAGGCGAGCCGGGAACCATCCGACCAATTCTCCAGCCTTGCCCGAAGCCTGCCCTTCTCCCGCCCTGCCAACTGGACGTGGCGAGACGAGCAGCAGCAAGTGTTCACTCAGCACCGTGAGGAATGACATCGACCCTCGCCACTCACTGGGGGAGTTCGATCCGTTTCCTCGTCAATCTCCAGTGTCGTCGCTCGATCGTCTCAGGGGGCTGCTCGGCGAGCCGATCTGGCTGGTGTCGGACGCCGCAGAGCCGTCGGAGGCGTCCGTCCCTTGCCCGCTTACTCCAGTCCACCGAGGCGGAGGGCATCCTTCATCTCGCTGAGCTTCGCGGCTGCCGTCGCGGTCCACTCCTGCGGCTGTGCAGCAACACGGAGGGCGTCCTCGATCTCCCTGAGCTTCACGGAGGACAGCACGCCTGCCCGCTCGACCAGGTCGTCCCGGGACACGGTGGTCAGCCACGTGCAAGGGGTGAAGCCTGGACGCGGGAACGCGAACCGCAGCACGCCTTCAAAGGGCAGTCCTTCCGTGGCGCCCACGGCCACTTCGATGCCCAGACCGCTGATGTCGACGCCCGCCGGAGCGACGACCTGCATGGCCCGGAGCCCGGACGCCTCGTCTCCCGGGAGCAGCACGACCGGCCGTCGCTCATCGAACTCGACCCACCAGACTTCGCCGTGTTGCATATGTCCTCCTGGCACGAGCTGCGGTGAGGGCGCTGTGAAAACGGGTGCGGCCACCGTAGATCGTCGGTGTGTGAAGACTGAAGATCACGCGGTGGCCGCAGGTCGCAGCGTAGACCGTGCCCGGCGGCAGGAGTCGTTCGAGGGCCTGATGCAGCGGATCGCGGCCCGCTTCGCGCGGGTTGAACCCCGGCGTCGTGCACCTCGTCACGCACGCCTGGTGCGTCGGCGGGCTGCCGTCGCGTCTGAAGCGGAGGCTCGAAGCTACGGGAGACTGCCGGAGGTACCGGATCCGGCTCGTCCTCCGGTGGAGCGCCTCGGCACGTATTCGACACGGCCACCCGCCACCAGCCGGTGACGGCCGGACGGCCCAGGTGTCGGGCCTTGATCGGGACGAGGGCGTTCGGGGTCGGCCTGGCGGCTTGGATTGGCCCTGAGCAGGAAAAAAGCCCTCCCCAACGGGAGGGCAGAGCGTTGCGCCCCCGGCAGGACTCGAACCTGCGGCCAAGCGCTTAGAAGGCGCCTGCTCTATCCACTGAGCTACGGGGGCCTGGTGTGGTGGCCTCGGTCGTGGTGCCCGGGTGGGGCGATCCACGACGTTGCCGGGGACAAGGATAGGGCTCCCGGTTCCGTGTCCCTGACGCTTCGCCTCCGTGGCTCGGTGTGGAGGTTCGGTGAAGCGGAACCGATAATCGCAGGCAGGTACGAATCGTGCACCGCTTTCGACGTCTCGCGCACCGGGTGTTGTGCACTCGTTATGCCTGGACTGTGCTCGCGTCCCGGTCGTCCCTTCCGTCCGTAGTGTCCGGTCGGCGCGCAGACGTGCTCATATGCTTCAGAATTCCCCTAAAATTGGGCATTCTTCCCATGTGGTGACCTTGGACGTACGGCCTCAGCTGCTCGACGCACTCTCCGCCCTGCGCGACCGTGTCGCGGCCGCACGCTTCCCGCTGCCCCTCGCGGGGGCTCCACGCGCGCGTGCCAACCGCGACGAACTGCTCGCCCAGCTCGACGACTACCTGGTACCTCGGCTGCGAGATCCCGAAGCCCCGTTGCTGGCCGTCGTGGGCGGCTCCACCGGCGCGGGCAAGTCCACGCTGGTGAACTCGCTCGTGGGCCGGCGGGTCAGCGAGGCGGGCGTCCTGCGGCCCACGACGCGGACACCGGTGCTGGTGTGCCACCCGGAGGACCATCACTGGTTCAGCGGCATGCGCGTACTGCCCGACCTCACGCGCGTGTGGGTACCCCACCAGGCCCCGGACGAGGATCTGCTCCTGCCGGGTGAGAATCCCGGGCGCATGCTGCGTGTCGAGACCGCGGACACGCTGCCGCCCGGCCTCGCCCTCCTGGACGCCCCCGACATCGACTCCCTCGTCGCCGACAACCGCGTCCTGGCCGCCGAGCTGATCTGCGCCGCCGACATCTGGGTGATGGTCACCACCGCCGCCCGCTACGCCGACGCCGTGCCCTGGCAACTGCTGCGCACCGCCAAGGAGTACGACGCCATGCTGGTCACCGTCCTGGACCGGGTGCCCCACCAGGTGGTGGCCGAGGTGTCACGGCAGTACGCGGCGCTGCTCACCAAGGCCGGGCTCGGCGACGTACCCCGCTTCACCGTGCCCGAGCTGCCCGAGTCGGCCTGGGGCGGCGGGCTGCTGCCGGCCACCGCCGTGGCACCGCTGCGGGCCTGGCTCGTCCACCGGGCCCAGGACCTCGCGGCCCGGCACGACGCCATGGCCCGTACCGCCTACGGCCTTCTGAACTCCCTCAAGGCCCGGATGCCCGAGCTGGCCAGTGCCACCGCCGCTCAGTACGCCGCCGCGCTGCGGCTCACCGCCGCCGTCGACGGGGCGTACGACACCGAGCACGCGCGCGTGCGCGGGCGGTTGCAGGCGGGCGCCGTGCTCGCCGGGGACGCCCTGAAGCGGTGGCGGGCCTTCCCGCTCGACTGTTCCCCCGGCGAACTCCTCGACTCACTGGTGGAGAGCCTCGGCGCGCTGCTGCTGTGCGCCGTCACCGCCGCCGACGAGCACGTCGACGAGATCTGGCGGCGCGAGCCCGCTGCGGACGCCCCGGAGCTCACGTCCCGCGCGTCCTCGCCCGAGGGCGCCGAGCACCGCATCGGGATGGCCGTACGGCGCTGGCGGCGGGAGCTGGAGGAGTACGCCGAGGAGGAGGTGCGCCGGCTCGACCGCAGCCTGGCACCGGACCCGGAGACGGTCGCCGCCCTCGCCGCCACCGTGCTGCTCGGCGGCCGGCGGGCGCGCAGCGCCGGGGAGGGGCTCGCCGGACGCATCGGCGCCCACGGCGCGCTGCGGCTGCGCGACCGTGGCGGGCGGCTGCTCACCGCCCACATGGACCGCGTCATGAACGCCGAGCGCGAGCGCAGGCTCGCGCCACTCGACGCGTTGGAGGTCCATCCCGAGCCCCAGGCCGAACTCATCGCCGCGCTGTCCGTACTGCAGAAGGAGAGGTGACCGGTGACCGCCGTCACTGACCAGGACCCCACCGAGCACACCCATCACACGGAGGAGGCGGACCCCCACATCGGCCGTGACAGCCGTGACGCCCGTGACGCCAGAGACACCCGTGGTGGCCGTGTCCGGAGCCAGGAGGCCGGAGAGCGCGTACGAGAGAGGAGTGCCGGTGAGGGGCGCGCCGAGGGGCGGGCCACCGCGGACGCGGGCCGGGGCGAGCGTGCCCGCGACGGCGAGCGCGAGGGCGCCCGGAGTGCCGAGCGGGAGCGTACGGCGGGTGGCGGGAGTCAGCGCGCCCGGCGCGACGAGGGCGAGCGGGCGGGGCGTGTCGAGGGCGAGCGGGCGGAGAAGGGTGAGAACGAGTCCGCGCCGAGGGGGGAGCACGAGCTCGCGCGGCACGGGGGGAGTGAGCGTGCGGCGCGGGGGGACGGCGAGCGCGCCCGCGAGTCCCGCGGCCACGCGTCGTGCGTGGAGGGCGACGGCGACGGTATCCCTCGCCGCACGGACCGCACCAATCGCACGGACCAAACCAACCGCACCGACCCCACCGAGCGAGTCGACGGCGCGCACGTCGGCCCGTCCGCGGACGGGGGGCCGTCCCGGGACGATGAGGAGGTGTGGGACGACGGGCTCATCGCGCGGCGGGTGGACGAGACCGGCGGCGCCGAGCAGTACACCTCCGTGCCGAGCCGGCCGGCGAGGTCCTCGTCCCTGATGCCCCTCGCCTACGACGGGCAGCTCAGGTCGCGGCTGGACGCGCTGCGCGAACTGGTGGGGCTCTCCCGTACCCGGCTCGACGGCGGGACGCTGGCCGAGGCGGGGCGGGTCCTCGACGAGGCCGCCGCGCGGCGCAGGCTCTCCGGGCAGCACACCGTCGTCGCCATCGCGGGCGCGACCGGCAGCGGCAAGTCGCAGCTGTTCAACACGCTCGCCGGGGTGACGATCTCCGAGACCGGTGTCCGCCGGCCCACCACCGCCGCGCCCATCGCGTGCAGTTGGAGCGACGGGGCGGCCAGCCTGCTGGACCGGCTCGGCATCCCCGGCCGGCTGCGGCGCCGTCCGCTCCAGCATCCGGACGCCGAGTCGCCGCTGCGCGGGCTGGTCCTGATCGACCTGCCCGACCACGACTCCGCGGCCGTCCAGCACCGCGAGCAGGTGGACCGCATCCTGGGGCTCGTCGACGCCGTCATCTGGGTCGTCGACCCGGAGAAGTACGCCGACGCGGTGCTCCACGAGCGCTATCTGCGGCCGATGGCGGGCCACGCGGAGGTCACCTTCGTCGTCCTCAACCAGGTCGACCGGCTGCCGGGGGAGGCCGCCGAACAGGTCCTCGACGACCTGCGGCGCCTGCTCGACGAGGACGGCATCGCGCTGGGGGAGCACGGCGAACCCGGCGCGACCGTGCTCGCACTGTCCGCGCTCAGCGGGGAGGGGATGGGCGAACTGCGTGAGGTGCTGGGTCAGTTCGTCGCCGAACGGCAGGCTCCGGCACGCCGTATCGCGGCCGACGTGGACGCCGCCGCCCGGCGCCTGCGGCCCGTGTACGTCACCGGGCGGCGCACCGGGCTCAGCGAGGAGGCCCGGGAGGAGTTCGCGGACCGGCTCGCCGACGCGGTCGGGGCCACCGCGGCGGGCGACGCGGCCGAGCGCGCCTGGCTGCGCAACGCCAACCGCGCCTGCGGCACCCCCTGGCTGCGGCTGTGGCGCTGGTGCCACGACCGGCGCGAGCACTCCACGGGGCGGCAGCCGCTGCGGGCCCAGGAGGACGAGGAGACGACGGCGCGCCAGCGGGTGGAACAGGCGGTGCGTACGGTGTCCGACCGGGCTTCGGCCGGGCTGCCGGCGCCGTGGGCCCAGGCGATGCGCGAGGCGGCCGTCCGCGGCGCCCAGGGGCTGCCCGAGGCACTCGACGAGCTGGCGGCGCGGCAGGGCCTGCCGGCGGGACGCCCGCCGCGGCCCGGATGGTGGCCGGTGGCCGTGCTGGCCCAGGCGTCCATGACCCTCCTTCAGGTGGTGGGCGGCCTGTGGCTGCTCGGCCAGATCATCGGCATCATGGCGCCGAACCTGTGGGTGCCGGTGCTGCTGATGGTGTCCGGCATCCTCGGCGGTCCGGTCATCGAGTGGAGCTGCCGCATGGCGGCGCGCGGGCCGGCACGGCGCTACGGGTACGAGGCGGAACGCCGGTTGCGGGAGGCGGCCGCGGGGTGCGGCCGGGCCCGGGTGCTGGATCCGCTGGCGGGGGAGCTGCTGCGGTACCGGGAGGTGCGGGAGCAGTACGGGCGCGTGGCGGGGGCCGGAGCGGGGACGGGCGTGGGGATCGCGGTCGGGACGGGCATGGGGATGGGCGTCCGGGCGAGGTAGGGAGGGGAGAGAGGGCAGAGAGAGGGCCGGCGGGGGACCGTCACCTGTTCGGGTGGCGGAGTTTTCCACAGGCGGGGGACGGGTCCACAGCGCTCGGCGGGCCCGGAGCGGACGGAGGCAGTCTGGCCTCACGGCGATCGCGGCGGAAGCGGTCGCCGGCAGGCAGACGCAGCAGCCGTGCGGGCCGGGCCCGTACGCGTGGAGGGAGGGACTCGCGATGAACGAGACCATGATCTGTGCCGTGGGCAACGTGGCGACGCAGCCGGTGTACCGGGACCTGGCGAGCGGGCCGTCGGCACGGTTCCGGCTGGCGGTCACCGCACGCTACTGGGACCGTGAGAAGAACACGTGGACGGACGGGCACACCAACTTCTTCACGGTGTGGGCCAACCGGCAACTCGCCACCAACGCGTCGGCGTCGCTGACGGTGGGTGAGCCCGTGATGGTGCACGGCCGGTTGAAGGTGCGCACCGACGTGCGCGACGGGCAGAACTGGACCTCGGCCGACATCGACGCGGTGGCGATCGGACACGACCTCTCGAGGGGGACCTCGGCGTTCCGGCGCACCGGCAGGACCGAGGCGGCCACTTCCCCGCCGCGGCCGGAGCCCAACTGGGAGACACCGCCGGGGGAGTCGGCGGCCACGGACGCCGAACAGCGCCCGGAGCCTGTCGCGGTGGCATGACACCGGCACTCCGGCACAGGTGACCGAAGTGCGGCTTATCGGCGAAAGTGCACGGAAGGGCACGGGTGGATTTGTCGATAAGCCCTGCTCGCAGAGGGTGTCCGCCATAACGATTACGAGTCGGATCATCGCTCGAACCAACATCATCGAGGGGCGCGGTGCGCCAGGTCCTTAGGATGCCGAACATGTCCTACGGGGCTGCTGATTCTGCTGGTGGGACCGTGCCCCCACGCCAACGGGTCCTGCTCGAAGGGGATTTGGTGTTTTCTTCGCTCTCTGTCCTGTCCCGGTCCGGTCGAGGAGCGGCGGCGCGACTCGCCGCCACGGTGCTGGTCTCCGCGCTCGCGGCAGCCGGAGTGGCAGCGGGCGCCGCCCCGGCCGCGGCGCAGGGGCAGACACCGGGCGAGGGCGGAGCGTCGGCCACCATAGGCGGGCTGAAGACCTACGGCACCGCGGTCGTGCACGGGGCCAACGGCGACCAGGAGGTGTCGGCCGGCCTGTTCGAGATGTCCGTGGACGGTGGCGGCATGCTGCAGACCTACTGCGTCGACATCCAGAACCCGACGCAGAAGGACGCCAAGTACCACGAGACGCCCTGGAGCGGGACGTCGCTCGGCACCAACAAGGAAGCCGGTCGCATCCGGTGGATCCTGCAGAACTCCTACCCCCAGGTCAACGACCTCGCGGCGCTCGCGAAGAAGGCGGGGGTGCGCGGCGGGCTCACCGAGCAGGACGCCGCGGCCGGCACGCAGGTGGCGATCTGGCGCTACTCGGACGACACGGACGTCGAGGCCGTCGACCCGCAGGCCGAGCGGCTCGCGGACTACCTGGAGAAGAAGGCCCGCGACCTGGCCGAGCCCGCGGCGTCGCTCACGCTGGACCCGCCCGCCGTCTCGGGACGCGCGGGCGAGCGGCTCGGCCCGGTGACGGTGCACACCAACGCCGGCAGCGCGACGGTCACCCCGCCGGCGGACGCCGCCACGGGCGGGGTGCGGTTCGTCGACAAGGACGGCAGGCCCGTCACGTCCGTGACCGACGGCGCCCAGATCTTCTTCGACGTGCCGAAGGGCACCGCGGCGGACACCGTCGGGCTGACCGTCCAGGCCTCGACCACCGTTCCGGTCGGGCGCGCCTTCGCCTCCGAGAGCCGCAGCCAGACGCAGATCCTGGCCGGCTCCAGCGAGTCGACGGTGTCGGCGACGGCGAGCGCGACCTGGGCGGACCAGGGGGCGATACCCGCGCTGTCCGGGGCGAAGAACTGCGTCAAGGGCGGCCTGGACATCACCACGGTCAACAAGGGCGACCAGGCGTTCACCTTCGAGCTGCTGGACAGCGAGTACGTGGTCGCGGCCGGCGAGACCCGGACGGTCACGGTCCCGCTGCCGGAGGACCGGGCCTACGACTTCACCGTCCGCGGTCCCGACGGCTTCGAGGAGCGCTTCACCGGCGTCCTCGACTGCCGCACGCTGAGCAGCCCGGTCGACCACACCACCCGAACCCTCGGCGAGCCGGCCGTCGCCGCGGTGGTGGACCCCGCCCCCGACACCGACCTCGCCGACACCGGCAGCTCCGACGCGACCCCCCTGATCGGCGGCACGGCCATCGGCCTGGTCGTGATCGGCGGCGCGGTCCTGCTCCTCGTCCGCAGGAGGAACGAGCGCGCGGAGGGCTGAACGGCCCGCCCGCCGGCGCGCCGGCGCGGCACCGTCAGTAGCGGTGGCCGGGCCAGTGCGGGTCCGTGTAGCGGTCGTCGCCGGTGAGCCCCAGCAGCCGTATCCGGTGCCGCAGCTCCGCCGGAGCGCCCGACTCGCGCAGGCGCGCCGCGGCGTGGCCGAGGAGCCAGGCGACCAGCTCGGCGCGCATCTCCTCCTCGTCGTTCTCGTACCAGTGGACGTACCACGGCAGGCTGTCTCCGAGGAGCTCGTACTCCCATTCGGCGGCCGCCTCGGCGAGACGCCGGTCGCCGAGGGGCCCGGTCTGCCTCTCCCACTCAGCGAGCCAGGGCCCGAGCGTGCCGGACGCCTCGGCGCACAGCGCGAGGACCTGGTGCGCCGGTACGGCCGCGTCCGGGTCGGTGAGGCTCTGCACCCACCAGGCGTGCAGGAACTCGCGTACCGCGCCGGCGTGATCGTCGGGCCACCGCTGCCAGTGGCCGCGGGCGAGGGAGTATCCGGCCTCTTCCAGCCCGAACAGGGGGTCCGCGCGGCCGGCGACCAGGACGGGGGCGAACTGCGGCAGGATGCGGCGCAGCACGGCCCCGTGGTCGGTCCAGTCGACGGCCTGCCAGGTCCGGCGCAGGAGATCCGGCTCCAGCTCCACGTCCGGAGTCTTCAGCAGGGCGAGCTCCTCCGCGCTGCCCCAGTGGCAATCGCAGTTGTGCTCGTCCGGACGCGCGGTCATGCCGCGGAAGGTGACGGCGAGGCCGTCCAGGGCGTCGGCGAGGCGACGGCCCGAGGGACGGTGGTCGGCAAGGTGCATGATGTGCCCGGCCTTCGAGGACTCCGTACGGCTTCCGCCGGCCGAAGATCGCCACCTTACCGGGCCGCTGCACGGGGGTGTACCGGGTTACTGCCGCTCGTGGACCAGGCCCCGGCAGTCGTGCGGGGCGGGATCGCGGCGGCCTCCGTCGGGAGGTCGTGGACCCCGGGAAGGTCACGATGTCCCCCGATCACGGCCCGGGCGGGGCCGTCCCCGGGCCCGCGAGGGCGCCCGGGGACGCCGCCGGAGGGGTACAGCGACGGGCGGATCTCCGGTGGCCCCCGCGAAATCCCAGGTCACAGGCCCCGCGGCTGACGCGTTTCCGCCCAGGGGTGGCGGTACGGCAAGATGGGGTGTATCTGCCCACTGCCTGATTTAGCTGCCGGACGGTTTCTCTTGGCTGAGTACATCTACACCATGCGCAAGGCGCGCAAAGCGCACGGCGACAAGGTGATCCTCGACGATGTCACCCTGAGCTTCCTGCCGGGGGCGAAGATCGGTGTCGTCGGCCCGAACGGTGCCGGCAAGTCGACCGTCCTGAAGATCATGGCGGGTCTGGAGCAGCCGTCGAACGGTGACGCGTTCCTGTCGCCGGGCTACACGGTCGGCATCCTGCTGCAGGAGCCCCCGCTCAGCGAGGACAAGACCGTCCTGGAGAACGTCCAGGAGGGTGTCTCCGAGGTCAAGGGCAAGCTCGACCGGTTCAACGAGATCGCCGAGCAGATGGCGACCGACTACTCGGACGCGCTGCTGGAGGAGATGGGCAAGCTCCAGGAGGAGCTGGACCACGCCAACGCCTGGGACCTCGACGCCCAGCTCGAGCAGGCCATGGACGCCCTCGGCTGCCCGCCCGGGGACTGGCCCGTGGCCAACCTCTCCGGTGGCGAGAAGCGCCGCGTCGCGCTCTGCAAGCTGCTGCTCGAGGCCCCCGACCTGCTCCTCCTCGACGAGCCCACCAACCACCTCGACGCCGAGTCGGTGAACTGGCTGGAGCAGCACCTCGCCAAGTACGAGGGCACCGTCGTGGCCGTGACCCACGACCGGTACTTCCTGGACAACGTCGCCGGCTGGATCTGCGAGGTCGACCGCGGCCGCCTGCACGGCTACGAGGGCAACTACTCCAAGTACCTGGAGACCAAGGCCACCCGCCTCAAGGTCGAGGGTCAGAAGGACGCCAAGCGGCAGAAGCGCCTCAAGGACGAGCTGGAGTGGGTGCGCTCCAACGCCAAGGGGCGGCAGGCCAAGTCCAAGGCCCGTCTGGCGCGGTACGAGGAGATGGCCGCCGAGGCCGACAAGATGCGGAAGCTGGACTTCGAGGAGATCCAGATCCCGCCGGGCCCGCGGCTCGGCAGCGTCGTCGTCGAGGTGAACAACCTCAGCAAGGCCTTCGGCGAGAAGGTCCTCATCGACGACCTCTCCTTCACGCTGCCGCGCAACGGCATCGTCGGCGTCATCGGCCCGAACGGCGCGGGCAAGACCACGCTGTTCAAGATGATCCAGGGCATCGAGGAGCCGGACTCCGGTTCCATCAAGGTCGGCGAGACCGTCAAGATCTCGTACGTCGACCAGAGCCGCGAGAACATCGACCCGAAGAAGACGCTGTGGGCCGTCGTCTCCGACGAGCTCGACTACATCAACGTCGGCCAGGTCGAGATGCCCTCGCGGGCCTACGTCTCCGCCTTCGGTTTCAAGGGCCCGGACCAGCAGAAGCCGGCCGGTGTCCTGTCCGGCGGCGAGCGCAACCGGCTCAACCTCGCGCTCACCCTCAAGCAGGGCGGCAACCTGCTGCTCCTCGACGAGCCGACCAACGACCTCGACGTCGAGACCCTCAGCAGCCTGGAGAACGCGCTGCTGGAGTTCCCAGGCTGCGCCGTGGTCGTCTCCCACGACCGGTGGTTCCTCGACCGCGTCGCCACGCACATCCTCGCGTACGAGGGTGAGTCCAAGTGGTTCTGGTTCGAGGGCAACTTCGAGTCGTACGAGAAGAACAAGGTCGAGCGGCTCGGCCCGGACGCGGCGCGTCCGCACCGTGCCACCTACAAGAAGCTGACCCGGGGCTGATCGATCTTGCGGCACATCTACCGCTGCCCGCTGCGCTGGGCGGACATGGACGCGTACGGCCACGTCAACAACGTGGTCTTCCTCCGCTACCTGGAGGAGGCCCGTATCGACTTCCTGTTCCGCCCGGACAAGGACTTCCAGCAGGGGTCGGTGGTGGCGCGCCACGAGATCGACTACAAGCGGCAGCTCGTCCACCGGCACGCGCCCGTGGACATCGAGCTGTGGGTCACGGAGATCAGGGCGGCGTCCTTCACCCTCACCTACGAGGTCAAGGACGGCGACCAGATCTACGTCCGCGCGTCGACGGTGATCGTGCCGTTCGACTTCGAGGCGCAGCGGCCCCGCCGGATCACCGCGGAGGAGCGGGAGTTCCTCCGGGAGTACACGGACGACCCGAGCGAGAAGGCGGAGAACGAGGAGGAGGCCGTCGCCGCATGACGGTCCTTCACCTCGCCGACGAGGGGGAGGCCGCAGACCTCGCGGCCTTCCTCTCCCGCCTGCTCCACTACGACCGCGGCGCCGCCGTGCGCCTCCAGGCGCACGGCACGGCCCTCGCCGTCTTCGGCCGGCCGCCCTCCTTCGAGGTGCTGGCCGTGCGGGCGGTGCGGCTGGCGAAGCCGTACGAGGACGGGCTCGACGTCACCCTGGACGTGACCGTCTCCGCCGGTGAACTCCTCGAGTCCGTGGACGAACCGGCGGCCACCGCCGGCGTGCCCGGCGCGGTCACCGGGCCGCCGTGGGCCGGCGTGCTGCCCCCGCGCGGCGGCTGGCGGCCCGAACCGGGCCTGCCGGCCCCGGACGCGCTGCGCGCGCTCGTCGCCGCGGCCGTCGCCGAGTTCCGGTCGCGGACCGGGGAGCTGGCGCCCGAGAAGCGCACCCGGACCGAGCTCGACCGGATCGGCCGGGAGATATGGTCCCGGACGGTCGGGGACACCGGGCTGCCCGTGCGGGCCGTGCACGCGGCCCAGTCGCTGGGGTTCCTGCGGCCCGCGGCCGGGGGCGGGGCCGCGCTGGTCTCCTCGGGCGCGTGGCTGCGGCTGCGCACCCCGTACGGATCCGTCGCCCTGCGCCGGGCGGGCACCGGGGCGCTGGGTCTCAGCGTGCGCTGAGCCGCACCGCACCGGCCCCCTGGCCCTCCGCCACCTCCCCCCGCCGCACACGGGCCCGCGGGGTCAGTCGCGCTCGCTGTCGTCCGGCCACACGGCGATGTGGTCGGGCTCCAGTTCCAGGGCGACACGGTCGCGCATGCCGAGGGCCCGCGTGTACTCGGCGGGGAGCTGGAGGCGGCCGGCACGGTCCAGCATGGCGTACTCGCGGGCCACCACCGTCTCGTGGCCGGTCGTGGCGTCGACCTCACTGCGCCGCAGGACCTCCGTGGAGGTGCGGCCGTCGCGGATGGCGACCGTGCGGCGGACCTCGCCGGCCACCGCCTGGTCGTGCGTGACGATGACGATGGTGGTGCCGAGCCGTTCGTTCGCGGTGCGGAAGGCGGCGAAGATCTGTTCCGCCGTGTGCGAGTCGAGCTCACCGGTGGGTTCGTCGGCGAGCAGGACCGCGGGGTCGTTGGCCAGGGCCACGGCGATGGCGACGCGCTGCTGCTGCCCGCCCGACATCTGGTGCGGCCGCCGGTCGCGGCAGTCGGCGACCTCCAGCAGCTCCAGCAGCTCCAGGGCGCGTTCGGAGCGGGCCCGCCGCGCCGCACGCCCCCGGCCGCGGGCGCCCGCGAGCTGGACGGGCAGGGCCACGTTCTGGGCCGCCGTCAGATAGGGCAGCAGATTGCGGGCCGTCTGCTGCCAGACGAAGCCGACCACCTCGCGACGGTAGGAGAGACGGTCCTTCGCGGTCATCGCGAGCAGGTCCCGGCCGGCGACGCGGGCCGCGCCGGCGGTCGGGGTGTCCAGTCCGGCGAGGATGTTCATCAGCGTCGACTTGCCGCTGCCGGAGGCACCGACCAGGGCCATCAGCTCGCCCTCCCGGACCAGCAGGTCGAGGCCCTGCAGGGCCTGCACCTCGACGCCGTCCGCGCTGAAGATGCGGACCACGCGGTCGCAGGTGATGAGGGCGTCGTGGCCGTAGGCGGGACGGTCGCGGGAGGCGGTGGCGCGGTCGGCCAGGTCGGCGAGGGTGGGGTTCGTCGTCATCGGGGTCTCCTCGGCAGATGCCCTGGGTCTCTCCGGGCCGGGCGACACGGACGGTGCGGGCGGTACGGGCGGTGCGGGCGGCACACGCGGGGTACGGCCCGCGGGCGGTAGGGGCGGTACGGGCGGCAGGGGTGGTGGACGTACCGCCGGCGGTCGGGTCCGTTCATCCGGAGTCGCCCGCCCGGAGTTCCGTGACCGACCCCCGCCGGCCCGACCACCACGCCTGCACCGCCGCCGCCCCCACCGCGACCACCAGCACCGCGACCGTCGGCACCCCCAACGACCAGGGGTCCGTACGCAGTCCCGTCCGGCCGGCCGGGGACGACGCGCTCGCCAGCGCGATCGCCGTCACGTCGATGCCGGGGGAGAGCAGCCGGACGGCCGCCCAGCCGGTCAGCGCCCCGCCCGCCGCCGCCAGAACGGCCTGGGGCAGGGACTCCAGGACGAGCAGCCGCCGGCCCTGGGACCGGGTGAGGCCCATCGTGCGCAGGCGGGCGAGCAGCGCGGCCCGTTCGGGCGCGGCACGCAGCAGGGACAGCAGCAGGGCGAGTACGGCGTAACCGGCGCCGGCCGCCACGGCCGCCGCGTAGAGGCGCTCGGCACCGGACTGCAGGGGGGAGTCGACGTACCGGGCCCGTTCCTGCGCGCGCAGGATCACGGAGCCGGCGTCACCGGCCGCCCGGCGCAGCGCGCCCGCGTCCACGCGGTCCCCGGTCAGCAGCAGTACGTTCGGGCGCGCGACCTCGGCGGACAGGCCGGCGCGGTCCACGACCACGAACTCGTCGCCGAACACGGCCGGGGTCAGGTCGCGCACGAGGGAGATCCGCAGGGTGACGGCGGTGCCGTCCTCCATGCGGGCCAGGAACGGCTCGTCGCCGAACCGCTCGGCGACCGCGGGCGAGGCCAGCGCGCGCAGCACCTCCTCGCCCTCCGGCTGTCTCAGGTCACCCGCGTCGAAGGCCCCCAGGTCCGTCCGCGCCGCCAGCTTCGCGTAGGCGGCCGGGTCGACGCCTGCCACGGGCAGCGTCTGGCGGCCGTTGCTGGTCCTGGCCTCGTAGGTGATGCTCACCCCGGTCAGCCCGTCCACGCCCGGGGTGCGGCGGACCCGGTCGGCCAGGGCGGACGGCAGCGGTCCGGTGCCCTCCACGCGGGCGTCGGCGCCGGTGGTGAGCAGGGCCGCCCGGTCCCGGGTGTCCGTCACGCCGGTCAGGACCGCGCCGCCGAAGGCCGCCGTGGTCAGCGCGGTCAGCAGCGCGAGGAGCGGCAGCACCGCCGAGACGGACGTACGGGCGGCACGGGCCAGGGCCAGGTGCCCCACCACGCCGCGCAGCCGCCCCGCCGGACGGGCCAGCCGCCGCAGCGGCAGCGGATGGACGCGGACCAGGACCAGCGCGGCGATCACCCCGACCAGCACCGGCGCGAACGACACCAGGTCGTCGGCCTGGCCCGCCGCACCGCGCCGGCGCAGCGTCTCGACCGCGCCCACCGCCAGGACGACGGCGGTGAGTTCGGCGACCGTACGGCGCCGGGACGGACGCACCGACGCCACGTCCCGCCGGCCGCCGTGGACGTGGACGGTGCGGTGGGCGACGGCGGCCCGCACGGGCAGCGCGGCACAGGCGACGACGGTGACCGCGACGGCGGCCGCCACGGCCGGGACGAGCCGGGCGCCGGGCAGGGCGAGCAGCGCGGCGCCGAGACCGAGGGCGCCCGCGGGTACCGCCACCACCGCCGTCTCGGCCAGCAGCCGCCCCACCAGGCCCCGCAGGGACGCGCCCCGGGCGCGCAGCAGGGCGAGTTCCGCGCGGCGCCGGTCGGCGGCGAGGCCGGCCGCCATCAGCAGGACCACGCCGGCGACCGTGCCGGTGCCGGCCGCGGCGACCGTGACCAGCGGGCCGATGCCCGACCGCAGCCGGTCGAAGGCGGCGAACACCTCGTCCAGGTCGGTGCTCACGTCGGTGTCCGGGGCGACGGCCGACCGCACCTCGCGCAGCCCCGGCCCGGACTCCAGGGCGGCGACGGCCGAGTTGAGCCGGTCCAGGTCGTGGGCGCGCAGCGCGCCGGTGTCCGGCGCGAACTGCCAGTAGCGCACGGGGGAGCCGGTCGTGCCCAGCAGGGCGGGGCCCGCGTCGGGGGCGAGCAGCAGGGCACCGAGCCAGTACTTGTCGGTGTCCGCGCCGGGCGGCCCCGGCACCTTGACCAGCGACGGGGTGCGCAGCACGGGCTGGGTGGCCCAGTAGGCGCCGTCGGGGTCGCGCGGGGCGAGGATGCCGGTGACGTGCACGGCGAGCGGGGCGCTCGCCACGCGGGGCACGTGGACGACCGCGCCCACCCCGATGCGCATGGCCCGGGCGGTCTCGGTGGTGACGGCCGCCTCCACCCGGCCGGCGTCCACGTCGACCGGGGTGCCGGACGTGCGCGGCAGCCGGCCGGCGCTCAGCCGGGCGTGGTCGCCGAGACCCTCCTGGGCGGCGAGGTGGACCTGCGGGTTCACCCCGCTGGGCCGGGGCAGCCAGGGCTCCGAGACCTCGATGCTCTCGGTGGTGCGCACCCCGTACGCCGACTGCGTCCGGTCGACGGGGAGCCGGCCGGCGACGATGCCGAGCGTGCTGTCGTAGCGCTCGCGCAGCGGGCCGGGGCGCATGTCCCGCTGCCACTGCTCCGCGTCGGAGCCGAGACCGGGCTGCGCGGAGGTCAGCAGCACGCCGGTCCGGTCGGGGCGGGCATGCCGGAGGTCGTGCTGGAGGCTCGCGTCCTCGTACCGGTCCAGCGCCCTCGGGAAGGCGGCGGCCAGACAGGCGGTCAGCGCCACGAGCAGCGCCAGCGCGCACGCGGCACCGGGGGCGGTGCGCAGCCGGGTCCGCACCCAGGGGGCGGCGACGCGGTTCACGTCCGTCCACCCCCTCGTCCCGCGACGGCCGGACCGGCCAGGGCACGACCCCGAGCGGAGAGCCGACGGACCGGGGGGACCTCGGTCGCCCGGGCCATGGGGAACGTCGTCACCGGGTCCCGCCTCCCTGTTCCCTGAGGTCTCTGAGCGCCGGTACCGGGTCCGCCCGGCGCAGGGCGAGGACCGCCGTGACCAGCAGCGGGGTGACCGCCACGGCGGCAAGCAGGACGGCGACGCGGCCCACGGGCAGCTCGACGAGCACGGCCGGCACCGGGTGGGCGGCCTCCGGGGTCAGCACGATCAGGGGAACCACTGCCCGGGCCAGCACGGCGCCCAGCGCCGCGCCCACAAGCAGCGCCAGCGTCACCAGGACGCCCTGTTCGGCGGCGACCGCGCGGGCCAGCCGGCGACGCGGGGCGCCCAGGGCGCGCAGCACCGCGAACTCCGCGCCCCGCTCCCGCAGCGACCCCGTCGCGCTCACCGCGAACCCGAGGGCGGCCAGCGCCGCCGCCACCCCGGCCGCCGCGGTGAACGCCGCTCCGGGGCCCGCGCCGAACGGGTCGTCGCGCAACTGCCCGGCCAGTTCGTCCCGCACCACGACCTGCGCCGGGTCGACGTCCGGCAGGGCGCGCAGGGCCGCGGCCACGTCGGCCGCCTTGCCCGGTGCCGTCCGCAGCCACCACTCGGTGGGCGTCAGGCTCTCCCCGTAGCGGGCCTGGAGCACGCGGTTCACCGACCGCAGATCGACCAGCAGCGCCCCGCCGTCCCGCTCCCCGGCGTCCGTCGCGGTGGTGGTCGGCAGGGCGCGGACCGCGTGCACGATCCGCACGGTGACGGCCCGGCCGTCCAGCGTGATGTCCACCGGCTGTCCGGCGCGGGCGCCCGCGGAGTCGAGGAAGCGGTCGGTCGCCACGGCCGTGAGCTGCGGCGGAGCGGGCTGCTCGACGTCCAGCCGCACGGTCAGCGACGCCGGCACCCAGGGCGTGTCGGTCGAGACGAACCCGGTGCCGTACTCGATCGACGGCGGGCCGGACTCCCTCAGCCGGGGCCGGGTGGGGCTGGTGGGGGAGTCCGGGGGCGCGACCTGGCCGATGACGCCGGCGGAGGCCGTCCACGAGCCGGGCAGCGCCAGCCGGCGCGCGGTGCCGTCGGCCGCCGTGGCGGTCAGCGCCTCCAGCGTGAAGCGGTGCCGCTCCGCGTGGCCGAGCGGCTGGGCCGTCACCAGCTCCAGGCCGGTCACGGTCAGCGGGCCGGGGGAGACGGCGAACTCCAGGGTGTGGGCGCGGCCGTCGGCGTCCAGCACGCCGGCCGGCAGCCGGTACGGCGTGCCGTCACGGTCCTGCACCGTGACCGTCACCTTCGCCGCCGCGGCCGTGCCCGCCTCAGCGCCCGACCTGTGCAGGGCCGCCGTCAGTCCCAGTCGTGCGGTGCCCTCCGGCACCCTCGCGCCCGGCGTCCCGCCCTCCGGTCCGAGGGGGGCCAGCAGCGACCGGGCCGGTTCGGGCGACAGGTCGGGACGCAGCAGCATCGTGTCCGCGGCGCCCGCCGTGTCCAGCGCCAGCACCGTCGCCGTCCGGTCGCCGGAGAGTTGCAGCGTCGTACGGACGGCGGGGGACGCCTCCCGGACGCCGGGGACGGCCGCGTACGTCTCCGTGCTGCCGAGGCCCGTCGTCCCGGCGGCGAGCATCCGCACCGGGGCACCGGCGCGGAAGTCCGCCTGGTCGTCCTGGGAACGGTCCCAGGAGGCGCCCTGGCCGATCGCCAGCATGCCCAGCGCCATGGCCAGGACCAGCAGCAGCACCGGGCCGGCCCCGCGCATCGGGCGGCGGCCGAGCTGCCAGCCCGCCAGCGCCGACGCCAGCCCGCGCCCGCCGGCCGCCCGGCGCTCGGCGAGCCGTGCCACCGGCGGCAGCAGCCGCAGCGTGAGCACGGTGCCGGCCAGCAGCGCCAGCGCGGGCGCCGCGACCAGCAACGGGTCGATGCCCAGAGTGCCGCCGCCGTCGCCGGTGACCGCGCCCGAGGTCTGCCGGGAGAGCTGCCAGTAGGCGACACCGGCCACCACCAGCAGGCCGACGTCCGCACCGGCCCGCAGCGGCGCGGGCAGCGGCCGGGCCCGGCCGCCGGCGGCCAGGGAGGCGGTCAGCGCGGGCAGCGTCACCGCCAGCGCACAGCCCAGGGCGGCCGCACCGGCGGCCAGCCACACCCCGCCCCCGCCGGCGGCCGGCACCTCCGGCCGCAGTCCGATCCGGGCCAGCGCGCCCTGCCCGGCCAGCAGCCGGGTCAGCGGACCGGCGAGCAGCGGCGCGCACACCGCCGCCGGGACGGCCAGCAGCAGCGCCTCCAGCGCGGCCAGCCACCCGATCCGGGCCCGGGAGGCGCCCCGCGCCCGCAGCAGCCGCAGCTCGCCCGCGCGTTCGGCGCTCAGCAGCCGGGCCACCAGCAGCAGCGCGCAGCCCGCGAGCAGGGCCAGCTGGAGCGCCACGACGAGCAGCGTGGAGCGGGCCACCAGCAGGGAGCGGTCGAGCCGGTCGAGTACCTCGGGCAGGGACGTGGACGCGGCCGTCGTCCCGCTGAGGACTGGCCGGCCGCGCAGCCACGCCATGCCGTCCCGGGCCGCCTCGCGCAGCGCGTCCGTCCGGTCCGCCGTCACCGTGGAGAAGTCCGCCGTCGCCAGCCACCCGGACGGCCCGGTGCTCACCCGGCCGCCGGTCAGCGCACCGGGAGCGGCGAGCAGCGGCCCGTACGTCGTGAAGCCGCCCTGCTTGACGCCGCGCCCGCCCAGGTCGTCCAGGTTCCAGTACGGGGACGCGGCCTCGGCCGGCCGGTACAGGCCGGTGACCTCGACGCGCACCGCCGGGCCGCCGAACCGGTCGGTGAGGGTGAGCCGGGTGCCGGTGCGGACGCCGAGGCGTTCGGCGGCGGCCTCCGGCAGCGCGGCCTCGGTCACCGGGCCGCCCTCCCGCGGCGCGCGCCCCTCGGTGATCCGCACCTGCGCCGGGTCGAGCGCCGCGAAGTACGTCAGGTCCGGGTTGCCGCCGGGCCGCGCGCCGCGCGGCCGCAGGGTGCCCGGCAGGGCGTACGGGCCCGAGCGCGTCAGCGTGCGGACGGTGACCGGCAGCCCGCCGAAGGTGTCCCGGGCACCCTTGCGCACGGTGGCGTCGGCCTCCTCGCGCGCGTCCTCGGGCACGTCCGCCTTGACGATCAGCGCGGTGCCGTCGGCGTCGCGCGGGTCGTTGAGGGCGTGCCGCAGGGACGCGTCGCCGATCGCGCCCGAGTAGGCGGTGAGGGTGGCCAGCACCGCCGTGGTCAGCAGGACGGTGAGCAGCGCGGCGGCGAGCAGCAGGCGGTGCGCCCGCGCGCGCAGCAGCACGAAACCCGTCAGTCCCCCGCTCCCCGCCACGCGGCCCCCCGGCACCGTTGTCACCCGTGTCCGGTGATGCTGTCAGAGGGGACACGGCACGGGTAAGCGCTCAGGGGACGGACTTGACCGGATCGTGACCGGAATCCGGCGATGCGGGACCGGAATCCGTTCGTCGGCTGCCCGGAGTCAGCCCTCGGTGTTCACCATCGAGGCCGCCGCGTACGTCAGGTACTTCCACAGCGTCCGCTCGTGCTCCTCGGACAGCCCCAGCTCGTCGACGGCCACCCGCATGTGCCTGAGCCAGGCGTCGTGCGCCGCGCGGTCCACGGCGAAGGGGGCGTGCCGCATCCGCAGGCGGGGATGGCCGCGCCGGTCGCTGTAGGTCGTGGGACCGCCCCAGTACTGCATCAGGAAGAGCGCGAAGCGCTCCTCCGCCGGGCCCAGGTCCTCCTCGGGGTACATCGCCCGCAGGACCGGATCCTGGGCGACCCCCTCGTAGAAACGGTGGACGAGCCGGCGGAAGGTGTCCTCCCCGCCGACCTGCTCGTAGAAGGTCTGCTCCTGAAGCGTGCCGCGCCGAATCTCATTCACGCCGTCCATGCTCTCAGACCGGGCGGCATAGGCCTCGAGACTTAGGACCACCCGAACGGACCAACGCCGCGGGCGACCGCCGGGCCCTACTGTGGAGGGCATGGGCGGGCACCAGGAGCTGGAAGTCCTCGCCGCCTCCGCACGGGCGGCGCTGGTGCGCGAGATCGGGCTGACCGGCGTCTGGGCGGCCGACCCGGCATGGCGGGAGCCGTTCGAGACGGTCCCGCGCCACCTCTTCGTGCCCTACTACTACGTCGGCGTCCGGGGCGGCTACGAGCGCCGGTGGGGCGAGCACCCCGACCCCGCGGTCCGCGAGCGCTGGCTGCGCGGCGCGTACGCCGACGTCCCGCTCGCCACCCGGATGCGCGACGGCGAGCTGCTCTCCTCCAGCAGCCAGCCGTCGCTGATGGCGATGATGCTGGTGGAGCTGCACGTGGCGGACGGCGACCGGGTCCTGGAGATCGGCGCCGGCACCGGCTACAACGCCGCCCTGCTCGCCCGCCGGCTCGGCGACGACGACCTGGTCACCACCGTCGACCTGGACCCGGAGATCACCGAGTCCGCCCGCCGGCACCTGGCCGCCGCCGGGTACCACCCGGCCGTCGTCACCGGTGACGGGGCGCGCGGGGTGCCCGAACGCGCCCCCTTCGACCGGATCATCGCCACCTGCGAGCTGCCGGCGATCCCCCGCGCCTGGCTCGTCCAGTGCCGGCCCGGCGGGCGGATCCTGGCGCCGCTCGCCACCGGACTGGCCGCGCTCACGGTCCTCGACGCCGGGCACGCCGAGGGGCACTTCCTGTCCACGGCCGCCTACTTCGTGCCGCTGCGCGGTTCCGGACGGCCCGAGCCGGGGCCGCCGGCCCTGGGCGCGGTGCCGCGCCGGGCCCGCGGCGACGACCTGTTCCGGTTCCTGCTGGCCCTGTCCCGGGGCAGCCTCGACCCGCAGGAGGCGTACGCGCTGTGGGTGCGCGAGGACGCCCCCGGGCGCGAGCGCTACGGCATCACCGTGCGAGGCGAGCGGGCCTGGGCCTGGCTGGACGACCCGGACGGCCCGTACGCCTGGCCCTTGACCTGACGGCCCGCGCCCGCCTCAGCCCCGGCGGACCGTGATCGTCGTCCAGGCGCCGACGTGCACCCGGTCGCCGTCCTGGAGCGGCACCGGCACGAAGGGCTGGATCGGCTCCTCGCCGCCGTTGACCGTCGTGCCGTTCGTCGAGTTCTGGTCGACGACCGCCCAGCCGCCGTCCGGCTGCTGCACCAGCATGGCGTGCTGGTGCGAAACGCCCGGATCCTCCGGCGGCACCGCGAGGTCGATGTCCGGGGTGTCGCCGGTGGAGTGCCGGCGGCGGCCGATCGTGATCTGGTTGCCGGTGAGCGTGCGCTGCTGCTCGGGCGAGTACGCGGGCAGGTTCAGACCCGCGGCCTCGGGACCGGAGCGCTGCATCATCGCCATGAAGTAGTCGCGGTCCGGACCGATGGTCGCCGTCCAGGTCGCCGGCTGCTGGGGCTGGGGCTGCTGCGGGAAACCGTGGCCGGGCGGGGCCTGGGTGGCGCCGGGCTGCGGGTAGCCGTAGCCGCCCTGCGGAGCCCCGCCGGGGCCTCCCGGGCCACCGGGACCGCCGGGGCCGGACGGCGGGGAGAGCACCCAGTCGTCGTCACCGCCGCCGAAGGACGGACCGCCGCCCTGCTGCGGCCGGCCGGTCTCCTGCGGGAAGCCGGGCGGGGCCGTCGGCGCGGACTGCTGGAACGCCTGCGGCGGGCCACCGGGGCCACCGGGGCCACCGGGACGTCCGGGACCTCCCGGGCCGCCGGGCCCACCCGGGCCGGGCGGAGGCGGGACGGGCCCGGGCGGCGGCGGAACCGGCCGCGACGGGTCGGCGCCGAAGTTGGGCTGTCCCGGCGGACCGGCAGGACCGCCCTGGCCGCCGGGGCTGGGGAAGCCGGACGGACCGCCGCCCTGGCCACCGGGGCCCGGGAAGCCGGAAGGGCCGCCACCTTGGCCGCCGGGGCCCGGGAAGCCGGAGGGTCCGCCGCCCTGGCCGCCGGGGCCCGGATAGCCGGAGGGGCCGGTCGGGCCGCCGGGGCCGTGCGGACCGGGACCGTTCGGTCCACCCGGACCGTGCGGGCCGGGGGCACCGGGGCCGCCCTGGCCCTGCGGACCGGGGGCGCCGGGGCCGCCCTGGCCCTGCGGACCGGGGGCGCCGGGGCCGCCCTGGCCCTGGGGGCCGGGGTTGCCGGGACGTGACGGGTCGCCGCCGAAGGGCGGGCCCGGCGGGATCGGCTCGGCCGGCCGGTTCATCTGGGACGGGCGGGAGCCCTGGTAGTCGTACGCGTCACCGCCGCCGTACGACGGTCCGCCCGGCGGCTGCGGGAACCGGGGCCCCGGCCCGGGCGCCGCCGGGCGTGGAGCCGCCGGGGTGTACGAGGTGGCGGTGTTGGTGAGGAAGTTCCACCGGCACTCCTCGCAGAACGGCGCCGCGCCCTCGCGGGGCGTGCGGCACTGCGGGCACAGCTGCGGTTCCCCGCCGGGAGCGCCGGGACCGCCCGGGCCGCCGGGCTGCGGGAAGCCGTAGCCTCCGCCCGGGGGCGGTGGCGGCGGAGGGGGCGGCACGGCACCGGCCATGCGGTGACCGCAGACCTCGCACCAGTCGTCGGAACCCGACTGGTGTCCGTTCGGGCAGGTCGGCATGTCGGAGCTTCCCCCTCTTGCGGAGCTTGTCGCTGTGTTGTCCTGCGGTACTGCGTCACTTCTTCACGCGAACAGTCTTCGTCGACCGGGTCTCGAGAGTCATCTCGTCGGCCTCCTCGACCTTCGCTTTCAGTCGCACAGTACCTGCCGCCGCGTCGACCACGTCCACCACCTTCGCAAGCAGTTTCGCCGTATCCGCGTTTCCGGAGGCTCCGGCCAGCTGAACCGCGCGGCCCAGTTTGGCCGTTGCTCCGTCGATGTCTCCCGCTTTGCGTAGATCGAGCCCCTGTTGAATGACCTGCGCCAGTTCGGCCTGCCCGGTGTAGTGGGCGACCTGGGGGTTGATCGACGTGGAAGCGGCCATGTCGTCCGTCCACACGGCGCGCACGAGACCCTGGGCGCCGAGGGTCTGGACGCTTCCGCCGGGCTCCGGGACGACCAGGGAGACCCGGGCGGCCAGCATCTCCCGGCCGATGTCCGCGGCCGGCACCTCGACGCAGACGTGGTAGTCGCGGGACTCGTCGCCCCAGGACCCGGTGGGGTAGTCCCCGGCGCGCGGCCCCGCCTCGGTGCGGCGGCCGGTCAGTTCCTCGACCGTGGGGGCGACCTGCTTGACGAACCGCACCGTGGTGCCGACCGGGGTCCACAGGCGCAGGGCGACGTCGGCGACCTCCTTGCCCATGGCCGTCTCCATCATCCGCGTGAAGTCTTCGGCGAGGCCCGCCGGGTCGGCGACGATGTCGGCGGTGCCGAGCAGGGCGGAGGCGATCCCTGTGACTTCTTTCACTTCCCAGTCGGTGCCCACGCCGCGGGCGTCACAGGTGAAGCGTCCGGCGCAGGCGTCGAGCGCCGCCTTCAGGTCCTGCGGCGACTCGTGCTCGTTGCGGCCGTCGGTGAGCAGGATGCCGTGCCGGATGGCGACGTCCGCGGTGGACAGCAGCCGGTCGGCCAGCCGCAGCCAGGTGCCGATGGCCGTGCCGCCGCCCGCGCTCAGCCGGCGCAGGGCCTGCTTGGCCTGCCCCCGGGTGGTGGCGTCGGCGACCGCGAGCCGGCCGTTGCCGGGGTAGACCTCCGTGGCCACGTGCGTGCCGCCGACCACCGTGAAGTGCACGCCGTCGCGCAGGGTGTCGATCGCGGCCGCCGTCGCGTCCCGGGCGTTGCGCATCTTGGTCGGCGGGTAGTCCATCGAGCCCGAGCAGTCGACCATCAGCGCCACGGCCGCGGACGGCCCCCGCCCCGGCGCGTAGAGATGGGGCGCCGCCACCGCGCTGCCGATCGTGCCGCCGCCGGTCGCGGTGACCGTGACGATCGCGTTGACCTCACGGCCGCCCTCGGGCAGGTACTCGTTCTGGTAGACGTCCACCGAGAACTGCGGCACGTTCGATTTCGAGAAATTGGCCATGCCGGATCGCATCCCCCTCTACGTCCCCACGGTGGTGGGGCGATGGCTGGTGACGCGGACCGCCCCCTGCGGTCCGCGAGGCCGCCCCGCCGCCCTACCCGGCCCGTGCGTGCGTGGCCCGGCCGCGACGGCCTCAGCCGGATCCTGCCCCCGCGGGAGGGGCGGGGAACGGCACGACGGCCACTGTTACGTTGTCGTGGCCCCCGCCGTCGAGGGCGTGACCGACCAGGACCCGGGCGCTGTGCAGCGGGCGCGTGGCTGCGTCGAGGGGCACGGCACGGGCCATCTCCTCGGCCGACTCGGCGTAGTTCCACAGGCCGTCCGTGCAGACCACGACCACGCCGGGGCGGTCGGGCTTGAACGACGCGGTGTGCGGCTCCAGTTCGTAGGCGTCGGCGCCGAGCCAGCCGGTGATGGCGTGGGCGCGCTCGTCGGCGTACGCCTCGGCCTCGCTCATCAGGCCCGCGGCGACCATCTGCGCGGCCCACGAGTCGTCCTCGGTGAGCCGGGCCGGCGGGGTGCTGCGGTCCACCGGCACCCAGTAGACGCGGCTGTCGCCGACCCAGCCGACGACCAGCAGGCCCGAGGCGACGACCGCGCCGACCAGGGTGCAGGCCGGGGCGTTCTGGTGCGGGGCCTGCTCGCGGGCCGTGGCGGGCTCGTCGGCCAGCGCGTTGACGGCGTGCGAGGCGGCGACGATCGCGTCGTGCATGGCCTGCTGCGGGTGCGTGCCGCGCGGCAGGACCGTGAGCAGCGACTCGCCGGCCGCGCGGGACGCGGCGAGGGAGGCGTCGTCCGGGCGGGTCGCCGAGGAGACGCCGTCGCACACGATCGCCACGGTCGCGGACGTCCCGTCGGGCAGCGCGGTGTGGCCGACGCAGAAGGCGTCCTCGTTGCGGTGGTGGCGCAGCCCGCGGTCGCTGACGGCGGCGACGGGGCCCGCCTCCTGCTCCATGTGGTCGCGTTCACGGGGCTGGGCGTGGCCGCAGTTCTCGCAGTAGCCGTCGTCGTCGACGCGGCCCGCGCGGCAGGCCACGCACACCTTGCCGGCCTCGGCCGGCGCGGAGGGCGCCGGGGCGGGGGCGGCCTGCGGGGACGGCGCCGGGGCGGGGGCCGACCGCGGGTCGGGTGCCTGCAACGGGTACTCGTCGGGCTCGCCCGGACGGTCGAACCGCACGCCGGACGCGGCCGGTTCGGGCCCGGCCGGCTCCGGCACGACGGGCGGCGCGGCCGGCGGCGCGGGCGGTACCGGAGGCGACAGCGGGGAGCCGCCCGAGCCCGTGCCGGGCACGTCGGCCGGCGCGTGCGCGGGCACCGGCCGGCCGGAGCCGTCCGTCTCCCGGGCGGCGGGCCGGCCGACGCCGTCCGGCGGCGACGACGGGGCGGGCACCGTGCCGTTCGTGCCGACGGCCGGGCTGTCCTCGGGCCGCGCGGGCACGGCGGACAGGTCGTATCCGCACGCGCCGCAGAAGCGGTCGTCCGACTCGAGGGGCTCCTCGCAGCTCGGGCACTTCGGCACGGCGGCCTGCTGGGGCATCTGCGACATCAACTACACCCACGTCCGGGGGCGGTAACGATTGGCACGTTCCACCAGGTCGATCCTCTCCTCGCCGCCCCGCGCCAGCCGGGCCAGCATGCGGTACGAACGCTCCAGACCGAAACGCAGACCGCGTTCGTCCAGACCGCTGCCGAGCAGTGCCCGCCCCCCTGCGGCGGAGGGGACGGAACCCCGGCCCCCGGAGAGTACCCAGTCCAGGGCACAGCCGAGGACCTCGACCGACAACTGCTCGCGGCGCGCCGGGTCCAGACCGTACACGTCCAGCGCCTCCACCTGCCGTGCGGCCGCGGACAGATCGTCCAGGAACGCCAGGTCGCCCGGGGCCGCCGTGCGCCGGCGCAGGCGGGCCCGGACGGCGGCCACGCGCGCGGCCGTGCAGTGGACGGAGGACTCCGGCACCGACTCCAGCGTCCGTACGGCAGCGGAGCGGTCGCCGCCGGCCAACTGGACCCGGGCCAGGCCGAACGCTGCGCTCACATGGCTCGGGTCGGCCGACCACACCAGCCGGTAGTACTCCGCGGCGTTGTCGAGCTGGCCCAGCACCTCCGCGCACAGGCCGAGCGCCAGCTTGGGCGCGATCTCGCCCGGGAAGGCGTCGTAGACCGCGTCGAAGGCGAGCGCGGCGCCCTCGTGGTCGCCGGTCACCAGCGAGGCCAGGCCCCGGTACCAGACCACCCGCCAGTCGTCGGGCCGTTCGCCCTCCAGGGCGTCCAGGGTCTCCAGCGCGCCGGGCGCGTCGCCCTGCTCCAGCCGGGCCCGGGTCTGCCGCAGCCGGGTCTCCGTCGACGGCGCGGGCGCGGCGGCCAGCGCGGTCAGCAGCTCACCCGGCGCGGACGCCATCAGGCCCGCAAGGAAACCGGCGTTGGGGTCCCCGGGGTCGACCCGGGGGACGGGCAGGGCGAGGGCGGCGGCGGGCGCGTCGACGGGCCGGACCAGTCCGGAGACGCTGGTCCCGAGGCTGCCGACCGCGCTCACCGCGCCCGGCAGCGCGGCGCTCGCGCCCGGTCCTGCGGGCAGGGTGGCCGCCACGCCCGTTCCGCCGTGGGCCGCGGCCGGGACCGTCCCGCCGGGCGCCCCGACGGCCGGGCCGGTACCGCCCGGCAGCGCCGACCCGGCGGCACCGGCCGGCGCCGCCGCGGGACCGCCCCCGCGTCTTCTCGTGCCGGTCGCCCGCGCCCCCAGCGGCGACACCTCGCCGTCCAGCCGGGGGAACAGCTCGGTGTCGGTGACCCGCACCTCGGGCCCGAACAGCGTGGACAGCGCGGGCCGGGCGCGGCCCGTCTGCAGCGAGACCACCTCGCGCAGCACGCCGGTGAGCTGCTCCGCCATCTCCTGCGCGGAGGCGAACCGGCGGGCCGGGTCGGGATCGGTGGCGCGCACCAGCAGCCGGTAGAACGACTCGTACTGCCGGAACACCTCGATGGTGTCCGGGTCCGGCAGGGAGTCGGCGTAGACGGTGGTGTAGCCCTGGAAGTCGAACGTCAGCACGGCGAGGGTACGGCCGACCGTGAACAGGTCGGAGGCCACCGAGGGGCCGACGTCGGCGACCTCCGGCGCCTGGTAGCCCACCGTGCCGTAGATGGCCGACTCGTCGTCGTCCATGCGGCGCACCGCGCCCATGTCGATCAGCTTGAGCTGGTCCTCGGTCTGGATGGCGTTGTCGACCTTGAAGTCGCAGTACAGCAGGTTGCGGCTGTGCAGGTGGCCGAGCGCCTCCAGCGCCTCGATGCCGTACGCGCACGCCTGCTCCACCGGCAGCGGGTCGCGCCGGCCCTGCTCGGTGCGGCGGGCGTTGGCGATCTCCTTGAGGGACTTGCCGCCGACGTACTCCATGACGATGTAGCCGTCGAGGGAGCCGGTGCGCTGGTCGAGGTGTTCGACGAAGTTGTAGATCCGCACGATGTTGGCGTGCTCGATCTCGGCGAGGAAGCGCCGCTCGGAGATCGCCGCCGCCATCGCGTCCTGGTCGCCGGTGTCCAGCAGGCCCTTGAGGACCACCCAGCGGTCGGAGACCGCCCTGTCCACGGCGAGGTAGATCCAGCCGAGCCCGCCGTGCGCGAGGCAGCCCACCACCTCGTACTGGCCGTGCACGACGTCCCCGGACCTCAGCTTGGGAACGAACGAGTACGGGTGGCCGCACTTGGTGCAGAAGCCCTCCGTGCGGCCGGGCCGGTCCCCGCGGGCCCGGCCGACCGGCGCCCCGCAGTCCGAGCGCGAGCAGAACCGCTTGCGCTCGGGCACCTCGGCGTGGTCCAGGACCATCGCGCGCGGGTCGGGCCGCGGGATCGCCGGGACCTCGACCAGGCCGGCGCCGAGCCGGCCGCGCGCGGAGGAACCGGCGGGCGACCCCGAGCTGCGCACCGACACCGAGCGGCCCGTGGACCGGCCGGACACGGACCGCGAGAGCCGCCCCGACACCGAACGCCGGGACTTCGCCGACTGCGACGACGTACGCGCGCTGCGGCTGCCGGAGCGCGCGCTCCCGCTGCCCGCCGAGCCGCGTGAGCCCCGCCCGCCGCCGGTGACGCCGGTCGGCGTCGAGCCCACCATGCCGTCGGACGCGACGACCGGCGCGAGTCCGCAGGTGTCGCAGTACAGCTCGCCGCCGCCCATGTCCTCGTAGGACCCGCCGCAGCCGGGACGCTGACAGGTCCGCTGCTCCTGGCTCATGCCGTCGCCTCCCCGTTGTCGCTCATGCGCCGGGCCCCGTCCGGTCCACCGGCCCGCCCTGGCCGGGCACGCGCGGCACCGAGCGCAGCACTTCCGCCGCCGCGTGCTGGTAGCGCAGCACGGCCTGCTCGGCGACGCGCAGGTCGCAGGGCGCGCTCCACAGCATGCGGCGCGCCCTCTCGTACTTCTCGACCAGCTCCGGATCCTCCGCGAAGCCCAGCCGGGCGACCTTCGCCTTGTACGCGTCCAGCCGGCCGCGCAGTTCGGCGCGGACCGCGAGCGGCGCGGTGACCGCGGTCAGCGACTCCCGGGCCCGCAGCAGTTCGTCCTCCGCCTTCTCCTCCAGGGACTCCAGGAGCGGGGACAGACGGTGCCACTGGGCGTGCCGCCGGTACTCGGCGGCCGTCGCCAGCTGCTCCTGGAGCACGGTCGGGGGGCCGCTGACGACCGGCACCTCCGTCGCGGCGATCTTCGCCAGCACCTCGCCGCGCGCCGTGCGGGCCTCGGCGAGGGTGCGGTCCGCGCGGGAGAGCACGTCCCGCAGCCGCACGATCCGCTGCTCGGCGTCCTGGCGGACGGCCAGCACCGCGTCGATCTCCCGGCGCACGTCCTCCAGGGCGCGCGCCTCCCGGTCGTAGACCGTGGTGTCAGGACGGCCGCCGCCCGGCGCCGAACTGCCCTCGGTGGGCAGCCAGAACGCCAGCGGGTCGGACACCACCCGCTCGCGCAGCCGGGTCAGGGTGCGGGTGATCCGCTCCAGGTCGTCGCCGGCCGGGTGCTCGCCGGGTCGCACGCCCACCGAGTGCGCGAGCCGGCGGGTGCGCTGGAGCTCGGCGGCGAGCAGGTCGATGCGTGCGGGCAGCGCCGACCACACCGCGTCGGCGGCGACCACCAGGTCGAGGGAGGACGCGTAGAGCTGGTTCATCCGCTCCACCAGCGCGACCAGCGAGTACCGCTCGCTGAGCCGGCCCGGACCGCCCTGGAGGGTGGGCGCGTTGGCGATGGCGGCGCTGCCGGCCAGGGTGACCGCCTCGCCGCGCAGCAGTTCCGTCAGCTCCGCCAGGTCCTCGCGGCTGGACCAGCGGCGACGGGCGCGGATCTCCCGGGCGGTGCGCAGCGCGCCCGCGTACGCGTCGAAACAGGTCCACAGCAGGGTGATCGACGCCTCCGCGGCGGCCCAGCGCTCCTGGGTCACGCCCGTGAGCGCGGCGCCCTCCAGGAGTCTGCGCCCCGCGTGGTCCTGGAGGGCGAGGAGCGAGGTCTCGATCGCCTCGTGCTCCGCGCCCAGCCGCGCCAGCGCACGGTCCACCTCGTCCCGGTCCATCACCGGCCCGGAGGGTCCCGTGTCGCCCATCGATCACCTTTCGCCGTTGCGGACTCGTGCGTGCTGCTGCGCCGTGGCGGGCCGGTCAGTTCCCGCCCCGGTACCGGGGCGCCGGCGGTTCCGACTTCCGTGAGTCGTCGCCCATGGTCTCCGACAGCCACACCTCGTAGGAGTGCTGCCAGCCCCGGGCCTTGTCCGCGCGCCACTCCACGAGGACCTGGTTGACCCGGCGTACCAGATCGTCGGCGTCCTTCTTCATCGCCACGCCGTAGTACTCGGTGGTGAAGGGGTCGCCCTTCAGTTCGACCGTGGGGTCCTGAGCGGCCTGGCTCGCGGCGAGCGCGCCGTCGGTGACCACCGCGTCGACCTCGCCGAGCTGGAGCCGCACCAGGCAGTCCAGCTGGTTGGGCACGGTGGTGGTCAGGTCGGCGCCGGCCGCCGGCCTGCCGTCGAGCCGGTCCTGCTTCAGCGTGCTCAGTGCCGTCGAACCGGCCGCCGTGCACAGCCTCTTGCCGGCGAGCGTGCCGTCGTACCCGGTGATGTCCGAGGACTTGGGGGCGAGCAGCTGCTGGCCGGTCCTGAAGTAGGGCGCGGAGAAGGCGACGTCGGCGAGGCGGTCGCAGTTGATGGTCATCGTGCGGACCACCATGTCGACCCGGCCGTCCTGGATCGCCGGGATCCGCTGGTCGGTGGGTATCGCCTTGAACTGCACCGCGTCCGGGTCGCCGAGGATGTCCTGGGCGATGCGGCGCACCAGGTCGATGTCGAAGCCCTCGAGCCGGGCGCCGCCGCCGCTGTTCGGGTCGCGGTAGCCCCAGCGGTAGCTGTTCTGGTCGACGCCGACGACCAGCTTGCGCTTCGCGCCCTCGCGGTTGCGGATCGCCTCGATGGTGGGGCCGTCCGCCCCGCCCGGGGACAGGGTCTGCTTCTCCGGGTCCGTGCACTCCTCGGCCGCGCGTGCCTGGCGGCCCTGGGCGGCGCCCCGGCCGCCGGTGTCCACGGCGCCCTCGCCGTGCGAGCGGACCACCGGCAGGAGCAGGGCGAAGAGCACCGCCAGGGCACAGGCGACCGCCATCGCAGCCACCCCGCCCCAGCCCTTCAGGCCGGTCCGCAGTCGTCGCGCGCGCATCCTCACGCCCCCTCTCACCGTCACCCCTTCCCGTCCGCCCGCCGGGCCCCCGCGCTGTCTCACCGGTACTCCGACAGCCTGCGGCCGATGCCCAGCAGCGCGCCGGCCGCGCCCAGGACGGCGAGGGCGGCGGCGCCCTGGGGCAGCAGCCCCATCGCGTCCAGGCCGTCGCCCGCCGCCCGCTCGAACTCGGCCTTCTCGTGGTCGAGGGCGTCGGCCAGCGAGGCGTCGACACCGTCGAAGCACTCCACCGTGGCGCCCTTGCCGCCGATCACCAGGTCCAGCGCCTGCTGGTAGTCGCCGTTCTCGTCCTGCTCACGGGCGGACGCGTGGCGCTTCTTCCACTCCGTCATGTCGGCGCCGGCCGCCGCGACCGGCCGCTCGCCCGCCTCGTCGTCGGCGAGCCGCCGCGCCTCGGCCAGGCCCTTGCCGAGGGTGTCCATGTTCTTCTCGAAGTCGAAGTCGTAGGCGTCGTACGTCTCGTCGCCGACCTTCTTCGTCTCCGCGCCGCGCGCCACGAGCGTCAGGTTCTCGTTGCCGCGGGCCTTCAGGGAGGCGATGCGGGCCTCGTGCAGCGCGTTAAGGGAGCGCACGCCGTGGTCGTACGAGTCGTCCAGGTCCGACCGCGCGACACCGTGGCCGACGGCGAGCCAGAGCAGGACGACCGTCGCGGCGGCCGTGGCGGCGACCAGGCCGTGGTTGAGGACCCGGTTGGTGCGCCGGTAGTTGCGGTACTGGGCCCAGCCCAGGGCCGCGAGCGCCAGCACGCCGAGGGCGATCGCCGCCCACGGGTAGGGCTCGGCGTCCGCGTAGTCGTCGCTCAGCCGCTGGTTCTCCCGCGTGTAGAGGTCCTCCGCCGCCGGGAGCATCTCCTTCTGCATCTTCTCGTTGGCGTAGCGCAGATAGGCGCCGCCGACCGGGAAGCCCTGCCGGTTGTAGGTGCGGGCCCGCTCGATCAGGCCCTTGTACTCGGGCAGCAGGCGGTTCAGCCGGGTGATGGTCGTGGCCGCGGGGGAGCCGGCGTCGGAGTTGGCGGCGGCCGCCACGAGCCCCTCGGCGGCCGTGCGGACGCCCTTCTCGTACCGGTCGCGGGAGGCCTTCGTCTCCTGGCCGCCGGCCAGGAACCCGCTGGACGCCGCGGTGTTGGCGTCGGCGAGGGAGCGGTAGATGTCGGCGGCGGAGGAGCTGAGCGGCTGGCTGCGGTGGAGCACGTCGTCCGCGGCTGCGGACCGCTCGGTCATCTGCCAGGCGGTGACGGCGCCGAAGGCGAGGACGAGCACGGCGAGCAGGGCGCCGATGACGCGCAGCCGGCCGGGCTCGGTGGTGGCCGCGGCGCGCAGGCGGTCCACGCCCTCGGCGAACGCGGTGCGGCGGGGCGCCGACGGCGGGGACGCGGACGGGGCGCCGCCGGCGGAGCGCTGCGGCGGCACGGCGGGCGGCGGGGGCACGCTCGCGCCCGGCGGTGGCGCCGCGCTGCTCTTCGGCGGTCGAGTCACTGCTGACCTCCCCCAGGGTCATCCGTCGCCGCAAGTATCGCGCCCCGCACCGGCATTCGCACCGGCCTTACCCGATCTTGGTCCGAACGCGGGGTTCCGCACCCCGTTCCCCGGCGCCGGCCGACCGGCCGGAACGCTTCGGCCCTGCCTAGGAATACGCGTGCGGGGCCGGTTCGGTTCCCCGGCGGGGACCTCAGGCGCCGAAGTGCGCCCGCACCCGGTCCTGCGCCCCGTGGCCCGCCGCCGTCCGGTCGAGCCCCAGCAGCACCGCGCCGAGCACCGGGGGCGCGGTCACCACCCGCGGCACGGCCCTGGGCGCGCGGGCCGCCAGCAGCTCCCGTATCCGGCCGTCGAGCCGGGGGTGGCGGGCGGCCAGGACGCTGCCGCCGAGCAGGACCTGCGTCCGTTCGCCGAGCAGGTCGAGGCGGGTCAGCGCGACCGTGGCCATCGCCACCACCTCGTCCGCCTGCCGGTCGACGACCGCCCCGGCCACGGCGTCGCCGCCGTCCGCCGTGGCGAACAGGACGGGGGCCAGCTCGTGGCGCCGTTCCGGCTCGATGTGCCGCAGGTGCAGGGCCTCGACGAGGGCGGACATCGAACCGAGCCCGAAGTGCGCCGGCAGGGTCCGGGCCAGCGCCGTCTGCTCGCCCCGCCCGTCCTCCGCCCGCGCCGCGTGCCACAGCGCCTCCTCGGCCAGGGCCCAGCCGCCGCCCCAGTCGCCGGAGATGCGGCCCAGGGCCGGGAAGCGGGCGGTGCGGCCGTCGGGGCGCATGCCGACGCAGTTGACGCCGGCGCCGCACACGACGGCGACCCCGCGCGGCTCGGTGACGCCGGCCCGCAGGATCGCGAAGGTGTCGTTGCGCACCTCGACGGTCGTGCCCCACGCGCGCGCGTGCAGCGCGGCGGAGAGCTCCGCCTCCTCCACGGGCAGGTCCGCGTTGGCCAGGCACGCCGAGACGTGGTCGACCCGGCGGACGCCGGCCGCGGCGAACGCCCGCGTCACCGCCTCGGCGAGGACGTCCACCGCCCGCCCGACCCCCACGGCGGGCGGGCGGAAGCCGCCGCCGCGTGCCGTGGCGAGCACCTGCCCGTCCGCCGTCACGACCGCGACGTCCGTCTTGCTGTTGCCCGCGTCGACGGCGAGCACGCTCGCGGTCAGGCCCACGCCAGGTGCTCCCGGTTGTGCGCGACCAGCTGGTCGGTGAGCCGTTCGGCGTAGGCGTACTGGCCGACGAGGGGGTGGGCGAGCAGCGCCCGGAACACCCGTTCCCGGCCGCCGCGCAGGGCCGCGTCCAGGGCCAGGTCCTCGTACGCGGTCACGTTCGCCATCAGGCCCGCGAACAGCGGGTCCACGGCCGGGACGGCCAGCGGCGACGCGCCCTCGCGGCCCACCGCGGCCTGCACCTCGATCACCGCGTCGTCGGGCAGGAAGGGCAGCGTGCCCCGGTTGTACGTGTTCACCACCTGGTACGGGGACCCGGTGCCGCCCAGCAGGGCCGCCGCCAGGTCCACGGCGGCCTCCGAGTAGTAGGCGCCGCCGCGCCTGGCCAGCAGCGCGGGCTTCTCGTCCAGGGCGGGATCGGCGTACATCTCCAGCAGCCGCCGTTCCATGTCCGCGACCTCGGCGGCCCTGGACGGCTTGTGGCGCAGCTCCTCGACGACCTCGTCGTGCGCGTAGTAGTAGCGCAGGTAGTACGACGGGACGACGCCCAGGCGGTCCAGCAGGGGCCGCGGCAGGCGGAGGTCGGCGGCGACGGCGTCGCCGTGCTCGGCCAGCAGCCGGGGCAGGACGTCCTCGCCCCCGGGGCCGCCGAGGCGGACGCCGGTCTCCCAGGTGAGGTGGTTCAGGCCGACGTGGTCCAGGTGCACGTCGGCGGGTGCCGTGCCGAGCAGCGCGGCGAACTTGCGCTGGAGCCCGATCGCCACGTTGCACAGGCCGACCGCCCGGTGGCCGGCCCCGAGCAGGGCGCGGGTGACGATGCCGACCGGGTTGGTGAAGTCGATGATCCAGGCGTCCGGGTTGGTCCGGCGCACCCGTTCGGCGATGTCCAGCACCACCGGCACGGTGCGCAGCGCCTTGGCGAGGCCGCCCGCGCCGGTGGTCTCCTGGCCGACGCAGCCGCACTCCAGCGGCCACGTCTCGTCCCGCTCGCGGGCCGCCTGGCCGCCGACGCGGAGCTGGAGCAGGACGGCGTCGGCGCCGTCCACGGCCGCGTCCAGGTCCGAGGTGGTCACGACCCGGGCGCCGTGGCCCTGCCGGGCGAAGATGCGGCGGGCCAGTCCGCCGACCAGTTCCAGCCGGTCCGCGGCCGGGTCGACCAGCACCAGCTCCTCGACCGGCAGGGTGTCCCGCAGCCGGGCGAAGCCGTCGACGAGTTCGGGCGT
This sequence comes from Streptomyces sp. NPDC127100, assembly GCF_042724095.1. Lineage (NCBI taxonomy): Bacteria > Bacillati > Actinomycetota > Actinomycetes > Kitasatosporales > Streptomycetaceae > Streptomyces > Streptomyces sp. NPDC127100. Next base: position 355,571 of record NZ_JBHXFL010000002.1, read on the forward strand.
GTAGGTCGAACCGCCGCCGACCACGGTGAGTTTCATTCGGTCATCAGCCCTTTGCTCCAGTCGGCGCGACGAGCCGTGACCGGCACGGTCGCCGCCATGGTGGGGTTCCGGTGGTGGGCGCCGCCGGCGGACTCCGGTCCGCGGTGGCGGTGCTGCGGGGTGTGCGGGCGTCAGCGCGAGGTGTCGAAGACCTCGTCGCGGGTCGTGGCGAGCGCGCTCTCCAGCGCGCCGCGCAGTACGGGGTCTCCGGTGACGGAGCCGAGGACGAGGCGAGGCCGGGAGGCGGCCAGTTCGCCCAGTTCCTCCCGGACGAGGTCGCGCAGCGCCTCGCCGCCCGCGGTCAGCGAGGTGCCGCTGAGCACGACCAGTTCGGGGTCCAGCACGGAGACGAGGGAGGCCAGACCGGTCGCCAGGCGGGTCGCGTACGCCCGCAGCAGCAGGCGGTGCGGCTCGTCCTCCGCCCCGGCCGCGCGGGCGAGGAGGGCGGCGGCGGCCTCCAGGGGCCCTCCGCCGGGTACGGGGGTCACGCCCAGTTCCCGGGCCAGTTTTGGCACCGCCTGCGAACCGGCCAGCTCCTGGAAGCCGCCGCTGTTGGTCCGGGCGACCCCGCGCACCAGCGGCGTGCCCGGCACCGGCAGGAAGCCGACCTCGCCGGCGCCGCCCGTCCAGCCGCGGTGCAGCCGGCCGCCGAGGACCAGGGCGGCCCCGAGGCCCTCCTGGTTCCACAGCAGCACGAAGTCCCCGTGTCCCCGGGCCGCGCCCAGGCGCTGCTCGGCCAGGGCGACGAGGTTCACGTCGTTCTCGTACTCGACCGGCATCGGCAGGGCGCCGGAGAGTTCCTCCAGCAGGCCGGGGGAGTGCCAGCCGGGCAGGTGAGCGGCGTAGCGCAGCCGGCCGGTGTTCGGGTCGAAGGCGCCCGGCGTGCCGACGACGAGGCGGCGGACGTCGTCCCGGGTCAGCCCCGCGGCCCTCACCGCGCCGTCCAGGGCCTCGGTGACCTGCCGGACGACGGGGACGCCGGTGCGCCGGTGCGGGGTGGGCAGCTCGTACCGGCCGACCGTGCGTCCGGTGATGTCGGCGACCGCGGCGAGGACGCGGGCCCGGGTGACGTCGAGTCCGGCGGCGTACCCGGCGGCCGGGTTCACCCGGAAGAGCTGGGCGCCGGGTCCCGGCCGGCCCTCCGTGGTGCCGCCGGCCAGCACGAGCCCCGCGGCCTCCAGGCGGGCCAGGAGCTGCGAGGCGGTCGGCTTCGACAGACCGGTGAGCCTGCCGATCCGGGCGCGGGACAGCGGCCCGTGCTCCAGCAGGAGATCCAGGGCGGCCCGGTCGTTCATGGCGCGCAGGACGCGCGGGGTGCCCGGCGTACCGGCGGCTGCTGCCATACGGGTCCACACCTGCCTCTCGGCCGCTGGGCCTTCCACCGAGCCGTGGGGAACCGGCGCGACTGTAAGGAAAGTTTCCTGTCGGTCGAGAAACGTAGGCCCGCCCCGGGGAGCCGTCAAGGGATCGCCCGGACGCCCCGGGCACGACACCGCCCCCGGGGCGACGCGGTCGTCACCTCGGGGGCGGGGAGGAGCCCGGCTACTTGGTGGTGCTGGGCGGAGTGATCGGGGAGGCGGCCATCGACTGCGGCGACACGGTGCTCGCGTACGCCGACGGTGCCGCCACGCCCGCCGTCGGGTCGGCGGCCGCGGTCCCGTCCACCGGGACCGTGGCACCGCCGACGATCGGGATGTCGGCCGCGTCGAAGGCCCGCTTGATGCGCCAGCGCAGCTCGCGCTCCACGGTCAGGGCCTTGCCGGGCATGGTCTTCGCCGAGACGCGCACGACCATCGAGTCCAGCAGGACGCTGTCCAGGCCCAGCACCTCGATCGGGCCCCACAGGAGCTCGTTCCAGGGCTCCTCCTTGCTCATCCGCTCGGCGACCGCGTCGAGGGTCTCCTTGACCTTGTCCAGGTCCTCGCCGGAGCGGACCGTCACGTCCACACCCGCCGTCGACCAGCCCTGGGACAGGTTGCCGATGCGCTTGACCTCGCCGTTGCGGACGTACCAGATCTCGCCGTCGGCGCCGCGCAGCTTGGTCACCCGCAGCCCGACCTCGACGACCTCGCCGGAGGCCACGCCCGCGTCGATGGTGTCGCCGACGCCGTACTGGTCCTCCAGGATCATGAAGACGCCGGAGAGGAAGTCGGTGACCAGGTTGCGGGCGCCGAAGCCGATCGCGACGCCCGCGACACCGGCGGACGCCAGCAGCGGGGCCAGATTGATCTGGAAGGTGCCGAGGACCATCAGGGCCGCGGTGCCCAGGATGAGGAAGCTCGCCACCGAACGCAGCACCGAGCCGATGGCCTGCGACCGCTGCCGGCGCCGCTCGGCGTTCACCAGCAGCCCGCCCAGCGCGGTGCCGTCCACCGCCCCGGCGGTGCGGTTCATGCGGTCTATCAGCTTGGTGATCCCCCGCCGCACCGCCGCCCGCAGCACCACCGCGATCACCAGGATCAGCAGCACCCGCAGCCCGATCGCGAGCCACGTCGACCAGTTCTGCTCGACCCAGCTCGCCGCGTTCGTCGCGTGCTCCTGGGCGTCCTGGAGCGAGGGCACCCCGGGGGCCGTCGGGGACGGCGAGGGCGACGGCGACGAACCGGCGGCCGAGAGGACGGCGGCGGACAGGGACACGGCGGATACCTCCAGGTGCGGTGCCCGTCCCGCGGCGCGGGCGGCCGGGCGACGACGGTCCAAGGGTCTGGTCCAAGGTCACGGGAAGGTCACCGGACGGGCAGGACAACCACACTAACGGGGCACCTTGTGGGGATCGGTGCGAAGTCCGCGGGAGAGACCGCGCTCACCCGCGCTTGAACTGGTCAGACTCCGGGGGACACATCGGGTGTGGTCGAAAACACTCCCAGCCCGTTACCGGGAGATGGTGGCGCGTCCACCAGGCATGAGGGGAGACTGACTACGGATCGTCCCGGCGCGAGCCACGCGCCGCCGGCGTACAAGGAGGCATCCGTGCCGCACGTCCTGGTTCTCAACGCGTCGTACGAGCCACTCGGCGTCGTACCGCTCCGCCGCGCGCTCGTCCTCGTCCTCGAGAACAAGGCCGTGTGCCTCGAGGAGTCCGGCGCCTTCCTGCACAGCGCGACCGTCACCGTCCCCGCACCCAGCGTGGTCCGGCTCAAGCGATTCGTGCGGGTCCCCTACCGGGGGCCCGTTCCTCTCACCAGGCGGGCGCTCTTCGCGCGCGACGGGGGCCGGTGCATGTACTGCGGCGGGGTCGCCACCAGCGTCGATCACGTCGTCCCCCGCAGCCGCGGGGGACAGCACGTGTGGGACAACGTGGTGGCCTCCTGCCGCCGCTGCAACCACGTCAAGGCCGACCGCCACCTCGGTGAGATCGGCTGGCGCCTGCGCCACAAGCCCGCCCCGCCCACCGGCCTGGCCTGGCGCATCATCGGCACCGGTCACCGGGACCCGCGCTGGCTGCCGTACCTGCAGCCGTACGGAGCGGACGACGCGCTGGCCCGGATCGACGGCATCTCGGCCTGACGGCCCGGGGGACCGGGGGGACCGGGGCCGCTCGGCGCGCCCGGTTCCCCGGGGTCCGTGCGTCCGGAGCGATCCGCACCGGCTTCTATCGGCCGCGCGCGGCCGATCGCGCACTTCACCCGAACGAGTGACGGCCGGAGTGGCGTCTTCGTCCGGGTTCAGGGTCTTTGTCGCGGGCAGAATGTGACCAGGGCCACGTTGTCCGTCCCGGGGCGTCTGTCCTGGCGCCGACTGGGTAGGGCTGCCGTAACCCGCCAAAAGCGTGCCCGACACAAAGGAGATCACCGTGGCTGCAATGGCACCCCTGCTGCTCCCGGCCCCTTCCAAACCCGCGGCGGAGCCGTCCACCCCCTGGGCGGAGCCCTCCGCCGACTCCGGTACCCCGCACTACTGCGTCTTCGGCGCCACCGGCAGCTGCGCCGAGACCCCCCTCACCAGCGAACCGCCGCTGCCCGACGCCGAGCCCCTCACCAGCGAGTCGCCGTTCGCCGACGCCGTGCCGCTGACCAGCGAATCCTCCCCCGAGCTCACGGCCGACGTGCCGGAGCAGGGCGGCCCCTCCTTCGCCGTTCCGGAACCCACGCGGTCCCAGAGGCCGTAGATGACCGCAGCCCGGCCGGCCGAGCCCCCCGTCGAGGACCTGCCCGAGGACCTGACCCGGCTCGCCGCACTGCACGGGGTCGCCACCGCCTACCATCCGTCACCGGACCGAACCGTCACGGCCTCGGTCACCGCCGTCACCCACGCCCTGGCCGCCCTCGGCGTCGGCACCGGCGGACCCGCAGCGGTGCGCGCCGCCCTCGCCGCCCGCGAGGAGGAACTGCGCGAGCGCCTGCTGCCGCCCACCGTGGTCGCCCGCACCGGCGGCGGCACACCGGACGCCCTGTCCGCGCTGCCCGAGGGCACCGCGCTGCGCGTCGAGACCGAGCAGGGCGAGATCCACGACGACGCCGGGCGGCTTCCTCCCGGATACCACCGCGTGACCGCCACCGCGCCCGACGGCCGGACCGCACGGGCCCACCTGATCGTCGCCCCCGACCGCCTGCCCACCCCGGCCGGACGCTCCTACGGACTCCTGGTCCAGCTCTACTCCCTGCTGTCCGGCCGCTCCTGGGGCATGGGCGACCTCGGCGACCTCGGGGAACTGGCCGCCTGGGCCGGCCGCGCCCTCGACGCCGGATTCGTGCAGGTCAACCCGCTGCACGCGGCCGTACCCGGCGCCCCCACCGACCCCTCGCCCTACCGCCCCTCCTCCCGGCGCTTCCCCGACCCCGTGCACCTGCGGATCGAGGCCGTGCCCGAGTTCGCGTACGTCCCCGGCCCCGACCGCGTGCGCGCCCTCCAGGAGCGGGCCGGACGGCTGCGGGAGGCCGTACTGGAGAAGGGCGCCCTCATCGACCGGGACGCGGTGTGGGAGCTCAAGCGCGACGCCCTGGAGCTGCTCCACGAGGTCCCCCTCGGACCCGGCCGCCGCGCCGCCTACTGCGACTACCTCGCCGAACAGGGCACGGCCCTGGAGGACCACGCCACCTGGTGCGCCCTCGCCGAGGTGCACGGCTGCGACTGGCGCCGGTGGCCCGAGGGGCTGCGCGACCCGCGCTCGGCCGAGACCGCCCGCGCCCGCGGCGAACTGGCGGACCGCGTCGACTTCCACTCGCGCCTGGCCTGGCTCACCGACACCCAGCTCACCGCCGCCCAGCGCACCGCCCGCGACGCCGGGATGCCGGTCGGGATCGTGCACGACCTCGCGGTGGGCGTGCACCCGCAGGGCGCCGACGCCTGGGCCCAGCAGGAGTACTTCGCCGCCGGCATGTCGGTCGGCGCACCGCCCGACGCCTTCAACGCCCGCGGCCAGGACTGGGGCCTGCCCCCGTGGCGCCCCGACCGCCTGGCCGACTCCGGGTACGCCCCCTTCCGGCGCCTGCTGCGCGGCCTGTTCCGGTACGCGGGCGCCCTGCGCATCGACCACGTCATGGGCCTCTTCCGGCTCTGGTGGGTCCCCGAGGGCCACCCGCCGACCGAGGGCACCTACGTCCGCTACGACGCGGAGGCCATGCTCGCCGTCCTCGTCCTGGAGGCCACCCGGGCCGGTGCCGTCGTCATCGGCGAGGACCTCGGCACCGTGGAGCCAGGCGTGCGCGAGGCGCTGCGCGAACGCGGGGTGCTCGGCACGTCGGTGCTCTGGTTCGAACGGGACTGGGCGGGCGACGGCCGGCCCCTGGCGCCCGAACAGTGGCGCGCCGACTGCCTGGCCACCGCCACCACCCACGACCTGCCGTCCACCGCGGCCCGGCTCACCGGCGAACACGTCGAACTCCGCGACCGCCTGGGCCTCCTCACCCGCCCGCTGGAACAGGAGCGGGCCGAGGCGGCGACGGACACCGCGGAGTGGCTCGAACGGCTCGCCCACCTCGGCCTGCTGGAGGGCACCGGGGGCGGCACCGACCCCTCCTCCGAGGAGGCCGAGATCCAGGCCGTCCACCGCTTCCTGCTGCGCACCCCCGCCCGCATGGTCGGCCTCTGGCTCCCCGACGCCGTCGGCGACCGCCGCCCGCAGAACCTCCCCGGCACCTGGGACCAGTACCCCAACTGGCGGCTGCCCGTCGCCGACGCCGGGGGCCGCCCGGTGACCCTGGAGGAACTGGCCGCCTCCCCGCGCCTGCACGCCCTGATCGAGGTGATGCGGGCTCAGTCCGCGCGCTGAACGGGGCGTCCGGGGCCCCGTACGGCACCCCGGGCGCGCGCCCCGTTCCGCCGTTCGCTAACTTTGCACCGTGGACAAGAAGAACGCCCTGCGCGCCGGCGCCCTGGCAGCCGGTACGACGCTGATGATGCTGCTCATGTCGTCCCCCGCGCTCGCGCTGACCCGCGACGACGGCGACGACCCCGGCACGGGCCTGAGCGTCATCGAGACGCTGGGCCTCTACGTCCTGCTCCCGATCGGCCTGTTCGTGGTCATCGCGGGCCTGTGCATGGTCCTGGACCGGACCCCGGACAAGTACCGCACGCCCAGCCGCAACGTGAAGACCAAGGCCGACGCGAAGGCCTGACGGCCCGACTCCGTTCCACCGAGGGCGCCGGCGGCCGGCTACTCCTCGGTGCCGGCGAGGAGTTCGCGCAGCAGGTCGGCCAGGTGGCCGACCCGGTCGGCGCCGAGGGCGGACAGTGCCTCGGTCTGGACGGCGAGGCCGGCGCCGACCGCCTCGTCGATCAGCGTGAGCCCCTTCCCGGTGAGCGTGACCCGCAGGGCGCGCCGGTCGTGCGGGTCGGGGGAGCGGCGCAGCAGCCCGGCCCGCTCCAGCTTGTCGAGGCGGCCGGTCATGCCGCCGGTGGTGAGCATCAGCGTGGCCGAGAGCTGCCGGGGCGAGAGGGCGTAGGGCTCGCCGGAGCGGCGCAGGGTGGCCAGCACGTCGAACTCGCCCCGGGAGATGCCGTAGGGCGTGTACGCCTTCTCCATCCGGTCGCCCATCGCGCGGGACAGCCGGAAGACGCGGCCGAACACCTCCATGGCGGCCGTGTCCAGGTCGGGCCGCACCGCCGCCCACTGGTCGATGATCGCGTCGACGGGGTCCGCGCGCCGGGCGGGCCGCGTCTCGGGGCTTTCAGTCATGGGACGAGTATCGGGGGCCGTCCGGTCGCCCGCAAGAAAGTAGCTTGACGGAAACTTGCTTAACGCTAAGCTACTTGCAACCGACCTACTTCGGTCGAGTCACTTCGCCGTCCCGAAGGGTGCACCCATGGCCACCGGCCGCCCCGCCCTCATCGCGCTCACCGCCCTCGCCCCCGTCTCCTGGGGCACCACCTACGCCGTCACCACCGAGTTCCTGCCGCCCGACCGCCCCCTGTTCACGGCGGTGCTGCGCGCCCTGCCCGCCGGTCTGCTGCTGCTCGCCCTCGCCCGGGTGCTGCCGCGGGGCGCCTGGTGGGGAAAGGCGGCCGTGCTGGGGGCGCTGAACATCGGGGCCTTCTTCCCGCTGCTGTTCCTCTCCGCCTACCGGCTGCCGGGCGGCATGGCCGCCGTCGTCGGCTCGGTCGGCCCGCTCCTCGTCGTCGGGCTCTCGGCGCCGCTGCTGGGGCAGCGGCCCACCGTCCGGGCCGTGCTGACCGGCCTCGTCGCCGCGTTCGGCGTCAGCCTGGTCGTGCTGAAGGCTGCCGGGGCGCTGGACCCGGTCGGCGTCCTGGCCGCCCTCGCCTCCACCGCGTCGATGTCCGCCGGCACCGTCCTGACCAAGCGGTGGGGACGCCCCGACGGCGTCGGCCCGCTCGCCCTCACCGGCTGGCAGCTCACCGCGGGCGGTCTGCTCGTCGCGCCGCTCGCCCTCCTGGCCGAGGGAGCCCCGCCCGCGCTGGACGGCCCGGCCGTCGGCGGCTACCTCTACCTCGCGCTGGCGAACACGGCGGTGGCGTACTGGCTCTGGTTCCGCGGCATCGGGCGGCTCTCCGCCACCCAGGTCACCTTCCTCGGCCCGCTCTCCCCGCTGACCGCCGCCGTGGTCGGCTGGGTGGCGCTGGGACAGTCGCTGACACCCGTTCAGACGGCGGGCATGGCCCTGGCCTTCGGTGCGACCGTCGCGGGCCAGCTCGCCCCGCGCAGCCGGGCCGTGCGGACCCGACCTTTCAGTTCTCCTTCAAAGAACGGTCACGAGGATTCGATGGACCTGACGGTTCCGGCCCTGCGACGGTAGCGGCACCGGGCCTGCCACCAGGAAAGGACCTCCGTGGCCATCGCCGACCGCCGCACCACCGGCCACTCCGCCGGAAACCCCGCCGGGCCGGGGCCGACGACTCCCGTCGCCCTCGGCCTCGCGCTCGCCGTCCTCGCGACCCTCGTCTGGTCCGGCAGCTTCGTCACCTCCCGGGCCCTCGGCGACAGCGTCCCGCCCGTCCAGCACGCCTTCTGGCGCTGGGTGGTGGCCCTCGCCGTCGTCGCCCCCTTCGGAGCCCGGCGGGCCTGGCGGCAGCGCGAGCTGATCCGCCGCCACCTCGGCTTCGTGCTGCTCGCCTCGCTGCTCGGCGTGACCGTCTACAACACCCTCGTCAACCAGGCGGGCGTCACCACCCCCGCCGCCAACATGGGCATGATCATGGCCGCCTCGCCGGTGCTGATGGCGGTCTTCGAGCGCGCGGGCGGCGTCCGGCTCGGCGCCCGCCGGGTGGCCGGCCTCCTCATCGCCTGCACGGGCGTGCTCCTGCTGGTCGGGGGCGGGACGTCGTTCTCGGCCGGCGACCTGTGGATGATCGCCGCCGCCTGCTGCTTCGGCTCCTACAGCGCGCTGCTGCGCCGCCGACCCGCCGGCCTCGACGGCGCCGCGTTCCTGTTCACCACCTTCCTGGCCGGCACGGTGCTGCTCCTGCCCGCGCAGGGCGTCAGCCTCGCCGTCCAGGGCGGCTTCACCCCGACGGCCGGCACGGTCCTGCCGCTCCTCTACGTCGGCGTGGCCTCCTCGGCCGTGGCCTTCTTCGCCTGGAACAAGGCGATCTCCCTCATCGGCCCGGCCCGCGCGGGCGTCGTCTACTACCTCCAGCCGGTGTGCGTCGCCCTGCTGTCCTGGGCGCTGCTGGCCGAACCGACCGGCTGGGCGCAGGCCGGGTGCATGGCGCTGATCCTCGGCGGGGTCGTGCTCGGCGCGGCATCGGGGGCCGGGCCGCGTCGGTGACGGGCGCGGCCCGCGGATACATTGCGGCCATGGCCGACTGGGACATCCGCAAGCTGCTGATCCTGCGCACGCTGCGGGAACGAGGCACGGTGACCGCGACGGCCGAGGCCCTGCACATGACGCCGTCGGCCGTGTCCCAGCAGCTGACGAACCTCTCCCGGCAGCTCGGGGTGGAACTGCTGCGGGCCCAGGGCAGGCGGGTCCGGCTGACGGACGCGGCCCGGCTGGTACTGCGCCACGCCGAGGCGGTCTTCGAGCAACTGGAGCGCGCGGACGCCGACCTGGCGGCCTACCTGCACGGGGAGGCCGGCGAGGTACGGGTCGGGGCCTTCTCCACCGCCGTGCCCGCCCTCGTCGTCCCGGCCGTCACCGCGCTGCGGGCGACGCACCCGGGCATCACCGTGCGGGTGCGGGAGGCCGAGGCGCAGGAGGCGTACGAGCTGCTGGCCGCCCAGGACGTGGACCTCGCCCTGTCCCTGGCGGCCCAGGCGCCCACCGCCGGCGACCCCCGCTTCACCCGCGTAACCCTGCTCGCCGACCCGCTGGACGTGGCCCTGCCCCGCGGACACGCGCTGGCCGCCGCGGACGGGCTGCGGATGGCCGACCTCGCCGCCGAGCCGTGGATCTTCGGCGGCAGCGGACCCTGGTCGGACATCACCAGGGCGGCCTGCGAGACGGCCGGCTTCCGCCCGCACCAGGCCCACACGGCGGCCGGCTGGACGGCGATCCTGGCGATGGTCGAGGCGGGCATGGGCGTGGCCCTGGTACCGCGGATGGCGGCCGTCCACCGCGACGGCGTGGTGATGCGCGACCTCCACGAGGACCGCCCGGTACGGCACGTGGTCGCGGCGGTGCGCAGGGGGGCGGGGGAGGGCGCGGCCGTCGCCACCGTCCTCACCGCGCTGCGCACGGCGGCGGACGCACGGCGCCCGCCACGGGAAGAGGGGCGCCCGGCGTGATGCCGGACGCCCCCCCGTGGGCGTATCCCCTACTCGCCCGCCGCCGCGTCCGCGGCCTGGGCCTTCAGGGCGCGCTCCACGCCCGAGCGGGACTCCGAGACCAGCCGGCGCAGGGCCGCGTTCGGCTCGGCGGAGGCCAGCCAGGCGTCCGTGCGGTCCAGGGTCTCCCGGGACACCTGCACCGCCGGGTACAGGCCGATCGCGATCTGCTGGGCCATCTCGTGCGAACGGGATTCCCAGACGCCCTTGAGCGCCTCGAAGTACCGCTCCGTGTACGGCGCCAGCAGCTCGCGCTGGTCGGTCTGGACGAAGCCGGCGATGACCGCCTCCTGCACGGCGTTCGGCAGCTTGTCGGACTCCACGACCGACTCCCAGGCCTCCGCCTTGGCCTGCTCGGTGGGCCGGGCCGCCCGCGCGGTGGCCGCGTGGCGCTCACCGGCGGCGGTCCTGTCCCGCTCGTACTCGGCCGCGATCTCCGAGCCGCCGAACCGGCCCACGGCCGCCAGCCGCTGCACGAAGGCCCAGCGCAGCTCGGTGTCGACGGCCAGGCCCTCGATCGTGCGCGTGCCGTCCAGCAGCGCGTCCAGCAGGTCGAGCTGCTCCGGCGTCCGCGCCGTCGCCGCGAACGCGCGGGCCCACGCGAGCTGGTGGTCGCTGCCCGCCTCGGCGGCGCGCAGGTGGGCCAGCGTCGCCTCGGTCCAGCGGGCCAGCAGCGTCTCGCGGGCGGCGGGGGCCGCGTACTGGTCGATGGCCAGCTTCACCTGGCGGTGCAGCGACTGCACGACACCGATGTCGGACTCCTTGCCGATGCCGGACAGCACCAGCGACAGGTAGTCGCGGGTCGCCAGCTCCGCGTCCCGGGTCATGTCCCACGCCGACGCCCAGCACAGGGCGCGCGGCAGCGACTCGGTGAAGTCGCCCAGGTGCTCGGTGACCACCGCGAGGGACCGCTCGTCCAGCCGGACCTTCGCGTACGACAGGTCGTCGTCGTTGAGCAGCACCACCGCCGGACGGCGCTTGCCGACCAGCTGCGGCACGGCCGTCAGCTCGCCGTCGACGTCCAGCTCGATCCGGTCGCCGCGCACCAGCTTGCCGTCGGCGTCCAGGTCGTAGGCGCCGATCGCGATGCGGTGCGGGCGCAGGGTGGGCTCGCCCTTGGCACCGGCCGGGAGCGCCGGGGCCTCCTGGCGGACGGAGAAGGAGGTGATCACGCCCTCGGCGTCCGTCTCGATCTCCGGCCGCAGCACGTTGATGCCGGCCGTCTCCAGCCACGCCTTCGACCAGGTCTTCAGGTCGCGGCCGGAGGTCTCCTCCAGCGCGCCCAGCAGGTCGGACAGGCGCGTGTTGCCGAACGCGTGACGCTTGAAGTACGCCTGCACGCCCCGGAAGAACGCGTCCTCACCGACGTACGCGACGAGCTGCTTGAGCACCGAGGCGCCCTTGGCGTACGTGATGCCGTCGAAGTTGACGAGCACGTCGTCCAGGTCGCTGATGTCCGCCATGATCGGGTGCGTGGACGGCAGCTGGTCCTGCCGGTACGCCCAGGTCTTCATGGAGTTCGCGAACGTCGTCCACGAGTGCGGCCACTTGGAGCCGGGGGCGTCGGCCTGGCAGGCGGCCTCGGCGAAGGTGGCGAACGACTCGTTCAGCCACAGGTCGTTCCACCACTCCATGGTGACCAGGTCGCCGAACCACATGTGCGCCAGCTCGTGCAGGATCGTCGCCGCCCGCACCTCGTACGCGGCGTCCGTCACCTTGGAACGGAAGACGTACTGGTCGCGGATGGTGACCGCGCCCGCGTTCTCCATCGCGCCCGCGTTGAACTCCGGCACGAAGAGCTGGTCGTACTTCTTGAACGGGTACCGGTAGTCGAACTTCTCCTGGAACCAGTCGAAGCCCTGCCGGGTCACCTCGAAGATGGCGTCCGCGTCGAGGTGCTCGGCGAGCGAGGGCCGGCAGTAGATGCCGAGCGGCACCGACTGGCCGTCCTTCTCGTACACGCTGTGCACCGAGTGGTACGGGCCGACGATCAGCGCCGTGACGTACGACGAGATGCGCGGGGTCGGCTCGAAGGACCAGACGTGGTCCTTCGGCTCGGGCGCCGGCGAGTTGGAGATGACCGTCCAGCCCTCGGGCGCCTTCACGGTGAACTGGAAGGTCGCCTTCAGGTCCGGCTGCTCGAAGCTCGCGAAGACCCGGCGCGCGTCCGGCACCTCGAACTGGGTGTAGAGGTACGCCTGGTCGTCGACCGGGTCGACGAACCGGTGCAGGCCCTCACCGGTGTTGGTGTACGCGCAGTCGGCGGCCACGCGGAGGACGTTGCGGCCCTCCAGCAGCCCCGGCAGGGCGATGCGGGAGTCCTGGAACACCTCGGCCGGGTCGAGCGCGTCGCCGTTGAGGGTCACCTCGTGGACGGCCGGAGCGACCAGGTCGATGAAGGACTCGGCGCCGGTCTCCGCGACGTCGAAGCGCACCGTGGTCACGGACCGGTAGGTGCCGCCCTCCTGCGCGCCGGTGAGATCGAGATCGATCTCGTACGAGTCAACGGTCAGCAGCTTCGCCCGCTGCTGCGCCTCTTCGCGAGTCAGGTTTGTGCCAGGCACGCGGTCATCTCCTCGTTATGTGTGGGTTGCGCCATCCTTCCACGGGACCGCATCCGACGCGATGTCCGTTTACCGCCGGTGGCGGTGGAGCGCGCGCGGGAACCTGGTGCCATGAGCAGCCACACCGCACGACCCATCGCCCCGGCCGTACTGAGGGAACTGCGCGCCGCCGACGACGCGGGCCGCGTCCCCGTCCCCGTGACCGACGACGAGGGCGGCGCGCCGCTGCGCTGCTGCCTGCGCCGCAGCCGCCCGGGCGAGCGCGTCGCCCTGGTGTCCTACGCCCCGCTGCGCCGCTGGGCGGCGGCGACGGGCGCCGACCCGGGCGCGTACGACGAGCAGGGGCCGGTCTTCGTCCACGCCGAGGAGTGCGCGGGACCGGAGACGGACGGCCCGGCCTTCACGAACGCCCACCGCGTCCTGCGCCGCTACTCCGCCGACGGGCACATCCTGGGCGGGCGGCTGGTCGGGGAGCCCGATGCCTTCGGACCCGCCCTCCGGGAAGCGTTCGACGACCCGGCCGTGGCGCTCGTCCACGTCCGGGCCGTCGAGTACGGCTGCTTCCTCTACGAGGTCGGGCGCGGCTAGCCCTTCAGCTCCGCCGCCACGAGCTCCGCGATCTGCACCGCGTTCAGGGCCGCGCCCTTGCGCAGGTTGTCGTTGGAGACGAACAGGGCGAGGCCGTTCTCGACGGTCTCGTCCCGGCGGATGCGGCCCACGTACGACGGGTCCTGGCCGGCCGCCTGGAGCGGGGTGGGCACCTCGGTGAGCGCCACGCCGGGGGCGCCGGCCAGCAGCTCCTTGGCACGCTCCACGCTGATCGGGCGGGCGAAACGGGCGTTGATCTGGAGGGAGTGGCCGCTGAAGACGGGCACGCGCACGCAGGTGCCGGAGACCTTCAGCTCCGGGATCTCCAGGATCTTGCGGGACTCGTTGCGGAGCTTCTGCTCCTCGTCCGTCTCGTGCAGGCCGTCGTCGACGATCGAGCCGGCCAGCGGCAGCACGTTGTACGCGATCGGCGCCACGTACTTCTCCGGCTTCGGGAACTCGGCCGCCGACCCGTCGTGGGTGAGCTTCGGGGCGTCCTCGCCGACCTTCTTCACCTGCTCGAACAGCTCGTCCACGCCGGCCACGCCGGAGCCGGACACCGCCTGGTAGGTGGCGACGACCAGCGCCTCGAGGCCCGCCTCCGCGTGCAGCGGACGCAGCACGGGCATCGCGGCCATCGTGGTGCAGTTCGGGTTGGCGATGATGCCCTTGGGGCGGTCGGCGATCGCGTGCGGGTTCACCTCGGAGACCACGAGGGGCACCTCGGGGTCGCGGCGCCAGGCGGAGGAGTTGTCGATCACGACCGGGCCCTGGGCGGCGACCTTCTCGGCCAGCGCCTTGGAGGTGGCGCCGCCCGCGGAGAACAGCACGATGTCCAGCCCGGAGTAGTCGGCCGTGGCCGCGTCCTCCACCGTCACGCCGTCGAGCTCCTTGCCGGCGCTGCGGGCCGAGGCGAACAGCCGCAGCTCGGTGACCGGGAAGTCGCGCTCCGTGAGGATCCTGCGCATGACCGTGCCGACCTGACCGGTGGCTCCGACGATTCCGACCCTCACGGTGACTCCTTCTCGTGACGTGCGTTGCCGGCCTGCGTGGCCGAGACCTGTCCATCATGCGTCTCTCCAACGGCCACATGTCCAATCCTTTGCCCACGGACCGGGACACGAAAGGGGTGGTGAGAGGGGTCACGCCCGGGGTTCGAGGGCCCAGCGGCCGGACGTCCGCATCTGGAGATATCCGCCCGGAACGCGCTGCAGACCGGAAGCCGTACTGATCCGGCGTACCGGTTGCAGGCGTTCGTCCAGTTCCCACAGCACCGGCAGGGTGGCCCCGCCCAGCGCGTCGTGCTGGACCATCACCTCGGCCTCGGGTCCGGTGTGACGTACGACTCCGTAGCCCTGGCCCTCGACGGGCGCCCGGTCCAGCACCGGCGCGGTGGCCAGGGCGGCCGGCTCGATCCGCCATCCGGTCCCGTCGGCGGTCCAGATCTGCACGTAGCAGTAGCCGGCCTCCGACACCCACAGCGGCCCGGTGACCGGACGCCGGCGCGTGGTGTCGGCGGAGATCTTCGACCGGCCGTCGGCCTGGACCGTACGCGCGGTCACCATCTGGTCGCCGGCGGCGGTCCGGCACAGGCCGAGCAGGGCGGGCGGCCCCTCGTAGCGGAAGACGGTGCTGCCCTGTCCCTCGGCCGGTCCGGTGAGCAGGGGTGCCTGCTCCACCGGCAGCAGCCGCAGGGTCCAGTCGCCGACGTCCGCCAGCCGCAGCCGGACCTGGGCCTCGCCCCTGGTGAACAGCAGGGTGCGGCCGTGCTCCCCGTGCCGGTAGCCCTGCACCAGTTCCTCCTCGTCGTCGTACTCGTCGACGAGCAGCAGCCGGTGGCCGAGGCCGCCCCGGGTGTCCGGGCAGGCGTACTCCAGCAGGGCCGGCCGCCCCGGGGCTGGGTTGACCAGCGTGAGCGTTGTGTCGCCGCGGCCGGAGTGGACGCCGGAGGCCTGCGCGGCGGCCTGGTCGGGCACGTCCAGGGGGCGGGCGCCGAGCTGCCAGGCGCCGTCGGCCTCCAGGAGCACCAGGAGCGGGCCGTCGGCGATCGGGACCGTCTGCCGCAGCCGGTCGGTGTCGTTGACCAGCAGGTCGCGGTCGTCGAGGTCGTGCAGCCGGGACGCCTCCAGGGTCCACAGGCCGAAGTACCCGCCGCCGTCCTCGTCACCGGCGAAGTCCACGTCCAGGTCGGCCACGGGCCCGGTGTAGGCGACGACCTCGGGGCCGTAGCCGCTGAGGGGGCCGGTTCCCAGGCGGCGGAGCACCGACAGGGGCTGCACGAGCACCGTCCAGTCGTTGTCCGCCTCCACGCGCAGCCGCAGGGGGCGGTCCTTCGGGGGCTGGACCAGGACGCGGCCGCGGAAGTCGCGCAGCGTGGAGTTGAACAGCAGGTCGTCGTCCTTGTTGCGGCGGGAGAGGGTGTGCAGCCCGAAGTAGCCCTCGCCCTGGTGCCAGGCCTCGACGACGACCGGCCCCGGCGGCAGGGGCGCGTCCACGGAGACCACGCCGTTGCCCTGTCCGCGCTGGGTGTACGGGTGGAACTCGGGGCCGAAGGAGTACGGCACCGCGTCCACCGGCGCGGCGGCGGGTGCCGTGACCGGTGACGGGGCGGCGGGGTGGCCGCCCGTCGGCGCACCGGCCGGGGCGGGCGCGGCGACCGCCGGGGCGGGGACGAAGGCAGGGGCGGGTGCGGGCGCGGCGGCCGGCGCCGGCGGGGCCGGGTCCTCCACGGCTATGCCGAAGTCCGTCGCCAGGCCCGCCAGTCCGGACGCGTATCCCTGGCCCACCGCCCGGAACTTCCACTGGCCGTCCCGGCGGTAGAACTCCCCGAGCACGAACGCCGTCTCGTCCCGCGCGTCGCTCACCGCGTAGTGCGCCGCCGTCACACCCTCGGCCGTCAGGGCCTGCACCTGCAGCCCGGGCACCTGGCCGAAGACCCCGCCGTCGCAGGACGCGGCGATCAGCACCCGCTGCACGGCGGGTTCCACGCGCGGCAGGTCCACCTCCAGCCACTCCGCGAGCTGCCCGCCCCCTTCGGCCGTACCCGCGTGGCGCACGGCCCCCGAGGGGTGCGCGGGCTGGTTGTAGAAGACGAGGTCGGCGTCGCCGCGCACCTTGCCCACGGCGTCGAGCAGCAGGGCGGAGGCGTCCACCGCCGGTGTCCCCGGGACGTTCTGCCGGCAGACCGCGACCCGCAGGAGCCCGGCGGGGACAGGGGTGTTGGCGCCCTTGGTGATGTGCGTCATGAGGCACATGGTGACAGTGAAGAAGCTGTGAAGTCGATGGCCGGAAGAAGTGGAGGTCGGTGGTCCGGAAGATCGCCGCCGCACCGGGCGAACGTTTCGCCCCGGACCGGCGTCATAGGGGAAACGCCGTGAGGGGAGGGGTGGTCGTGCTGCGCGGAAGAGGCCGCCGCGGCCAGGGGGACGCCGTTCGCGACGATCCCCTGGACGCGGCCCAGGAACGCCGGGTGCGGGCGGTGCTCGCGCTGGGCGGCGTGCCGCAGGCGGACCTGCCGGACGGGGTGCAGCAGGTCCGCCTGCGGCTGCTGGAGCGGGCGGCGCGGGGACACGAGGCGCCGCGGGACGTGTCCGCGTGGGCGGCGGTCGTCGCCTCCAACCTGGCCATGGACTGGCACCGGGCCCGGCACCGCCAGGACCGGCTCGGCGAGCGGCTGGCGGCGCTGCGGCAGTCCGCCCAGCCGTCGGGGGAGGACACCAGCGTCCTCTCCGTCGCCGTCGCCCAGGGCCTGGACGGGCTCCCCGACACCCAGCGGCAGGTGGTGGTCCTGCGCTTCTTCGCCGACCTGCCGGTGCGCGCCATCGCCGAGCAGCTCGGCGTCCCGGAGGGCACGGTCAAGAGCAGGCTGCACACGGCGGTACGGGCGCTGCGGGCCCGCCTGCACGAGGACGAGGTGGTGTGAGATGGCCGCCGAACAGCCCCCAGGTGGGCACGACGCGCTGATGGCCGCGATCACGGGCGAGCCGCTGCCGCCCGGCGCGGACGCGGGCGCCCGCGACGCGTACCGGGCGGCGACGGCCGACGTGGCGCTGCTGCGGGAGCAGTTGGGGATCATCGGGCGGACGCTGGGCGACGCACCGGCCACCGAACCGGACACCCTCGGGTTCGGGGAGCCGGAGCTCCTGCCGCCGTTCCGTTCCGCTCCTCGTCCGGGCCCTCGGTCCCGGCGCCGGCGCGGCCTCGTCCTCGGGGCCCTCGCGGCGGCCTGCGCGGGCGCGGTCGTGGCCGGCCTGGGGTGGTCGTTGCCGGCCGGTGGCGGGAGCGCCGACTCGGCGAGCAGCGCGGCCAAGGAGGACACCGGCGGACCCGCCCACGCCCTCGGCACCGCGGACTACCTCGCCTGCGCGGCCACGGTGGCCGAGGGCCGGGTGACCGGCACGGCCCCGGTGCCCGGGGCGGGAACGCGGATCACCATGCGGGTCACCCGTCTCTACAAGCCGGAGCCGGGGCCGGGGCCGGACGGCAGGAAGGCGGAGGAGCCGGGCATCAGCTTCCTGCTGGACGGCGACGCGCCCGTGCTCCGGGCCGGTGACGCGCTGATGATCGGCATCCCCCGGGGCGGCTCCGCCCCGGACGAGGTGGTCACCGGCGAGCAGGACGTCGCCGCCGTCCGGGCCGAGGTCGTCGCCTCCCTGCCCGGGTCCCGCACCGTCGGCTGCGACGGCTGACCCGGAGGGCGGCACGCAGAAGGGGGCGGGCGCCGCAGGGCGCCCGCCCCCTCAGGGACTGCCGTGTGCCGTACCGGACTACGGCACGACCGTCCCGATCCGGACGCTGCCGAGGCCCGCGACCGTGCCGTGGGCGTTCACCAGCTGGACCCGGCCGAAGAACTCACGGCCCGCCGGCGCGGCGGCCAGCGCGGTCACGCTGCCGGAGACCGTCGCGGACTCGCCCGTGCCGAGCTTCACCGGCGCGGAGCCGTCCACGGTGACCGAGCCGAGGGACGCGGCGAAGTACACGTCCCGGTAGTCGTACTCGGTGGTGCCGGACGGCACGGAGTAGCCCGCGACCGCCACGGTGTAGGTACCGACGGCCGGGTTCGGGATCGACACCGACTCCTCCGAGTCGCCGTCGGCGGACTGGCCGACGGCCTTGCCGTCCTTGTAGACCGTCAGGTCCAGGTCGGCGGCCGCGTCGGAGACGCCCCCGATGGCGACGTCCAGCGACGTGGCGCCCGCGGGCACCTCCACCGTCGAGGTCCTGGTCTGGCCCTGCGTGATGGTCGGGCGGGACGTGGCGGCCGAGCCGAGCGGGCCGCCGACCAGCTTGCCCTCCAGGGCGGCGTACTGGTTCGTCACCGTCCAGGAGGCGGTCACCGGGGTGCCCGCCTTCGCCTCGGGCACGGTCACGACCTCCGGGTCGAAGACGGCGCCGAGGATGCCGGCGTCCAGCGTGTAGGGGTTGTCCAGCAGCGGCGAGGTGCGCCGCGACTCGACCTCGATCTCCCAGACGCCGGGCTGCGGGTCGGCGTACGCGCGCACGTCGGGCCGGCAGCCGTTGCCGTCGAGGTAGTTGTTGTAGCAGTACGGGGTGGAGGTGTTGTCGACCGCGACGCCGTACGGGTGGATGGCGATGAACCGGGTCTGGCTCCCGTCCTTCAGCCCGCCGATCGCCACCTCGAGCGTCCTGGCGCCCTCGGGGACGGTCACGAAGTACGACTGGGTGCTGTTGCGCTGCACGGAGCTCTTCGCGGAGAAGGTGTACTTCAGCGGCGCGGAGACCACGACGGTGGTCAGGACCTGCTTGTCGATGCCCTCGGTGCGCGGGTCGTCGACCTCGAGGATCGCGCTCTTGAGGCCCTCGGAGCCCGGCCGCGCCTCGACCTTGACGGTCACCGGCTCGTTCAGCGGCAGCTTCACCTCGTCGGAGCCGACGATCCGGAAGGTGCGCCCGGCGTTGTTCTCGAAGTGCAGCTCGTGCCGGATCGCCTTGTCGGCGCCCGAGGTACGGGTGAGCGTGATCTCGTACGTCTTCTTCTGTCCCGCCTGCAGGCCGCCCTCGCGGTCGTACAGGCCGGTGCCGTAGCCCGGGGTCTTCAGGAACTGGTCGATCGCGGTGTCGACCGGCGCCTTGACGGTGTAGTCGTGCGCGGTGGCGCCGCGCTCGACCGCGCGCCAGGCGTCGGGCACGTTGACCAGGCCCGCGCCCTCCTCGTACGCCTGCGCGCCCTTGATGTGGTCGGCGGTGGAGGTCAGCGCGGTACGCAGCTTCGCCGGGGTGAGGTCGATGCCCTCACGCTTGGCGGCGGACAGCAGCAGGGCGGCGGCGCCGGCGGCCTGCGGGGAGGCCATCGAGGTGCCCTGGAGCATGCCGTAGCCGGCCGGGAGGTCGTAGCCCGCCTCCGGGACGGGGGCGCCGGGCAGCCAGGTCTGGATGGCGTTGACGGCGGCGCCGGGCGCGGTGAGGGTCGGCGTGAACCCGCCGTCCTCGCGCGGGCCGCGCGAGGAGAACGGCATCATCGCGTACTTGGTCCGCACCGCGGAGCCGTAGTTGGCGGCCCATGTCTCACGGGAGATGGACGCGCCCACCGAGATGACCTTGTCGGCCAGGCCCGGGTCGCCGATGGTGTTGGCGCCGGGGCCCGAGTTGCCCGCGGAGATCACCAGCTGGACGCCGTAGGTGTCGATGAGCCGCGTGTAGAGGAGGGCACGCGCGTTGTTGCCGTCGTTCAGCGCCGGGAGCCCGCCGATGGACATGTTGACGATGTCGACGCCGCGGTTCACGACGAGGTCGATCATGCCCTCGGTGAGCGCGATGTTGGTGCAGCCGCCGGACCAGGTGCAGGCGCGCGAGGAGACGATCTTCGCGCCCGGGGCCGCGCCGTTCATCTTCCCGCCGAACAGGCCGTTGGCGGCGGTGAGGCCGGCCACGTGCGTGCCGTGCTCGGACTCGATGACACCGATGTTGACGAAGTCGGCCTTGGTGCCCGCCCCGTCGACGACGTCCTTGCGGATCTCGACCACGAACGGCTGGCGCTCGGCCACGTCCGTCCCCGGGTCGTCGGTGCCGAAGTACCCGACCTGGAGACCGTCCTTGTACGGCTTCATCGCGGTGTCGTCGGTGAAGTCGTGGTTGTTGTTCAGGTCGACGCGGACGGTGCCGGCCTGCGCGTCGTACAGGACGCCCCAGGAGTCGGTGGTGTCGCCGTCCCGGTTAGCGTCGCCCTTGGCGTCGCCGCCGGCGGTGACGGACTCGCGGAAGACGTTGACCCCGTAGGACCCGGCGGGCGCCGTCCAGGTCTGTCCGCCGTAGGTGAAGACGGGCCCGGAGACCGCGGTGTCCATGCGCCGCCAGGTGGCGTCCTGGTCGACGACCGGGTCGGTCGCGGTGACCCAGTCGACGATCTTGCGCTCGCCGGTGGTGGTCCGCTGCAGCGCCGGGTGGGCCAGGTCCACACCCGAGTCGAGGATGCCGATGGTGATGCCCCGGCCGTCCGCCTTCGGGTTCTTCTTCACGAAGTCGACGGCGCCCGTCTCGAAGGACGGGTTGTACGGGTTCTCGGCGGGCGTGCTCCGGCCGGGCGCCGGGTAGGCGCGGACCTGCTGCGGGGCGCCCTTCGCCGTGTCGGCGCCCGGCGTCGGGTCGTCCAGCGGTATCTCGTCGCGCAGGTCGATGCCCTGCACGGAGGAGAGCTTCGCGGCGGCCGCGATGGCCGAGTCGGCCTTGGCGGTGGGGACGGTGGCGCGGACGTAGCCGAGCCGGTCGTCGGTGCGGCCGACCGCGCCGCCGCCCACGGCGTCCAGCGCCTCGGCGACCTGCTCCGTCCGGCCGGGCGCGGTGGCGACCATCATCGTGACGTTCCTGGTGCCGTCGGCCTTCGCCTCGGCGAGCCGGTCCGCGTCGTCCGAACCGAGCTTGTCGTGCGCTGACTTGACGGAGACGTCGGCCGGCGGCGTGGTCCCGGTGCCCGGCCCGTCGGCCGCGAGGGCCAGCGGTATCGGCCCGGCCGCGGAGAGCGCGGCGACGAGCCCCGCGGCCACGGCCAGGCGGGCCGCGCGTCTCGCGCCCGGTATCGGTTCACGCTGAGGGGTGTGGGTCATCGGCATCCCTTGGTGGTGAAGGAGCGAGCGGGTACGACCGGGGCCGATCGGCCCTGGCCGAAGGAGTCCGGAATGCGATCCCGGACGACCGCTCAGCTTTACCCAAGGGGTCACTGTCTGGGGAGAGTTGTCCGTGACGTGAGGGAGTCATGGCGTACTTCCGCCATACGCCATCGGGGACGTAAGGGACGGTCCGTGACAATGCCGTGCGGCACGAGGAGGGACCGGCGGACAGTCATGCCCGCCGGCCCCTCCTCTCCCCTCCTGGTACGCCCCGGTCCGTCACGACCGGGGCAGTACCACGACGTACGCGGCGGGTTCCCTGTCTCCGGCCGCCATCAACGCCGTTCGCACCACGGCCGCCTGATGCTCCGGCGACTCCCGCAGCTTGCGCGGGGTGACGTGCACGACCGTGATGCCCAGTCGTTCCAAGTGCTCGCGCTTGCGGGCGTATTCCGACCACAGCGCGTCGTCCTCCCGGCGCTGGGCGCGGGTGTCCAGCTCCAGGGCCACCGCCTGCTCCGGCCAGTAGGCGTCCAGGCCGCCGAGGTGGGGGCCGCCGGGCAGGCGCAGGTCGACGTTCCACACCGGGTCCGGCAGGCCGTGCTCGCGCACCATCCGGTACAGGCGCTGCTCGGCGATCGCCCGCCCCTCGGCCACCAGCGAGTCCACGGCGTCCACCACGTGCGGCCGGCCCAGCAGCCGCGCCCGGTTCAGCTCCCGCACCACCGCCGCCGGTTCGCAGTGTCCGGCGCGCACCGCTTCCGTGAGCAGCCGGCGGACGAGGCCCGCGTCCGTCAGCCCGGCCACCGCGTCGGCCAGGGCCCGCGCCACCGGCGCCACCGGCACCCCGGTGACCTGTACGGCGGCGGGCATCGCGGCCGTGCGCACGATCCGCGCGCAGCCCGTCGAGCGCAGCCGGCGCATCCGCGGCACCAGCACGTCGACGGCGTCCAGGGACGGCAGCGGGGGAGCGGCGCAGAAGCCGTGCAGGGTCAGGGCGGCCAGGCCCGTGATCACCGCCTCCGCGTAGGCGGTGTCCGGCGCCTGCCGCGCGCCGGGCTGGACCGGCACCCCGGCCGCTCCGCCGGCGGGTCGCTCCCGGGCCGCGTACAGCAGCACCGCGTGCAGCCGCTCGTCGCTGGTCGGCGGACCCGGGTGGAGCAGGACGACGTTCGGCAGCAACTGCTGCCAGGGCCCGCCGGGTCGGCACTGCTCGTTGGCCTCGGCGGCCGAGACACCGTGCGCCCGCAGCTGCGCGGCCGTCATCAGGCGGCGCCGGCCGTCGGCCAGGCGGTGGAGGGGGCGGGGGGAGAGCGGGGTGTTGTGCGTCATGACCGGGGACTTTCCCGTACCCGGTCCGCCCGTTAACCGTTGTTACAAGCCCATCGCCGAATCCGGACAAGCCCGCCCTAAAGGACGGGTGTTCGGATGCCGAAAACCCCTGGTCCGCCGAGGCGCGGCCAGGGGTTACGGCTGTGATTGCCCGTATTCCGTAACGATGACGGAACGCCCAATCGTTGGCCAAAGCTCTGGCCCCTGGCCCGTACGGCCCTCTCCCTCCGCAGGGCGGGAAAGTTTTTTTCCACCTGATCGGGTTCGGGACCAATCCGCCCGGCGCGCGGGACCGGATTCCCCGCGTGAGGGACGAGGAGAAGGACCAGCGAGTACGGCCGGGGCTGCCGCGTGCGGCGGCCGGCGCGCTCGGCGGGGCGCTGGCCGGCTTCGCCGCGCTCGCGGTGGCCGAACTGGCCTCGACGGCGGCGCGTCCGCAGTCCAGTCCGGTCGTAGCGGTGGGCGGCGCGTCGATCGACGCGGCGCCCACCGCGGTCAAGGACTGGGCGATCCGCCACTTCGGCACCAACGACAAGCCGGCGCTGCAGCTCGGCATCCTGGCCGTGCTGGCCGTCCTGGCTCTGGCCCTGGGCGTGCTGGCGGTGCGGTTCCGGCGGGCCGGCGCCGCCGGTGTCCTTCTGTTCGGGGCGGTGGGGGCAGGGGCCGCCGTGAGCCGGCCGGACTCCGTCGGCCCGGCCGACGCGCTGCCCTCCGTCGTGGGGGCCGTGGCCGGCGCCGCGCTTCTGTACGTCCTGGCGGGCCGCCTGACCGCGGCGAGGAGGTCATCGGCGTCCGTGGCCCAGGAGGCGGCTGACGGTCCGTCCGCGAGCCGGGAGTGGGACCGGCGGGGATTCGTCCTGGTGGCCGCGTCCGCCGCGGCGGCCTCCGCCGGGCTGGGCGCCGTCGGCAGGTCGCTGAACGCCTCGCACGGCAAGGAGGCCGTCGCCTCGCGCGAGAACCTCGTCCTGCCGCGTCCCGGGTCACCGGCACGACCGGTACCCAGGAGGGCCGCACCGCGCGTCCCCGGACTCAGCTCCTTCGTGACCCCGCACGACGACTTCTACCGGGTGGACACCGCTCTGGTCGTGCCCAGGATCGACGCCACCGAGTGGCGCCTGCGGATCCACGGCAAGGGCGTACGCCGCCCCGCCACGTACTCCTTCGACGACCTGTTGCGCAGGGAGCTCGTCGAGCGGGACATCACCCTGACATGTGTCTCCAACGAGGTCGGCGGCCCCTACGTGGGTAACGCCCGCTGGACCGGCGTGCGGCTGGCACAGCTGCTGGCAGAGTGCGGGGTGCGGGCTCCGTCCGAGGGCGGCCCGGCGGACCAGCTGGTGGCGCGGTCGGTGGACGGCATGACGCTGGGTACCCCGGTCGAGGACGTCATGGACGGCCGGGACGCGATGCTCGCCCTCGGCATGAACGGCGAGCCCCTGCCCTTCGAACACGGCTTCCCGGTTCGGATGGTGGTCCCGGGTCTGTACGGCTTCGTCTCGGCCTGCAAGTGGATCGAGGACATCGAACTCACCACGTTCGACGCCTACGACCCGTACTGGGTCGAGCGCGGCTGGGCCCGCACAGCCCCGATCAAGACGCAGTCGCGTATCGACACACCCAAGCCCTTCGCCCGGCCCGCGGCGGGCACGGTGATGATCGCGGGCGTCGCCTGGGCCCAGCACCGGGGCATCGACAAGGTCGAGGTCCGCATCGACGACGGTCCCTGGGAGGAAGCCCGGCTGGCCGCCGAGGACACCCGCGACACCTGGCGCCAGTGGTCGATCCCCTGGCAGGCCACCAGAGGCGGCCACACCCTCACGGTCCGGGCGACCGACCGCACCGGCACCGTCCAGACCGGCGAACGCGCCCGGACGATCCCCGACGGCGCCAGCGGGTGGCACTCCGTCGTCGTCACGGTCGACTGACCGACCCCCCCCACACACAAGGGCCTCGTGCCCTTTCCGCACCACCTGGCACCACCCCGAGACGCAGCCGCACCGTGCTGCGCCCACCGACAGGAGAACCTGATGAACACGCGTATCCGTCGCACCGCCGGCCTTCTCGCCGCAGCCGCCGCCCTGCCGCTCGCACTCACCGCCTGCTCCGACGACAGCGGCGACTCCGGCAAGGCCGACTCCTCCGGCAAGGCGTCGGCCTCGGCCACCGGGAGCAGCGACGACATGGGCGGCTCGAGCAACGCCACGAGCAGCATGGACCAGCCCTTCGGCCCGGCCTGTTCCGCCGTGCCGAAGGACGGCGCCGGTTCCTTCGACGGCATGGCCGAGGACCCGGTCGCCACCGCGGCCTCCAACAACCCGGCGCTGTCCACCCTGGTGACGGCGGTGAAGAAGGCGGGCCTGGTCGACACCCTCAACAACGCGCAGAACATCACCGTGTTCGCGCCGACCAACGACGCCTTCGCGAAGATCCCGAAGGCGACCCTGGACAAGGTCCTCAACGACAAGGCCCAGCTGACGAAGATCCTCACTTACCACGTCGTCGGTCAGAAGCTCACCCCGAACGACCTGGAGAACGGCTCCTTCGACACCCTGGAGAAGTCCAAGGTGACGACCTCCGGCTCGGACGAGTCCTACACGGTCGACGACTCCGCCAAGGTCGTCTGTGGCAACGTGAAGACCGCCAACGCCAACGTCTACATCATCGACACCGTCCTCATGCCCATGAGCTGACATCCGCTCGCGGGCCGGGGCAGGGCAGCGGGGGCCGAGCGCCCCCGCGCGCCCGTCACGCCGGTACGTCGAGCAGGGCGAGCGGCGCCGAGGTGGGCTGGTCGGACCCACCGGCCGGCTCCACGGTGATGCCGACTTCGGAGGCACCGTCGACGGTACCCCGCATGAGCACGGCCTGGTCGCCGCGGCCGGGATCCATCAGGCCGGCCGGGCGCATCGCCTCGCCGTCGGCGAACCACAGCTGGTAGACCTTGCCCTCGGGCGGTGCGGCCAGGTCCGAGGCCATGAAGACGGCCCGGTCCCGGCCGGCCGACACGACCAGTGTTCCCGTGCCGCCCGCCAGGCGGGCGGAGCGGTACTCGGCGTCGGGCGCCGCCAGCACCCCCGCCAGGTCCTCGACCTGCCGCTGCGCCCGGGCGGCCTCGTGCCGGGCGTCCTGGGCGCGCTCGTACTGCCACACGGCGGTGCCGCCGAGAGCGGCCGCGGCGGCCACGCACGCGGCCAGCGCCCACCGCGCCGGGCTCCGTCCGCCCCGCTCGCCACGGCGCACCCGCTCCGCGGGCGCGGCACCGGGCGTCACCTGCCGCACGGCGGTGATGCGCCGCAGTACCTGCTCCCGCAGGGCGGGGCGCGGGCGCACGGTGGCGGCCAGGGCCAGGCGTCCGGCGGTGGACGTGAACTCCGCGACCTCCTGTGCGCAGGCGTCGCACGCGGCCAGGTGGCGCTCGAAGGCGGCGCGTTCCTCGCCGTCCAGCGCGTGCACCGCGTAGGCACCGGTCAGGGCGTGCGGATCGGTCGTGGTCATGCCGTCACCCCCAGGCAGTCGCGGAGCCGGATGAGTCCGTCACGCAGCCGCGTCTTGACCGTGCCGAGCGGCAGAGCGAGGGCCTCGGCGACCTGGCGGTAGGTCAGTCCGCGGTAGTAGGCCAGGGTGACCGACTGGCGCTGGAGCTCGGTCAGGGTGCGCAGGCAGCGCCGCACCTGCTCCTGCTCCAGCCGGGTCTCGACCTGCTCGGTCACCTCGTCATAGGCCGGCTGCCGTTCGAGCAGGGCGGCCCTGGTGTCGCGAGCCGCGGCGGCCTCCACCGACCGGACCCGGTCCACGGCCCGCCGGTGGGCGAGAGTGAGGATCCAGTTGAGGGCCGAACCGCGCTCGGGCCGGTAGCGCGGCGCGGTACGCCACACCTCGACCAGCGCCTCCTGGGCGACTTCCTCCGACTGTGCCCGGTCGCGCAGCACCGCGCGAGCGACTCCGAGCACGGAGCCGGCCACGGCGTCGTAGACCGCGGCGAACGCGTCCTGGTCCCCCAGCGCCACCTCGCGCATCAGGTGCTGCAGATCAGGTTTCGCGGAAGGGTTGACCCCGATGTGTACTGGTTCCTTCACAATGCCTCTCCTGTGGGCGCGACTGGTGTCCATAGGTATTCCGAGGCCACGTGAGCTGCGGATTGGTGCGGCACGGCCCCGATGCGGACCCGGGACGCCCTGTCCCGTGGAGAGGCGGTTCCGCCCGGTGGCCGGGCGGAGGGTGTCATGGTCGGCGGGGCCCCGCCGGACGGCCGGCGGCCCGGCGGGGCGTCCGTCTCACCGGCCGCCGGCGGCCGCGTCGCAGGCCTGTCCCCGCAGGGCCCGTGCCAGGTCGTCGCGCGCCTCCAGCACCAGCCGGCGCAGGGCTGGCGCGGCCTGTTCGTGGGCGGACAGCCAGGCGTCCGTCGCGTCGAGCGTGTCCTGGGAGTCGCGCAGCGACGGGAACAGGCCCCGGACCACGTCCATCCCGATCTGGATCGACCGCTCGCTCCACACCCGCTCGATCGCCGCGAAGTACCGCTCCGCGTACGGCGCGACCAGCTCCCGCTGCGAGGCCTGCGCGAAGCCCGCGATGGTCGCCTCCACCAGGGCGTTCGACAGCGCGTCGGACTCCACGACCTGCGCCCAGGCCTGGGCCTTCACCGCCGCCGACGGACGGGCGGCCAGGCAGCGCACCTGGTGCCGCTTGCCGGAGGCCGTGTCGTCCCGGGCCAGCTCGGCCGCCAGCACGGCCTCGTCGGCCTCGCCGTGCGCGGCGAGCGGCTCCAGGAACGCCCAGCGCAGCTCCTGGTCCACGTCCAGCCCGTCGATCTTCTCCGTGCCCTCCAGCAGACCGCGCAGCAGCCGCAGCTCCTCCCCGCCGGAGGCGACCGTCGCGAAGAACCGCGCCCACGCGAGCTGCTGCTCGCCGCCCGGCTCCGCGTCGCGCAGCTCCCGCAGCGCGCCCTCGGCCAGCAGCCGGCCGCAGGCCTCGCGGGCGTCGGGGGCCACGTAGTGCACCAGCGCCGAGCCGGCCCAGGCGTGCAGCATCTGGAGGACGCCGATGTCGGACTCGCGCCCGGCGTACCGCAGCACCAGGCCGGCGAAGTCCCGCGCCGGCAGCAGCGCGTCCCGCGTCATGTTCCACAGCGCCGACCAGCACAGGGCACGGGCCAGCGGGTCGGTCAGGGCGCCCAGGTGCTCGCGCAGGGTCGCCAGCGACGTGTCGTCGAAGCGCGTCTTGCAGTACGTGAGGTCGTCGTCGTTGACCAGGACCAGCTCGGGCGCCTCGGCGCCGGCCAGCTCCGTCACCACCGTGCGGGGCCCCTCGACGTCCACCTCGGCGCGCGCGTACCGCTCCAGCGCGCCCTGGGCCGTACGCCGGTACAGGCCCACCGCCACGCGGTGCGGGCGCAGTTCGGGGTGCGACTCGGCGGCCTCCTGCACGACGGCCAGCTCGTCGACGCGGCCCTCGGCGCTCAGCAGCACCTGCGGGGTCAGCGAGTTGACGCCCGCCGTCTGGAGCCAGGAGCGTGCCCAGGCCGCCATGTCCCGCCCGCTGGTCTCCTCCAGCACCGACAGCAGGTCGCCGAGGCGGGTGTTGCCGTAGGCGTGCCGCTTGAAGTAGCGCCGGGCGCCCTCCATGAAGGCGTCCTGGCCGACGTACGCCACGAGCTGCTTGAGCACGGAGGCGCCCTTGGCGTACGTGATGCCGTCGAAGTTGAGCTTGGCGTCCTCCAGGTCACGGATGTCGGCCGTGATCGGGTGGGTGGAGGGCAGCTGGTCGGCGCGGTAGGCCCAGGCCTTGCGGCGGTTGGCGAACGTGATCCAGGCGTCCTTGAAGCGCGTCGCGCCGACGTTCGCGAAGGCGCCCATGAAGTCCGCGAAGGACTCCTTCAGCCACAGGTCGTCCCACCACTCCATGGTGACCAGGTCGCCGAACCACATGTGCGCCATCTCGTGCAGGATCGTGTTGGCGCGGCCCTCGTACGACGCCCGCGTCACCTTCCCGCGGAAGATGTACTCCTCCCGGAAGGTCACCATCCCCGGGTTCTCCATCGCGCCGAGGTTGTACTCGGGGACGAACGCCTGGTCGTACTTCCCGAAGGGGTACGGGTAGTCGAAGTGGTCGTGGAAGAAGTCCAGGCCCTGCTTGGTGATCAGGAAGACGTCCTCGGCGTCGAAGTGCGGCGCGAGTCCCTTGCGGCACATCGCGCCGAGCGGGATCTCCAGCCGCGTACCGTCCTCGAGGACGCGCTCGTAGGAGTCCGTGACGTAGTGGTACGGCCCCGCGACCACGCACGTGATGTACGTCGAGATCGCCTTGGTCTCCGCGAACCGCCACACACCGTCCGCGCACTCACCGGCGCCGTTGCTCCACACCGTCCACTCCTCGGGCGCGCGCACCTCGAAGCGGAACGGGGCCTTGAGGTCGGGCTGCTCGAAGCAGGCCATGACCCGGCGGGAGTCGGCCGGCTCGTACTGGGTGTACAGATACACCTCGCCGTCCTCGGGGTCGACGAAGCGGTGCAGGCCCTCGCCGGTGCGGGAGTAGGCGCACTGGGCGTCGACGACCAGCTCGTTGTCGGCGGCCAGGTCCTCCAGGACGATCCGGGAGCCGTCGAAGACCTCGCTCGGGTCGAGGTCCCGGCCGTTGAGGGACACGGCGGTCACGCTCGGCGCGACCAGGTCGGCGAAGCTGCTCGCGCCGGGCTCGTTGCAGCGGAAGCGGATCGTGGTGACGGAGCGGAACGTGCGCGGTCCCCCGCCCGCCGCGTCACCGACGGCCGAGCGCACGTCGAGGGACACCTCGTACCCGTCGACGGACAGCAGGGCGGCCCGCTCCCGGGCCTCGTCGCGGGACAGATTCTCACCGGGCACGGGCGGCACTCCCTCGGAAGGTGTTCAGTATGCGGACAGCACTGATCCTGCCATGCGACCCGAACACGCGGCAGGCGGGAATGGCGGGGGTGAGCTGTCGCGTTGCCCGGAGGAACGCACGGTTGCGCACGCCCCATGAGGAGAGACATGTCGGACAAGACTCCCGTCGACTTCTGGTTCGACCCGCTGTGCCCCTGGGCCTGGATGACCTCCCGCTGGGTCCTCGAGGTCGAGAAGGTGCGGGACATCGAGGTCCGCTGGCACGTGATGAGTCTCTCCGTCCTCAACGAGGACAAGCTCGACGAGCTGCCCGAGGACTACCGCGACATGCTGGAGACCAAGGCCTGGGGCCCGGTCCGGATCGTCATCGCGGCCCAGGAGGAGCACGGCGCCGAGGTGCTCGGCGACCTGTACACCGCGCTCGGCACCCGCATCCACAACCGGGGCGAGGGCCTGAGCAAGGAGACGATCGCCGCCGCCCTGAAGGACGTCGGCCTGCCCGAGTCGCTCATGGAGCACTGGGACTCCACCCCCTACGAGCCCCAGCTGCGCGCCTCCCACAAGGAGGGCATCGACAAGGTCGGCCAGGAGGTCGGCACCCCCGTCATCGCCGTCCCCGGCGCCGACGGCCGGCAGCTCGCCTTCTTCGGCCCGGTCGTCACCCCGGCCCCCAAGGGCGAGGACGCCGCCAAGCTCTGGGACGGCACCCTCGCGGTCGCCTCCGTCCCCGGCTTCTACGAGATCAAGCGCACCCGCACCAAGGGCCCGGACTTCAGCAACCTGTAGTGCGGAAGGACTCCGGCAGATCGAAGCCGGACCTCCAGTTGAAGTAGGACTGCACCCGCACGCATCCGTCGCGGGCGCAGCGCCGGTAGGTGCCCAGGTCGGCCCTGGGCACCTGGCCCGCCCCCAGGGCGTACGCCTTCTCGTCGTCGGTCAGCGGCCGGAAGTCCTGGTCCGTGTCCCCGCAGTTGGGGCACCGCCTGTTCGGAAGACCCATACGGGCCACTGTCGCCCGGAACCCCTCCCACCGGGGAGCCCGCCGCGCGGATTCCCCCGAAGGGGGACAGGAAGCCCCCGCGAGTCACGTCCTCGCGGGGGCTTCCCTCATTCCGCCCGCCGCCGTGAAGGGTGAGAAGACGATCACGAGGCGGGACGTCCGGGGGGGTGTCAGGGCGCCAGCAGCAGCGTGTCCGCACGGGACGCGGCGGCGTCGTACCGCCTGGCCACGTCCTGCCAGTCGACCACGGCCCACATGGCGTCGATGAAGTCGACCTTCTGGTTCCTGTACTGCAGGTAGAAGGCGTGCTCCCAGGCGTCGAAGACCAGGATCGGGACGGATCCCTGGCCGACGTTGCCCTGGTGGTCGTAGACCTGCTCGACGATCAGGCGCCCGCTCAGCGGCTCGTACGCCAGCACGCCCCAGCCGGAGCCCTGCGTGGTCGCGGCGGCCTTGGTGAGCTGCGCCTTGAAACCCGCGAAGGAGCCGAACGACTCGGCGATCGCGTCCGCGAGCCCGCCCACGCCGTCCTCCGCCAGCGGCTCGCCGCCGCCGTCGCCGGACATGTTGTGCCAGTAGATGGAGTGCAGGATGTGGCCGGAGAGGTGGAAGGCCAGGTTCTTCTCCAGGCCGTTGATCGTGCCCCACTGCTCCTTGTCCCGCGCCTCGGCGAGCTGCTCCAGCGTGTCGTTGGCGCCCTTCACATAGGCCGCGTGGTGCTTGTCGTGGTGCAGCTCGATGATCTCGGGGCTGATCACGGGGGCCAGCGCGGAGTAGTCGTAGGGCAGTTCAGGGAGCGTGTAGACGGACATGGCGGATCCCCTCCGAGGTCTTATTGCAACCTACTTGCAAGTGCAGGCTAGCAGCAAGAGTGGCTGCGGGGGCGTCCGAGGGGGCGGCCGGGCGTGTTGACGGGGGTCGCTCGGGCCGAGCGGGAGACCGGCGCCGGAGGGACCTGCCTCCGAATCGGCCCACAATTTCTTTACAGAGATCACTACAACCCTTTTAGCGTGTGGTGCACATCACAGCGAATACCTGACGGTTACCCGATTTCTGCCCGGTTTCTGCAATGGACGAGTCCGGCAACCCCCGGCTTCGATAAGGGACTTGGCATTCAGGGGGGCGGCGAGATTTCCCCTCGTAATCGAGAAGGGAGTCGTGATGTCACCATCACGACGGATATTCAGCAGACGCCAGTCTCTGGCCATTTTCGGCGGGATTGCGGCAGGTACCGCACTGCCTCTGGGGGCATTCGGGTCCCGGCCCGCGTACGCGGCGGGCACGGCGGCGGCCGAGGCCGGTACGGGGCTGCCCGACACCGACCGCGGAAAGGTCGTGCAGGCGTACCGGACCGGTGGCCGCGCGGTGCGCACGGCCGCGGCGGCGGCGCTCGTGGGCAACGCGGACGACGTGGCCACGTTTCTCAGCGAGAGGCTGCCGGCGGCCACGGCCGAGGACAACCGGTTCACGCTCACCGAGGCCCTGGTCACCGCGGGCAAGGCGACGCGTGCCGGAATCGGTCAGGCGCTGTCCGGCGGGGACGCGGCGGTCGCCGCCTTTCTGGAGGGCGGCTTCGCGGCCGCCGTGACCGAAGACCTCGAAGTGGGCGTGACCACGGTCAACGCGCACGGTGGCAGGGCCGTGCAGCGCGAGTCCTCCGAGGCGCTCACGGCCGGCACGGACTTCGCGCTGCGGGCCTTCCTCAGCACCGGCCAGTACGACGCCCTCCACGAGGACCGGCGCGTCCAGGTGACCTCCATCCTCGTGACCGCCTCGCCGCAGGTGCGGGAGTACGCGGAGCGGGCGCTCGACGACGGATCGCCGCGGGCGATCCAGTGGTTCCTGACGACGGGGCAGTACATCGCCCGGGCGCGGGACGAGGAGACGGCGGAGATCCAGCAGCTGGTCAAGATCGTGGAGTCGGAGGGTCGGCTCGCCGAGCGCAAGACCGACGAAGCGGTCCAGCTGTCCGAGCAGGCGGTCGAGGCCGCCGACAAGGCCAAGACGGCCGCGCTGGAGGCGAAGGCCGAGGCGCAGGCCGCGGAGCAGGACGTGCAGCGCTCGGCCAAGGCCGCGAACAAGGCGGCTCGGGCCGCCCAGGGCGCCGCGGCCGCCGCGTCGACCGCGGTGTCCGCCTCCCGTACCGCGCAGGCCGCGGCCCGGCGTTCGGTGGCCGCCGCCAACGCCGCCGCGGCGGCCGCCGCCGCCGCGGGGCGCGCCGCGTCGCGTGCCTACCACGCCGCGATCAGCGCCTCCAAGAACGCCAACATGGCGGATGCCGCCAACCAGGCGGCGCAGGCCGCACGGCTCATGGTCGACTGGGTGCGCTCCGTGGCCGCGAAGGCCAAGCTCGCGGCCCTCGCCTCCGACGCGGCCGAGGCCGCGGGCAACGCCGCCGCGGGAGCCGCGGTCAACTCGGCCGCAGCCGCCCGCGCTTCGGCCGACGCCGCCGTGTCCGCCGGTGCCGCGCAGTCCCAGGCCGCCGAGGCGCAGCGCCAGGCCTCCATCGCGGAGGCCGCCGCCGGCCGCGCCACGGCGGCCGCGAGCCGGGCCTCGACCCTGTCCCGCAGGTCTGCCGCCGCCGCGCGCTCCGCGTCCGCCGCCGCCGACAGCGCGGCCAATCACGCGGAGAAGGCTGCCGACGCCGCCGAGGAAGCGGCCCGCAACGCCGGCAAGGCCGTGGACTACGCCAACCGCTCCACCGCCGCCGCGGACGCCGCCGTGGAGGCCGCGACCAAGGCGTACGACGCCGTCACCGAGGCGCGTGAGGTCGAGAAGGAGGCCCGGGAGGCAGAGATCGCCCGCCTGAACGAGGAGACCGAGGAAGCGATCGAGGTCGCCAGGCAGCAGCGGAGCGAGGAGAGCGACCGCCTGGAGCGGGCCAACCGGGAGCGCACGCAGGAAGCGCGCCTGTCCGAGGAGCTCGTCGCGCTGATCACCGCCATGGAGGCGGCGCTCGAGGACGGCCGGACCGGGGAGGCCGTGAGCAAGGGGCGGCAGGCCGCCGTCCAGCTGCTCGACGGGCCGGGCACGTGGACCCGGGAGGCCGCCGCGTACGCGCTGGCCGGAGTGGACGAGGACGTCCTGCGCTGGATCGAGGCCGACCGGCTCATCGCCCTGCAGCAGGACAACGCGGAGTTCGTCGCGTCCACCGCCGCGATCTCCACGCAGAACGTGGCCGAGGCGGCCGCGGCGGCGCTGGAGACCGAGGACGCCGCCGCCATCAGGACCTTCCTGGAGAAGGGCGCGGTCGAGGCGGCCAGGGACGACAACGAGGTCGAGATCACCACGCTCCTCGCGGACCCGTCCACCGGCACCGCCGTACGGCGTGCCGCCGAGGCCGCCCTGACGGACGGCTCCGCCGAGGCGCTGCACACCTTCCTGCACGTGACGCGCGCCGCGGCAGTCCACGAGGACGACAAGGTCGCGGCCACCACGCTCCTGGTGAACGGCGGCCCGTACGTCCAGGCCGCGGCGAAGGTCGCCCTCGAAGGCGACACGCACATGCTGCGCCAGTTCATCGGCACGACGCAGCACGAGTTCGCGCGCATCGACCACGACTACGCCACGCACGTCAGCGCCATCCGTGCGGCGATCGCGCGGGCGGCCAAGGTCGCCCAGGACGCTCTGGAGGACGCGGCACGCGCATCCGAGGCCGCGGCGCTCGCACGCCAGGCCGCCGACAAGGCGACCGAGTGGTCCAACAAGGCCGAGGGCTGGGCGAAGGACGCCAAGGCATCCGCCGAGGAGGCCCGGCAGAACGCGGAGGCCGCGGAAGCCTCCGCGGACGCCGCCGCCAAGTCGGCGCAGACCGCGGCGAACGCGGCCGCGGCGGCCCGCAGGGCGAGCAGTGTGGCGCGGGACGCGGCGAACCGGGCCGTGCGCTCCGCCGAGACGGCGGCGTCGTACGCCGCGGACGCGCAGGCCTCCGCCACGCGTGCCCGGCAGGCCGAACTCGCGGCGGGCAAGTCCTACGCCGAGGCGGCCGTAGCCGCGACCGAGGCGTGGATCGAGGTCGTCAAGGCCGCGATCAAGCAGGCGATCCAGGACTCGATCAACAACTCGAAGGTGCCGATCGACGGCGAGACCGGGCTTCCCGACGGCGCCGAGAGCTGCCTGACGCCGTTCGGAGACCCGATCGAGCACCGCAACAACACCAACCCGTGGGAGCTGGGATGGAGCTGGCTCACCGGTAGCGGTCCCGGAACGCAGTGCTTCGGTCCGAACGACGAGTTCACCCGCATCTACCGCGAGCACGCGCACACGAAGGGGGCGCTCGAGTACTTCCTCAGGGAGTGGCAGCGGACCGGGAAGTACGAGTTGGGGCACACCTACCTGTACGACTACGCGCTCAGCGGCCCCGAAGGGGTGGGCAAGTACCTCACGGACTACGGGACCCTCACCACGGGCGGGCTCACCGGCAACCTCGCGTACACCTTCCTGGGCTCGCACCAGGTCCGTATGACGCCCATCCGGGAGAACTCGGACGGGTCGGTCACCTGGCGCTACACCGCGTACAACGAGTCGGACATAGAGTCGGCGACGCACCCCCCGGTCATCGGGTACACCGAATGGTGGAGCGACACCGTCGGCGCGTTCGTGGACAAGGTCGTCGGTGACGAGGGGCCGATGTCGCCCAAGACCCAGGTGATCGAGTTCGACGTTACGCTGGGCCCGTGACACGCAGGAGGACAGGCGAACGGTGGCTCTTCGCCGTACTCGCCGCCTCGGCGGTGCTCGTCTCGGGGTGCTCGGGGGCGGTCGACCCGGAGAAGCTGCCCGGTGTGTACCGATCCGACGACGGCGGGCGGATCGAGCTCTCGGCGAAGGGCACGTTCACGGCCACCGGTGTGACGACGAGCGAGGGCGCGGATCCGGTCGATTTCCATGGCAGCTGGGATTACGAGGACCCGGGAACTTCGAGTGATTTCGTGTACCTGGGCGTCGAGGACGGCGCGCTCGGCAAGACCGCCGGAATCCAGCTCTATGTAGACGATCAGGACACGCTGTATTTCCAGTCCGATCCGGACGGGCCGGTCACGCAGGAGCTCAACAAGACGAGCTGAGTGATCTGACGGCGCGGGGCGGAAAGGGTGCGAAGTTCTCCTTCGCGCCCTTTCCCTCTCCTTCCCGGGCGCCTCTCGGCGGGCCGCACGGCGAGCTATTGCGAAGTCGTTATGGAGATTGCCACAACCCTTCTCGGGTGTGACGCGGATCACGATCCATACCCGCCGGTTATCCGGTTTCCGTCCGTTTCCGGTATTGGACGCGCTCGCCAATTGCCCGCTTCGATAAGGGACTTGAACCGAAGAACTGCCGAGTTTTAGGACTGTGATGAAGTCACGCAGCGCATTCGTGCGCATTCTGGGCGCCGCGGCCACCGCCGGCGCCCTGGCATGGGCCGTACTCGCCCAGGGCGGCGCGGGTGCCGCCACCGGGTCCGCCACCCATGCCGTCGCCGATGGCACGCCCGGCTACGCCGTCGAGGACTACAACTACCCGAACGCCGACAAGATCCTGGCCGAGCAGAACGTCGTCCTCAAGCGCGGCGACGGCCACATCGTGCTCGCCGACTGCGCCGGCGGGGGCAACCTCCTGCAGTTCCTCGCGCGCGACCACGAGGACGTCTGCTTCCAGGTCACCGCCGACGAGGGCTTCCTGACCCTCGAACTGCCCGCGGTGCACGGGGTGAAGACGGACGACTCCACCAACACCCACCTGGAGATGACCGCCGAGGGCGACCAGGTCGAGTACGACATCCCCGCTGACACGTGGAAGGGCGTCGGCGAGTCCGTCGACGGCCGCGAGCACGTCCTGGTCGAGATCCGCGTCAACAACTAGCCGGGATCGCCCCGTGATTGAGGAAACCACTCGTATGTCTTCCATCAGACGTCCCCGTCTGGCCGCGCTCGGCGCGGTCGTGGCCGCCGGGTCGCTCGCGCTGAGCGCGGCACCCGCCGTCGCCATCACCGGCGGCACGCCGGTCGCCGGCTCGGACACCACCCACGCCTACACCGCACAGATCACCATCGGCGACCACGACCGCGGCTGCTCCGCCGTCCTCGTCGACGCCGAATGGCTGCTCACCGCGGCCAGTTGCTTCGCCGAGAACCCGGCCGCCTCGCTCGCCGTCCCGGCCGGCGTCCCCGCCAAGGCGACCACCGCCGTCATCGGCCGCTCCGACCTCTCCGGCACGCAGGGCGCCGAGCGCCGCGTCGTCGAGATCGTGCCGCGCACGGACCGCGATGTGGTCCTGGCCCGCCTCAACCGGCCCGTCACCGACGTGGTCCCGGCCCAGCTCGCCACCACCGCGCCCGCGGCCGGTGCGGAGCTGACCTTCGCCGGCTACGGCCGTACGAAGACCGTGTGGGCGCCGCTCCAACTGCACACCGGCACCTACACCGTCGACTCCACCGCGGCCACCTCCGCGGGCGTCACCGGCAAGGGCGGCGCGGCCGCCTGCATGGGCGACACCGGCGGCCCGGTCATCTCCGGCGGCAAGCTCGTCGGCCTCAACAGCCAGTCCTTCCAGGGCGGCTGCCTCGGCACCGACGAGACCCAGACCTCCACCGCGGGCGTCATCGCGCGCGTCGACGACCTCGCCTCCTGGATCGACGCGGCGGTCGGCGCGACCCGCATCGTCGACTTCAACGGCGACGCCGTCGAGGACATCGCCATCGGCGACCCGATGGCCACGGTCGGCGGCGACACCACCGCGGGTCTCGTCCGCGTCGTCCACGGCGGCGGCAAGGGCACCGCCGAGATCACCCAGGACCTCGACTGGGTGCCCGGCGGCACCGAGGCCGGGGACCACTTCGGCAACCACCTCGCGACCGTCGACTACAACGAGGACGGCTACACCGACCTCGTCGTCTCCGCGTCCGAGGAGAACGTCGGCACCGCGGTCGACGCCGGCCTCGTCGACATCCTGTTCGGGGGCAGCAACGGCCTCGGCAGCGGCCCGGCCACCCGCCACTTCGAGCAGGGCTCCGGCAACGGCTCCATCAAGGGCTCCGCGCCGGAGACGGGCGACCGGATGGGCGCCTCCCTCGCCGCGGGCACCACCGCCGCGGGCGAGCCGTGGATCCTGATCGGCACGCCGGGCGAGGCGCTCGGCTCGCTCGCCAAGGCGGGCGCCGCCTTCTACGTGCACGGCGACACCAACATCGCCATCAACCAGGACACGGCGGACGTCCCCGGCGCGGCCGAGGCCAACGACGCCTTCGGCACGTCCGTCGCGGGCGACTCCAACTTCATCGCCATCGGCGCTCCCGGCGACGCCATCGGCGACAACGCGAACGCCGGCAACCTGGCCGTGCTCAGCCACAAGCTGGACGCCGCCGGACGGCCCACCGTGGTCGCGGGCCTGGACCAGGACAACGAGAAGATCAGCGGCGCCGCCGAGGCCGGTGACAAGTTCGGTCAGGCCCTCGCGCTGGTCGCCTACCGCCCGTCCGGTGCGGCCGCGGCGACCGACTCGATCCTCGCCATCGGCGCGCCCGGCGAGGCCCTCGCCCCTGAGACCGGCGCCGCGCAGGCGGCCGGCGCCGGCAACGTCGTACTCGTGCACTTCGCTGCCAACGGCACCTGGGACTACCTGCACGCGCTCAACCAGGGCTCCGCGACCGACGACCGCTCCGGCACCATCGAGGCCGGCGACTCCGTGGGCGCCTCCCTCAGCGCGGTCAACACCGCTCCCCGGAAGGTCGGTTCGGCCGCCACCCTGAAGATCGCCGTGGGCTCACCCGGTGAGGACCTCGCGGGCTTCACCGACGCCGGTGCCATCCACACCTTCTCGCTGATGGACGCGGCAGGCGCCAACGACCTGTGGATCGAGGCCGGCGACGGCGACGGCATCCCCGGTACCCCGGGTGAGGGCGAGAAGCTCGGCACGAGCATCCTCTTCACGCCGCGGAACCTCTACGCCGGTATGCCCTACGGGCCCGCCGCCACCGGAGCCCTGCACGTCCTGCCCTTCCCGAACGCAGTGCCGGGCGGTACGAGCCTGCCGGCGACCACGTACCAGCCGGGCAAGGGCGGACTCCCGGCCAACGGCGACTACTTCGGGTACTCGGTGGGTTGACGGCTGCCGCCGTGCGCCATGAGCCCCCGGGGAGGCCGGCGGTCACGACGTCGGTCGATTCGGGGGCAGGCTCTTCTCGGCCCCGCCGGGCTTCGGCTCGGCGGGGCCGCGGGGGCGTCCCGGACGGAAGGAGCCGTGAGGGCTAGGCGCGGGCCCGTCGCCGCTGCCGGGCGTAGCCGACGGCCGCCAGGGCCAGCGTCATCCCGCCCGTCGAGTAGAGCTGCACCCGCGTGTCCGGCTCTCGGGCCATGAGTACGAACACCGTGGCCATGCCCGCCAGCGCGACCCAGGTCAGCCACGGGAAGGCCCACATGCGCACGACCAGCTTCTCGGGCGCCTCCCGCTCCAGGCGGCGCCGCAGCCGCAGCTGGGAGACGGCGATGAAGATCCAGACGACCAGGATGACGGCGCCGATCATGTTCAGCAGCCAGGAGAAGACGTCGTCGGGCCGCCAGTAGCTGAGCAGCACGCAGCCGAAGCCGAAGAGGGAGGAGACGAGCACCGCGATCCGCGGCACCCCGCCCGACACCCGGCCCAGCGCCTTCGGGCCCTGGCCGCGCTCGACCAGCGAGTAGCCGATGCGCGAGGCGCCGTAGATGTTGGCGTTCATCGCGCTGAGCAGCGCGACCAGCACGACGACGTTCATGAGCTGGCCGGCACCCGGAATGCCCAGTTCGTCGAGGGCGGCGACGTACGGGCCCTTCGCCACGACCTCCTCGGAGTCCCAGGGCACCAGGGTGACGATCACCGCCATCGACCCGATGTAGAACAGCGCGATCCGCCACATCGCCGTGCGCACGGCGCTCGCCACGCCCTTGACCGGGTTCTCCGACTCGGCCGCGGCGATGGTGACCGTCTCCAGGCCGCCGTAGGCGAACACCGAGGCGAGCAGGCCGATGATCAGGCCGTTGCCGCCGTTGGGCAGGAAGTCGTTCAGGTGGGAGGCGCCGGGGGAGTCGGTGCCGGGCAGGACGCCGGCGATGGCCAGCACGCCGAGCACCAGGAACAGCGAGATCGCGCCGACCTTGAGGGTCGCGAACCAGAACTCGAACTCGCCGAAGTTCTTCACGGCGGCCAGGTTCGTCCCGCAGAACACCACCATGAACAGCGCCACCCAGGCCCACTCGGGCGTGCCCGGCAGCCAGCCGTGCACGATCTGCGCGGCGCCGATGCCCTCCAGGCCGACGGCCGTGCACAGCAGCACCCAGAACGACCAGCCCGCGGTGAAGCCGGCCCAGGGGCCGATCGCCCGCTCGGCGTGGGCGGAGAAGGAGCCCGACGAGGGATACGCGGCGGACATCTCGCCCAGCATCCGCATCACCAGCATCACGAGGAGACCGGAGAGGGTGTAGGCGACGACGATCGACGGCCCCGCGGCGGCGATGCCGGCCCCGGAACCGACGAACAGCCCGGCACCGATCACTCCGCCGAGGGCGATCATGGACAGATGGCGCTGCTTGAGGCCGTGGGAGAGGGAGACTTCGTCCGACTGGGGCGGCGCCTCGGTGGTGGTGCTTTCGGGCATCTGGCGGCTCGTCCAATGCGTGGGGGGACGGGGGTAAAACGCCCACAGTCTGGGCGGTGCCGCCGGGCGGCGACAGCGGTTGCCCACCATGCGGACGACCACGATACGGAACGTGATCGTCCAGTAGCCCGCCGGCCGTCCGGACGTCCGCCGCTCCTCCCCGGCCCCTCGTGCCCCGAGGTGTTTGGCGGGACCCCACAGCCGTCGCTCCCGGTCTCCGGTGACGCTCACCTCCCCACCTCAGTGACCGGTATCACGCCGGAACGGGCGTGCCCGGCGTTCTTTGTCGGGAGCCCACCAAGTCCCCGATCCAGCCTTTGTCGAGCGCTGCTCGTGATCGGCTCCGGCCCGCTGGGATAGCGTCGCGGTGTCCCGACATGTCCACACCACCGCGGAGTCCCCCATGAGCACCGCTGCCGTCCCCGTCCGCACCCGGCAGGTCCTCGCCGACCTCCTCCCCTCCTCCCGAGTCCGGGACGTCGCGCTCGTGGCGGGCGGCGCCGTGCTCACCGGCGTCGCGGCCCAGATCGCGGTGCCCGTGCCCGGCTCCCCGGTGCCGGTGACCGGCCAGACCTTCGCGGCGCTGCTCGTCGGCACCTCCCTCGGCGCCGGCCGCGGCCTGCTGTCCCTCGCGCTGTACGCGCTGGTGGGCATGGCGGGCGTGCCGTGGTTCGCGGAGGGCGGCTCCGGCACCGGCGCCCCGTCCCTCGGCTACGTCTTCGGCATGATGCTCGCCGCCACGGTCGTGGGCGCCCTCGCCCGGCGCGGCGCCGACCGCTCGGTGCTGCGCACGGCCGGCACGATGCTGCTGGGCGAGGCGGTCATCTACGCCGTCGGCGTCCCGTACCTGGCCCTCGCCGCTGACATGTCCCTCGGCGCCGCGGTCGCGGCCGGCCTCACGCCGTTCCTGATCGGCGACGCCCTCAAGGCCGCCCTGGCCATGGGCGTGCTGCCGGCCGCCTGGAAGCTGGCCGGCCGGCGCTGACGCCGTAGCGGCAGACACGCAAGAGGCGCGGCGGGGGGGCGGGGGGCCCCCCCCGCCCCCTAGGACGTTCGGCCCCCCCGCCGGGGCCCGCCCCCG